>CAZUYW010000223.1:0-366 GCA_964624775.1 uncultured Iamiaceae bacterium
CGAGATCGAGTTCGGCAAGCCGCAGCTGCCCAACTTCCCGCTGCCCGAGGGCTTCGCGGACGACGGCGAGTACCTGCGCCACCTCACCTTCGAGGGGGCGAAGAAGCGCTGGGGCGACCCGCTGCCCGATTCGGTCGTCGAGCGCCTGGCCTACGAGCTCGAGGTCATCTCGAACATGGGCTTCAGCTCGTACTTCCTCATCACCTGGGACCTGATCAAGCACGCCCGCGACACCAACATCCGGGTGGGCCCCGGCCGTGGCTCGGCTGCGGGGTGCGCCGTCGCCTACTGCCTCTGGATCACCGACCTCGACCCGATCGAGTACGACCGCCTGTTCGAGCGGTTCCTCAACCCGAGCCGCGTGTA
>CAZUYW010000223.1:376-5225 GCA_964624775.1 uncultured Iamiaceae bacterium
CGACATGGACTTCGACTCCCGGTACCGGGACGAGATGATCCGCTACGCGGCCGAGCGCTACGGGCGTGACCACGTCGCCCAGATCGTCACCTTCTCCACCATCAAGGCCCGAGCCGCCGTGCGCGACGCCGCGCGCGTGCTCGGGTACCCGTACGTGGTGGGGGACAAGGTGGCCAAGGCCATGCCGCCGCTGATCATGGGGCGCGACACGCCGCTGTACGCCTGCCTCGAGAAGCACCCCAAGTTCGAGGACGGCTACAAGATGGCCGCCGACCTCCGGAAGATGTACGAGGAGGACGACGACCTCCGCCGGGTGATCGACGTCGCCAAGGGCCTGGAGGGCCTGCGCCGCCAGGACGGCATCCACGCCGCCGCGGTGGTGATCACCAAGGATCCGCTCACCGAGTACCTGCCCATCCAGCGCAAGCCCGTCGCCGGCGCCGACATCGAGGACGCGCCGGTGGTCACCCAGTTCGAGATGGGCGGCGTCGAGGAGCTCGGCCTGCTGAAGATGGACTTCCTGGGCCTGCGGAACCTCGATGTCATCTCCGACGCCCTCGAGCTGATCAAAGGCTTCCGCGGCATCGACGTCGACATCGACCACATCCCCCTCGACGACCGCGAGACGCTCGACCTGTTGTGCCGGGGTGACTCGATCGGCGTGTTCCAGCTGGAGGGCGGGCCCATGCGGGCCCTGATGCGCTCGCTCGCCCCCGACAGCTTCCTCGACGTCGCCGCCCTCATCGCCCTGTACCGGCCGGGCCCGATGTCGGTGAACATGCACAACGACTACGCGGACCGCAAGAACGGGCGGAAGCCGGTCGACTACTTCCACCCCGACGCCGAGGAGCTCCTGGCCGACACGTACGGCCTGATGATCTACCAGGAGTCGGTGATGCGGGTGAGCCAGAAGTTCGCCGGCTACTCGCTCGCCGAGGCCGACAACCTCCGCAAGGCCACCGGCAAGAAGAAGCCCGAGCTCATGGCCAAGGAGCGGGGCAAGTTCGTCGACGGCTGTGAGGCCACCGGCTACGGCGCGGAGCTCGGCACGCACCTGTTCGACACGATCGAGGGCTTCGCGAACTACGCGTTCAACAAGAGCCACAGCTTCGGGTACGGCCTGGTCACCTTCCAGACCGCGTACCTGAAGGCGCACTACCCGGTCGAGTACCTCGCCGCCCTGCTCACCAGCGTGAAGACCAGCCTCGAGAAGGCCGCGGTCTACCTGAACGAGTGCCGCCAGATGGGCATCCAGGTGCTGGTGCCCGACGTCAACCGCTCCAGCTCGGACTTCGTGCCGGCCCGCCTCGAGGATGGCACCGAGGTCATCCCGTTCGGCATGTCCGCGGTGCGCAACGTGGGTGAGGCCCTCGTCGCCAAGATCGTGGCCGAGCGCGACGAGCACGGGCCCTTCGTCGACTTCTACGACTTCTGCGAGCGGGTCGACCTCAGCGTGCTCAACAAGAAGACGCTGGAATCGCTGATCAAGGCTGGCGGGTTCGACTCGCTCGGCCATCCCCGCCGGGGCCTGCTCGCCGTGTACGAGCAGATCGTCGACAACACGATCGCCCGTCGCAAGGAGCGCGACATGGGCGTCATGACCCTGTTCGGCGACCTGGAGGACACGGGCACCCCGGCCTTCGACGAGCGGGTGAAGATCCCCGACCTCAAGTTCGAGAAGAAGGAACAGCTCGCCTTCGAGAAGGAGATGCTCGGCCTCTACGTGTCCGACCATCCGCTCATGGGCGCCGAGGCCGCGCTGCGCCGCAAGACCGACCACACCATCGACGAGCTCACCGAGGTGGAGGAGGGGTCGGTCCGCACCATCGGCGGCGTGGTCAACGGCCTGCAGCGCAAGTGGACCAAGAAGGGCGACCTCATGGCCGTCTTCGTGCTCGAGGACCTCCAGTCCTCGATCGAGGTCATGGTGTTCCCGAAGACGATGAGCGACATCGGGCACCTGCTCGCCGACGACGCCGTGCTGCTCGTGAAGGGCCGGGTCGACAAGCGCGACGATCAGCCCAAGTTCATCGCCATGGAGGTCGAGGTCTTCGAGGGCATCACCGACGGTGCGCCGCCGTTGCGCCTCAAGGTCGCCCCGCACCGGCTCGACCCGCAGACGGTCGACGACCTCAAGGTGCTGCTCACCCGGTTCCCCGGCGAGGCCCAGGTGTTCCTGCACATCGGCGAGGACAAGGTCCTGCGCCTGCCCGACCAGTTCAGCGTCGACACCTCGCACGGCCTGATCGGCGAGCTGCGGGTGCTGCTCGGGTCCGGCGCCATCCTGTAGACGACGCCGAACCCGGCGACAGCTGCGGGTCGGGTGCCGCTCAGCGGCGGGTGAGCTCCACCACGGGGATGGTGCGGGTGGTGGCGGCCTCGTACTCGGCGAAGCCCGGGTAGGCGGCCTTCTGGGCCTCCCAGATCGCCGAGCGCTCCTCGCCCTCGAGGACGCGGGCGGTCACCGGGATGGTCTCGGTGCCCCACTCGATGGACGCCTCGGGGTTGGCGAGGATGTTGTGGTACCAGTCGGGGTTGTCCGGGGCGCCGGCCTTGGAGGCGAAGATCGCCCAGCCCTGGGGGAGCTCCTGGGCCATGAGGGGCTGCTCGCGCTCGAGGCCCGACTTGGCGCCGGTGGTGTGCAGGATCACGAGCGGCGCACCCTCGAACTGCCCGCCGACCTTGCCGCCGTTGGCGCGGAACTCCTCGATGATCTGGCGGTTCCAGTCGTGCATGGCGTTGGCGTCGGTCATGGTGGGTGCTCCCCGGTAGGTGGTTGAACGCTCAAGTGTACGGGGTCGGGCGCTGGCTGGTTCCGTGTTCCGGGCCGGTCGGAGGGTCTGCTACCTTCGTGCGTCACGGGCGATTAGCTCAGTTGGTTAGAGCACCTGCATGACGCGCAGGGGGTCGGGGGTTCGACTCCCTCATCGCCCACCACGGTTGACCTGCGGATCCGTCCGCAGGTCAACGCCGTTTTCGGGGCGGATCAGGCCGTTGGCAGCCGTACCGGGGGCCTGGCGGTGTCGCCGTTGTCAGAGCCGGACTCGCGGGCGTGTGAGGACCGCCACGGCGAGCCGCTCTCGCTGCACGACGTCGATCATCGCCCGCGACTCAGCAACACGTACCCGCCCATCAGTCCGTCGGTTGAAAGCACGGGTCACACCTGCGCAATACTCTGCCGTGCGGGGGCCACATTTGGCGCACGGCGGAGAGTCCCAAGGACGACGGCGCGGAGGGCGTGCGGATGCGCAAGCTTGCGATTGGAGTTGCGTTGGCGATGGTGCTCGCGCTGGCGATGGTTTCGCCAGCCAACGCGAGTGCGGCATCGATCACCGTTACGGGCTACCGCTCGAATGTCCAGAAGGGCACGACCGTCAATGTGACGGGTCGTGCTAACGGGTTGAGAGATGTTGTCTTGCAGCGCCAGGTCTCCGGCAAGTGGAGCGATCGGGGGACGGTCGTGCACCTCGCTTCGAACGGCACCTTCCGCACGAGCTTCGTTGCTACGCAATATGGCGCGTACATCCTGCGGTTTCGTTCTCCTGGTGGCTCGGTCGTGAGCGCGAGCTTCAGGGTCCAGTCGTGGGTCACCGTCGTGTCCGTGACCGGTAAGGGCGAAGGGCAGACCCCCAAGTTCTCGCTGCCCGCTGGTGACTATCGAGTCTTCGCCACCTACTACGACCACTGCTACTACTCCGGATACCTCGAAGGTTCTGGCGACTCATACGACTTTGAGAGCATCCCGTCTCCCAGTTCGGAGGGACCCGGGTCGTTCTCCGGGATCTTCAACGATCTCGTGGGTGGGATCGAGTACATCAACATGTATGCCGACTCCAGCACCGGTTGTCGCTGGAGCATCACCCTGGCCAAGTGACGGTTCCTGGGTCGGGGCGATCGGACCCAGGACGAAGGCTGGGCCTGCCGCCGCCACCACCCACGACCGCACCAGGCGCCGAGCCGACCCGACCAGAGCTGAACGTGGCGTTCACCTCGGGCTAACCCATCGCTGGGTGTCCGCTTTCGGGGCCATCCATACGGTCCGCGCCATGACCACACACCGCACGCCCCTCCGTGCCGTCGCCTTCGTGGTGGCGGTGTTCGCCCTCGTCCTCGGCTTCGCCGCGTCGCCAGGCGGCGCCGTCGGTGCTGCGGATCAGTCTCAGCCGGTGGCCGACGGCTCGATCCTCGTCGTGCCCGGACTCCTGCAGACCTTCACGGTCGGGCGCACCGGTCGCCTCGACGCCGTCCAGATCACGTCCTCCAACGGCGGCCCCGCCAACGTGCAGATCTACAAGGTCGGAGCGACCCTGCCCGGCACGCCGCTGCTCGCCTCGAACCTGTCCGTGGCCCTGATGCCCGGCCAGGCGGCCACCATCGGCCTCGGCCAGGGGATCGACGTCACCGCGGGTGACGTGCTCGGCATCGCGGTCGGCGGCATCCGCAGCACCAGCGCCGTCGAGCTCGCCGACCAGGCCGTCGGCACCTACGCCGGCGGGACGCTCTACCGGGTGAACAGCATCTCGAGCTTCACCGACACGGGCGCCGACCTGCAGTTCGCCACCTTCGTCACCGAGCCGGCCGCCCCGGCCGCGACGAGCCTGAGCCTCGCCCGCCTCAAGACCACCAAGGGTGCGCCCACCGCGACCCTGACCTCGGGTGGTGCGGGCGTCGCCGGCAAGACCATCACCTTCGCCATGACGAACCGCAAGGGTGCGACCGTCGCGACCTGCTCGGCCGTCACCGGGGCGACCGGGGTCGCCGCGTGTGCCACCAGGTGGAACCTGCCCGACCACGGCACGCTCGTCGCCTCCTTCGCCGGCGACGCCGGCTACCTGGCGTCGACCGCCAC
>CAZUYW010000224.1:0-1503 GCA_964624775.1 uncultured Iamiaceae bacterium
GGAGCACGTCGCCGGGTGGGCGTCGCCGCTCGCCCCCTTCATCGACGCGACCCCGCGCCGGAGCCGCTTCGCCGTGCGCCCACGCCCGCCGGTCCCGCTGCCCGAGGTGGAGGGCCTGCTCGCCGGTGCGGCCGAGGCCGACATCACGCCGCCGCCCGGCATGCCCAAGGCCGGCTACTCGGCGAACGCCAACACCGGCAACGGGTTCCAGACCCGGCTGCGGGCGCGCGTGGTCCACCTGCGGTCCGGTCGCTCGTCGATCGCGATCGTGCAGTGCGATCTGCTCGGCGGTTCGTCGGTGCTCCAGCACCTCGTCGCCGAGGCCATCGCCGACCGCACCGACATCCCGCTGGCCGGGCTGTGGATCGGTGCCACCCACACCCACGCGGGGCCGGGGCAGTTCCTCGGCACCGACTTCTACAACCGGCACGCGTCGAACCAGGGCGGCTTCGACCCGGCATGGACCGACTTCCTCGTCCGGCGCATCGCCGCCGCGGTGATCGAGGCCCACGACACCCGGGCCCCGGCAGTCGCCGCGTCGGGGGACACCGAGGTGTGGGGCCTCACCCGCAACCGCTCGCACGACCCCTACGTCCACAACCGGACGGTCACCGACAAGCGCCGCGACCCGCAGCGCAAGTGGGTCGCGGTCAACCCCGTGCTCCACCTCCTGCGCGTCGACCGGCTCGGGCCCGACGGCACCACCGTGCCCCTCGCAGCGGCCATGGTGTTCTCGATCCACGGCACGGGCATCTCGATGAAGGCCCACGAGTACAACGCCGACGTCTGGGCGTACCTCGTGGGCACCGCTGCCGACCGCATCGCCGAGCGCCACGGGGTCCGCCCCGTGGTGGGCGCGATGGAGGGCACCCACGCGGACGTGGCGCCAGCGGTGCGCCCGGGCCTCGCCGGGCACCGGGAGGCCCGACGGATCGGGCGCGGCATCGGCACCGAGGCGGCCGCGCTCCACGAGCGCCTCGGCGCCCGGCTGGTCGCTCGCGTGCCACTGGACGCCGGGTTCCGCGAGCTCGACCTGGACCGCCACCGGGAGGTCGACGGCATCGAGCTGCCGGATCGCCCGGCCGTGGGGGCGGCGCTGGTGGCGGGGGCCCACGAGAACCTGACCCCGGTGATCCACCGCATCCCGCCGTTCCGCGCCGGGACCCCGAAGACGTGGGGCAGGTCGGGTCACCACGGCGAGAAGTGGGTCCTCGGCTCGCGCTGGCTCCAGCCGGTCGTCACCCCCAAGCGCAGCTTCCCGCGGGTGCTGCCCGCCCAGGTGCTGCGGATCGGGGCGACGGTGCTCGTCGGGCTGCCCTTCGAGATCACCGTCGAGTCCGGGCGCCGCATCGCCGCCGCGGTCGAGCGGGCGGTCGGCGATCGTGCGATCGACGACGTCGTGGTGTCCTCGGTCGCCAACGAGTACAGCGGTTACGTCGCCACCGAGGAGGAGTACGCGCGGCAGTTCTACGAGGGCGGCCACACCCTCTACGGCCCGAACAC
>CAZUYW010000224.1:1603-5184 GCA_964624775.1 uncultured Iamiaceae bacterium
GACGACGACGGCGCCACGTGGACCCCGGCGGCCGACGACCAGGGCTGGGCCATCGAGGTCAGCGCCCTCGGCGCGGGCGACGCAGGCCACCGGTACCGGGTCCGCTGGTTCGATCCGGCGCACCGGCACGGGCGTCGCCACCGCTTCGTGCTGGTGGCCAACCGAGGTCGACCCGAGGTCGCCGGACCCCCGTTCGACTGACGAGGTCCGTCGCCCCGGGGCGCGACGGGGGCGTCCCGCGTGGTAGCCCGGTGGGGTGCCGACCCCCGTGCTGGCCGTGCTGGCCTCCATCCCGAGCCCGTCGCGCAACGACATCGTCATCGGGCCCCTCACGCTCCACCTCTACGGCCTCTGCATCGCGCTCGGCGTGATCGCGGCCGTCGTCATCTCCTCGAAGCGGTGGGAGGCGCGCGGCGGGAACCCCGACGACATCGCGACCATCGCCCTGTGGGCCGTGCCGGCCGGTGTCATCGGTGCCCGGCTGTACCACGTCGCCACCGACTGGAAGACCTACGACGGGCACTGGGGGGATGCCTTCAAGATCACCCAGGGCGGCCTCGGCATCCCCGGCGGCATCTTCCTCGGGGTCCTCACGGGCCTGGTCGTGGTGAAGGTGAAGAAGCTCCCCGCGCTCGACCTGCTCGACGTCGTGGCCCCGGCGCTTCCCGTCGCGCAGGCGATCGGGCGGTTCGGCAACTGGTTCAACCAGGAGCTCTACGGCCGACCCACCAAGCTCCCGTGGGGCCTCGAGATCGACAACCCGCCGGCGCGCTACGCCGCGGGCACGCTGTTCCACCCGACGTTCCTGTACGAGGCGCTGTGGAACCTGGCGCTGGCGGGGGTCCTGGTGCTGATCGACCGCAAGAAGATCCTGCGTCGTGGCGAGCTGTTCGCCCTCTACCTGCTCGGCTACTCGCTCGGCCGCCTCTGGGTCGAGGACCTCCGCATCGACAAGGCGTCGCTGATCCTCGGCGTCCGGGTCAACATCTGGATGGCTGCGATCGTCGGCCTGGTGACGCTGGTCGTGCTGATCGTCAACCGCACCCGTCCCTCCCGCCGCGACCTCGAGGCCGCGGCGGCAGAGGCAGCCGAGGACCAGGCGGCAGCCGAGGACCAGGCGGCCGAGGTCGCCGCCGAGGTCGCGGTCCCCGTCGAGCCCGCGGGTGACCCGGAGTTCGACCCGGACGTGGGGCGCTAGCCGAAGAGGTCGCGGCGCGGCTCGTCGGAGTAGACGGGGTCGCGGTCCTCGGCGAACGCCCGCATGGCCTCGGGCAGGTTGGCGGTGAAGCCGAGCATGAGCTGGTTGCGGTCCTCGAGCTCGATGGCGGCCTCGAGGCTCGGGTTCTCGAGGTTGGCCCACAGCACGTCCTTGGTCATGGACAGGCCGTAGATGCTGTGGCGGCACATCCGGGCTGCCATCTCGATCGCCGTCGGCAGGAGGTCGTCGGCGTCGAGCACGCGCGACACCAGGCCCATCCGGTAGGCCTCGTCCGCCTCCACGACGCGCCCGGTGAGCAGGAGGTCGTTCGAGTGGGCGGCGCCGATCAGGCGGGGCAGGAGCCACGACGCGCCCATCTCGGTGCTGGTGAGGCCGTTGACGATGCCGGTGGCGTTCAGCTCGGCCCCGTCGGCCGCGAGGCGGATGTCCGCGCCGAGCGCGAGGCACATCCCGCCGCCGTACGCGGGACCGTTGATGGCGGCGATGACCGGCTGGGGCAGGCGCCGCATCGCCGGCACCACCCGCGAGTAGGCCTGCATCGAGCGCTGGGCGATGCGCCCCATGGACAGCCCGTCGATGCCGGGCAGCACGCCGTGGTCCTTCAGGTCGAGGCCCGAGCAGAAGGCCCGGCCGGCGCCGGTGAGCACCACGACCCGGCAGTCGTTGTCGGCGCCGATCGCCTCGAGCGCGTCGACCAGGCTGAGCACCAGCTCGATCGACATGGCGTTCAGGACCTCGGGGCGGTTCAGGGTGACGAGCGTGACGTGGGGCTCGGGGTGGTCGACCTGGACGACGGACATGGCTCTCCTCGGCTCGGCGCCCGGCGGGCGCGCCAGGCGATTCCTAGCCGACCTGCCACGGGTGGGGGTGCGTGCCTCCTAGGGTGGCGCCGTGTCCGATGTCGTCGCACCCGATCCCGACCACGATGCCGATGCCGGCGGGTCCGCCGACCTCGCGGTCGACGTGACCGCGTTCCTCCCGCCCGGGGTGGCCGTGGGTCCCGAGACGGTGACGGAGGCCGATGACGCCGACGAGGCCGACGAGGTCGCGGTGGCCGACGAGGCGGCACGGACCGAGGCCCCGGTCGACGTCGCGCCTGAGGCTGCGCCCGAGCCGGCCCGCGCCCCGCTCGACGTCGCCAACCTCGAGCGCATCGAGGCCGAGTTCGCCGCCGTCGACCTGGCGCTCGCCGCGCTCGACGACGGCTCCTACGGGCGCTGCGTGGTCTGCGCCGAGCCGATCGACGAGGCCCTGCTCGCCGCCGACCCCGTTCGGCGGGGCTGCGCCGCCCACCCGCAGGCCGCACCCGCCTGAGCCGGCCCACGCCGCTCAGATGCGGTCGGCCTCGATCACGAGCGAGTCGTCGGGGTCGATCAGGGTGATGCGCTCGCCGAGGCGGAACGCGCCGCCCTCGACGTCGATCCACGAGCCCTCGAGGTTGCGGAGGCGGCCGCGGCCCGGGTCGCCCAGCCGGCGCTCGATCGCGTAGATCACGCCCCCGTGGGTGACCACGATCACCTCGCCGCCGGGGACCAGGTCGGCGATGGCGAGAAGGGAGACGTGCACGCGCTCCCAGAGGGGTTCGTCGGCCTCCCAGTCGTCGGGCCACCGGGGCTGCCCCTCGGCGTCGGGCTGGAAGCCGGCGGGGTCGTCGGGCAGGAGGCCGGGGAACCGCTGGAAGATCTCGGTGCGGGTGAGGCCCGAGAGCGAGCCGGCGTCGCGCTCGCGCAGGTTCGGGTCCGTGGCCACGTGGTCCACGCCGAGCGCCCGGGCCAGGATCGCCCCCGTGTCGGCGGCGCGCTCGAGATCGGAGGTCACGATGGCGTCGACGGTGCCGATCGAGGCCGCGGCTGCGGCGGCCTGGCGGCGGCCGTGATCGCTGAGCGGCGGGTCGGCCTGGCCCTGCCAACGGCCGTCGGCGTTCCAGGTCGATTCTCCGTGGCGGACCAGGAGCAGGCGGGTCATGGTCGGGCCACCGTATCGGGCCGGCGCGGGCGGGTGGCGCGTCGCGCCGCTGGGCCGGACGTAGCGCCCCAGGTAGGCTCGCCAACCGCCATGGCCGTCCTCCGGTTCTTCGCAGCGGCCCGTGACGCGGCCGGCACCTCCCGGGACACGGTCTCCGGCGGCACCGTCGCGGCGGTGCTCGAGGCTGCAGTGGCGCGCTACGGCCCCGAGCTGGCGGCGGTGCTGCCCACGTGCGCGGTGTGGGTGAACGGTGACCCGGCCACCCCGGCGACCCCGGTGGGCGACGACGACGAGGTCGGCATCCTGCCGCCGGTGTCGGGCGGCGCCCGGTGAGTGCCGACGGCCCCGCCGGCCCCCGGCGCCCGCCCCGTCCGCCGCGGCCCGCCTCGACCGAGCC
>CAZUYW010000225.1:0-5175 GCA_964624775.1 uncultured Iamiaceae bacterium
CCGCCGGACCGATCGATCCCGGGCGCCCGCTGACGCAGGCGGACGTGCGCCGGACGGCGGAGAGGGCCCTCCCGGCGAACGGGCGGGTGCTCGTGGCTCTCGACCGGGGCGAGCACCCGCTCCCGGTGCGGCCGGGCGACCACGTGGCGGTGTGGGCCACCACCGACCCGGCGCTGGCGGACCCGGACGCGGGCCCGGTCGGGGCGCGCACGTCGCGGGTGGTGGACGACGCCCGGGTCAGCCGGGTCGACCCGGCTCGGGTGGTGATCGAGGTGGCGCGGCCCGAGGTCGCCGACCTCGCCGACGCGCTCGCCCGCGCCACGATCACGATCGTCGGCACCCGCTGAGGGCGCCGTGGCTCAGCGGGCCGAGATCGCCCCGGTGGCGAGCAGCACGATCAGCAGGGCGCCGAGCGCCACGCGGTAGACCACGAACACCGTCGTGGTATGGCTGGTCAGGTACCGGAGCAGCCAGGCGATCGCCGCGTACCCGACCGCGAACGACACGAGCGTGGCGATCACGGTGGGCACCGCCCCGGGGCTGGTCCCCTGCCCGACGTCCTTGAGCTGGAACACCCCCGAGAGCACCACGGCGGGGACCGAGAGCAGGAACGAGAAGCGGGCGGCGTCGTCGCGCCGGTAGCCCAGGAACAGGCCGGCGCTGATCGTGGACCCCGAGCGCGACACGCCGGGCACGAGCGCCATCGACTGCGCGAGGCCGATGGTGACGCCGTCGCGCACGGTGAGGTCGTCGAGGGTCTTGCGGCGGCTCGCGACCTTCTCAGCCCACAGGAGCACGAGGCCGCCCACGATGAGCGTCCCGGCGATGAGCCGGAGATCCCGCGCCCCGGTCTCGATCTGGTCCTTGAACACGAGGCCGAGCAGCGCGATCGGGACGGTGGCCACGATCAGGTACCACCCCATGCGGGCGTCGGGCTCGGACCGGCGCTCGGCGTTGGTCAGCGACCCGAGCCAGGCGAGGGCGATCCGCCACAGGTCCGACCAGAAGTAGAGGACGACGGCGGCCATGGTGCCGAGCTGGATGACGGCGGTGAACCCGGCCCCGGGATCGGACCAGCCGAACAGCTCGGGAACGATCCTGAGGTGGGCGCTGGACGAGATCGGCAGGAACTCGGTGAGGCCCTGGACGATGCCGAGCACGATGGCTTCGAACGCGGACATAGGTACGGGACCCTAGGACCTGTGTGGCGACGCGCCGCGGCGGGCGGCCCGATCAGGCGCCGGACATGGTGACGTCGCGCACGACCAGGCTCACCCCGGCCGACGACATCGGGAGCCACTCGACATCGGACCCCACCGCGACCGCCTCGGCGAGCATGCGCTGCAGGGTCGACGCGATGGTGAACTCGCGCAGGGGCTCGCCGAGCGCGCCGCCCGTGATGCGGAGGCCCTCGGCACCGGTGGAGAAGTCACCCGACACCGGGTTCACGCCCGAGTGCAGGCCCGACACCGAGCTGATGAGCACGCCGTCGCCCACGTCGGCGAGCAGCTCGGGCTGGGTCTTGGTGCCCGGCGCCAGGGACAGCGCCCGGCAGCCCGCGCCCGGGGTCGACGAGAAGCCCCGCACCGCGTTGGCGGTGGAGACGGTGCCCGAGCGGCGAGCCGTGTAGGCGTTGTGCACGAACTGGCGGAGCACGCCGCCGTCGATCAGCACGTTGCGCCGGGAGGCGAGGCCCTCGCCGTCGGTCTCGCCCGAGCTGTAGGCGAGCGGGTTGGTGGCGTCGTCGATGAGCGTGATGCCGGCAGCGGCGACGGACTCGCCGATCCGGTCGGCGAAGAGCGACCGACCCTTGAGCACCGCCTCGCCCGAGAGCGTGGACCCGATGATGCCGAGCAGCTGGGCCGTGACGAACGGGTCCAGGACGATAGTGACCCGCCCGCTGGCGGGCTGGGTGGCGCCGAGCAGGCGCGTGGCCCGCCGGGCCGCGTCGGCCGCGGCGACCTCGATGTCGAGCTCGCCGATCTCACGGCCGACCGAGAAGCCGAAGCCGGTCTGGATGTCGTCGCCGTCCTGGGCGATGCAGTACGTGGACACGTAGCAGGACGACTCGCGGCCCGCGGCCCGGATGCCGGTGGTGGTGACCACGGCCCCCTCCGACACGCCGTCGGCGAAGTCGGCCGACTCGATGCCCGAGATGCGGGGGTCGGCGCCGCGCGTGGCCTTCTCGAGGGCGAGGGCGAGGTCGACCTTGGCGTCGGTCGACACCGACGCGGCGTGCTCCCGGTAGAGGTCGAGCTCGGGCACGGGCACGCCGTCGGGGTCGGCCAGGCCCAGCCACTCGTCGACGGTGGCGAAGGTCGCGTTGTCGCGCGCCTCGGCCAGCGTCTCGGCCAGCACGTCCTCGTCGAGGCTGCCGGCGTAGGCGAAGCCCTGCCGGTGGTCGCTGATCACGCGCACCCCGATGCCGGCGGTGGTGGCGGTGGCGAGCTGCTCGACGCTGCCCTCGTAGACCCGCACCTCGGTGGAGGTGGACCGGCCGACGACGACCTCCACCTGCTCGCCGGGCGCGGCCATGGCCACGATGCGGTCGCCGATGGCGAGGAGGTCGTCGGTCATGCCGCCGTCCCTCCCACGGTGAGGCTGGACACCCGCAGGGTGGGCACGCCGTCGCCGACGGGCACGCCCTGGCCGTCCTTGCCGCACGTGCCGGGCGGGCCCATCTCGAAGTCGTCGGCGACGGCGTCGATGAGCTCGAGCACCTTCGGGCCATTGCCGATCAGGTTGCCCTCGCGCAGCGGCTCGGTGATCTTGCCGTCCTCGATCAGGTACGCCTCGGTCATGCCGAAGACGAAGTCGCCGGTCGCGGTGTTGACCTGACCGCCGCCGAGGTGCGCCACGTACACGCCGTCGGGCGTGTCGGCCACGATCTCGTCGTGGGTGGCGCTGCCGTCGATCAGGTAGGTGTTGGTCATCCGCACCATCGGCAGGTGCTTGTAGCTCTGACGGCGACCGTTGCCGGACAGGCCCCGGCCCTCCTTGTCGGCCCGGAGGCGGTCCCACATGTAGTCGGTGAGGATGCCGTCCTGGATCAGCACGTTGCGCTGGGCCGGCGTGCCCTCGTCGTCGATGGCGAAGGTGCCCCACTCGTTGGCGACGGTGCCGTCATCGACCAGGGTCACGAACGGGGACGCCACCTGCTCACCGACGCGACCGGCGAACACGGAGACGTTCTTCTGGATGTGGTCGGCCTCGAGGCCGTGGCCGCACGCCTCGTGGAACAGCACCCCGCCGCCGCCGCGGCCGATGACCACGGGCAGGGCACCGCTCGGCGCGGGCCGAGCCTTCAGCTTCGTGAGCGCCTGCTCGGCCGCCTCGCGGGCGAGGTCCTCGACCTGGTAGCGGTCGAAGAGCTCGAAGCCCATCGTGTGGCCGATCGAGCGCCGCCCGGTCTGCATGCCCGTGTCGCCGGCGGCGACCACGCCGACCACGAACAGGGTGCGGGTCTGGTCGTCGGTGGCGAGGAGGCCGTCGCTGTTGGCGACGAGGATGCGGCGCCGGGAGTCGCCGTAGCTGGCCGACACCTGCTTGATGGCGTCGCCCTGACTGCGGGCGACGTCGTTCGCCCGCTCGAGCAGCTCCACCTTGGTGGCCTTGGCGACGTCCTCCGGGCGCACGCCCACCGGCTGGGGCGTGGTGGCCCGCGCCGTGAGCGCCACCTCGCGCACGCCTCCACCCCCGCCGCGGGCCGCCGCAGCCGCAGCCGACGCCGCAGCGAGCAGGCCGGCCTCGCTCAGGTCGGCCGTGTGGGCGAAGCCGGTGGTGTCGCCCACGACGACGCGGATGCCAGCGCCGCGATCGCGCCCGGAGCCCAGCTCCTCGATGCGGCCGTCGTCGAGGCGGGCCGACGAGGACCGCTTGTCCTCGACGAACACTTCGGCGAAGTCACCGCCGGTGCGCAGGGCCTCACCCAGCGTTCGGGACACCAGTGCCTCGTCGATCACGTCGAACCCTTCCGATAGCGGCCGGCGGGCGCTCGGCGACCTTTGGCCGACGGACCCGTGAGCGACTTATCGTAACGACGTGCCTCTCGAACCCGGACCGATCGGCCATGCCGAGCTGGTGGTGACCGACGCCGACACCGCCATCGCCGCCCGCTCGGGCGACGTCCCGGTCCTGGCCACGCCCCGCATCGTGGCGCTGTGCGAGGAGGCCGCGGTCGCAGCGGTCGAGGGCCTCCTCGGGCCCGGCGAGACCACCGTGTCGATGCGGGTGCAGCTCGACCACCTGAGCCCCACGCCGGTCGGCCAGACCGTGCAGGCCGACGCCAAGCTCGCCAAGGTCGAGGGCCGGCGCCTCAAGTTCTCGGTGTCGGTCCACGACGACCGCGGCCTCGTGGCGGCGGGCAAGGTCACCCGCGTCGTCGTCGAGCGCGAGCGCTTCCTCGACAAGGCCCGCTGACGGACCCTTCCCGCAGGCTCAGCCGGCGAGGAACGGCGCCACCGCGGCCCACCAGGCCTCGGGGTGCTCGAACTGCGGCGAGTGCGCCGCGTCGGGGATCACGGCGAGCGTCGCCCCCGGGATGGCATCGGCCATGCGGCGCGACGGGCCGATGAAGTTGGCGTCCTGGTCGCCGACCACCACGAGGGTGGGCACGTCGAGGCCGGCCAGCTCGTCGATGCGGTCGGCCCGGGCGACGAGCTCGGAGGCCATCGCCGCGTACATGCCCGGCGACACGCTGCGGACCTTGCTGTCGGCCCACTCGGCGTAGCCCGCCCTCGTGGCGCGCACGCGCTCCTCGGCGGGGGTGCGCTGGGACGGCAGGGCGTCGAGCAGCTCGAGCAGGACGTCGAGCCCCTGCTCGCGCAGGATCGCCATGCCCATGGCGACGGTGTCGGGATCGAGCCCCTCGACCGGTCCGTGGCAGGTGTCCATGAGGACGAGGCGGGTGATGCGGGCCGGCTCGCGCAGCGCCAGCTCCTGGGCGATCATGCCGCCCATGGAGTGCCCGAGGAGGGCGAAGCGATCCCATCCCGCGTCGAGCGTCAGGGCGATCAGGTCGTCGGCGAACGTGGCGACGGAGTAGTGCTCCTCGAGCTCGGGCTTGGCGCTGTTGCCGTGGCCCCGCAGGTCGGGGGCGAGCACCCACCAGCCCTCGTCGGCGAAGGCGTCGAACCAGTCGCCGAAGTCCTCCTTGGCCCCGGTGAAGCCGTGGAC
>CAZUYW010000226.1:0-5141 GCA_964624775.1 uncultured Iamiaceae bacterium
CGCATGCCCTGGGTGCGGCCGCACCACCACGACCGGCACCCGTGCCCGGTGGGCGCACGCCGCGGCGACGCTGCCGAGGTGCACGAGATCGCCGATGGGGCCACGCCCGTGCGACCCGACCACGAGCAGGTCGGCGTCGGCCGCGGCATCGAGCAGCGCCGAGACGGCCGGGCCCTCGGGGGTGACCAGCTCGACCGGCGGCCCGTCCACGGCGAGCCACCGCTCGGCCCGCCGACCAGCCTCCGTCACGATCGCGGTGGCGGCATCGTGGAACACCTGCGGCTCCAGAGCGGGCGACGCGCCGAGATCGGACCAGTTCGCAACCGGGAGCGACCAGGCGTGCACGATGCGCAGCGTCGCGCCGCTCGCCCGCGCCTCGGCCGCCGCCCACCGCAGTGCCGCGCCCGAACCCGCGTCGGCCTCCACCCCCACCGCGACGACCCGCTGCGCAGCTCCGTGTGCCATCCCCACCATCCTGGACCGCCGCCGTCGCCCGGCCCAGGGGCGAACGACCCCGCAGGGTCAGGACCTGGCACCCTGCTGCCGAGGCGACCGCAGGCGCATGCTCGAGGTGGAGGTGCGCCGTGTCCGCGACGACGTCCACGTTCGAGATCACGCCCCGCCGGGGAGCGCCGCCGGGCGCCGGCCGGAGCGACGAGGATGGGGCCGCGGTCGTCGAGACCCACACCGCGGTGCTCGTGTTCATCGGGGACCGCGTCCACAAGCTGAAGAAGCCGGTCGACCTCGGGTTCGTCGACTTCACCCGGCGCGAGCAGCGGGAGGAGGCGTGCCGCGCCGAGGTCGAGCTGAACCGGCGCCTGGCGCCCGACGTCTACCTCGGGGTCGAGGATGTGATCGGCATCGACGGCGCGGTTAGCGATCACCTGGTCGCGATGCGGCGCCTGCCCGCTGATCGCCGGCTCTCGACGATGGTCCGACGGGGCGAGGACGTCGGCACCGCGCTCGACGAGGTGGCCGCCCAGATCGCCGGCCTCCACCGACGCACGCCCCCGGACCCGGCCTGGCACCACGTCGGCGAGGTCGAGGCCCAGCTCGCCATCTGGCGCGAGGGAGCCGCGACGGTCGCCCCCCTCCTCGACACCGACCGGGACCGGGCCCGGTGGGCAGACCTGACCCAGCTGGCCGGTCGCTACCTCGAGGGACGGCGTCGGCTGCTGGAGGCCCGCATCGCGGCCGGGCGGGTGCGCGACGGGCACGGCGACCTCCAGGCCGACGACACCTTCCTGCTCGACGATGGTCCCCGGATCCTCGACGCGCTCGAGTTCGACCCGCGCTACCGGTGGGGTGACGGGCTCGCCGACGCCGCCTTCCTCGCCATGGACCTCGAACGGCTCGGGCGCCCCGACCTGGCCGACCGGTTCCTCGACGCCTACGGCCGCGCCGCGGACGACCGCTGGCCCCCGTCGCTCGCCCACCACGCCATCGCCCAGCGGGCCCAGGTCCGCGCCAAGGTCGGCATCCTCCGCAGCACCCAGACAGGTCGACCCGAACCCGGCGTCGACGGGCTGGTCGACCTCGCGCTCGATCACCTCCGTGCCGCCCAGGTCCGGCTGGTGCTGGTCGGCGGCCTGCCCGGCGTCGGCAAGTCGACCCTCGCGGCTGGCCTGGCCCGGTCCCTCGACGCTGCCGTGCTGCGCTCCGACGAGCTGCGACCGGCCCTCGCCGGGACCGGCGACCGCTACGACCGCCACACCACCGACCTCGTGTACCGGGCGATGATCGAAGACGCCCGCCCCCAGCTCGAGCTCGGGCGGACCGTGGTGCTCGATGCCACGTGGGCCGACCCCCGCCACCGGCGGCGCGCGCGATCGCTCGCGGCCGAGACCGGCTCGATCGCGGTGGAGCTCGCGTGCTGCGCCCGGCCTGATCTCGCCGCGAGCCGCATCCGGGCCCGCCTCGCCGCCGGCGGCGACCCGTCCGAGGCCACGCCCGAGATCGCCGTCGAGCTGGCGGCGCGGTTCGCGCCGTGGCCCGAGGCCACCGCGATCGACACGTCGGGACGACCGGAGGTCGCCTGCCGGGCCGCCCGCACCATGGTCGACGGGGCGCGCCCCGCGTTCAGTCGGTGAGGGTGACCGGGACCCGCCACACCAGGCGCGACCCGCCTTCGACCCGCGGCTCGAGCCGCATCTCGCCGCCGAGCTCCTCAGCGCGGGAGCCGAGGTTCGCCAGGCCGCGGCCGCCATCGCGCGGCGCGCCCGGCCCGTGGCCCCGGTCCTCGACCAGCACCACCAGGTGGTCGGTGGCCACCCGCACCAGCACCTCGGCGGTGGGCGATCCGGCGTGCCGGGCGATGTTGGCCAGGCCCTCGCGGACCACCGACAGCACGTGCGGGATCACCTCATCGGTCACCGCGCTGTCGACCGGTCCCTCGAAGCGGAACGACGGGGCGTAGCCGAGGGCTTCGGCCATCTCGTCGCCGATCGCCAGCAGCTGGCGACGCAGCCCGCGCGACGCGACCTCGGCCGTGTGGAGCTCGAAGATCGAGGACCGCACCTCGCGCACGGTGACGTCGAGCTCGTCGACCGCCTGCTGGATCCGGGCCACCACCTCGGGGCGCTCGGCGAGGCGGGCCGCTCCCTGCAGCGCCAGGCCGGTGGCGAACAGCCGCTGGATCACCGTGTCGTGGAGATCCCGGGCGATGCGCTCCCGGTCGCGCAGGACATCGAGCTCGCGGACCGTGGCGTGGAGGCGGGCGTTCTCGATGGCGACGCCGGCGGCGACCGCGAGGCTCAGCACGAGATCGGCGTCGACCTCGGTGAACTCCGCCGCCCCCTTCTTGTCGGTCAGGTAGAGGTTGCCGTAGACCTCGCCGCCCACGAACACGGGCACGCCGAGGAACGAGCCCATGGGCGGGTGGTTCGGCGGGAAGCCGGCGCTGTCGGGGTGCGCCCGCAGGTCCGGCAGGCGCAGCGGCTGCGGCTGGGTGATGAGCAGGCCGAGGATCCCGCGCCCCTTGGGCAGGTGCCCGATCGCGGCGACCTGGTCGGCATCGAGGCCGACGGTCACGAACGCCTCGAGGCTGGTGCGGGAGGGATCGAGCACGCCGAGCGCGCCGTAGGTGGCGTCGACCAGGTCGACGGCGGCCGCGGTGAGGCGTTCGAGGAGGTCGCCGAGCTCGAGGTCCGAGCCCAGGGTGGCGACCGCGCCGATGAGGCGGCGCAGGCGATCGGTGCCGGCGAGTCCCTCCACGTCAGGTCCGGGGCTTCCCGGCCACCACCCAACAGCTCACGGACCGAGAGGGTACCCGGTCAGAGGCCGCGGGCCCGCCGGTCCGCGTACCGCGCCGCGTACACCGCGGCCTCGGTGCGTCGCTGCATGCCCATCTTCATGAGCAGGTTCGACACGTAGTTCTTCACCGTCTTCTCGGCGAGGAACAGCCGCTCCGCGATCTGGCGGTTCGTGAGGCCCTCGGCGAGCAGGTCGAGGATCCGGCGCTCCTGCGGGGTGAGCTGGGCGAGCTGCTCGTCCTCCTCGGCACCCTTGCGGAGCCGGTCGAGCACGCGGGTGGTCAGCGCCGGATCGAGCAGCGACTGGCCCGCGGCGACCCGACGGATCGAATCGATCAGGTCGTTGCCGCGCACCTGCTTCAGGACGTAGCCGGCGGCCCCCGCCATGATGCTGTCGAAGAGGGCCTCGTCGTCGGCGTAGGACGTGAGCATCAGGCAGTGGATGTCGGGGTGGGCCGAGCGCAGGTCGCGGCACACCTCGATGCCGGTGCCGTCGCCGAGCTGCACGTCGAGCACCGCGACGTGCGGGGCGCAGGCCTCCACCACGTCGGTGGCCTCGGCGACCGAGCCGGCCTCGCCGACGACCTCGAGATCCTCCTCGGCGTCGATGAGGTCTCGCAGGCCTCGGCGCACGACCTCGTGGTCGTCGAGCAGGAACACGCGGATGGTCATCGGTCCATCATCGCCCAACGGGCGCTGCTCGGCCACCGTTGCGTCCCCCAGACCCCGCGCGGCCGGGCCTCAGCGGTGGAGGTCGGTCGGGTAGGGCGGGAGGTCGACCGGCTCGGGCGGGTCCGAGCGCTCGCGCCGGAGGCGTCGACCCGAGACGAGATCCATCGAAAGGCGGATGAAGTGCACGTCGTCGATGTGCCGCCAGGGCGCCAGCGGCAGCCGCTCGGCGGCGCGGACCGCCGCCGGCCCGGCGATCTCTGACAGCCGTCCGGTGACGAGGACGCTCCAGCCGAGGTGCCCGACGGGGTCGTGGTCGTCGACCTCCAGGCACGCGACATCGCGGGCCACGGCGGCCCGGAGCTTGAGCCCGGGCCCGGTGCACACCACGATCGAGCCTCCGTCGAGCACGAAGTTGACCGGGAGGATCACCGGCAGCGACCCCGCCGAGAGGCCGATGCGGGCGATCGTGGTGGAGGCGAGCAGATCGAGGCACTCCGCCTCGGTGAGCACCTCGATGCCATCAGCATCACCCGCGGGGGCAGGCCCGGTCAGGAGGTCGACCACGACACCGACCCTCGAGACGCGCGGGCCGCGCACGAGCGCGACCCCTGGACCACGACAGACATGTGGTCATCTTCGGCAATCGCCCGCACCGACCACTAGGGCCGATGGTCCCACTCGGACTCGCCACGCTCGGTGACCTTGGCCCCTGGCACCACCCCGCACCGGCCGGGATGCTGGGACGAAGCACCCGACCGCCCACCCGAGCGAGGCCCCCATGACCAGCGCGGACCAGCACGACCCCAGCCCCGACCTCCCCGACGAGGAGCTCGCCGCGGCCCACGACACGCTCGAGCGCGCCACCGAGTCCCTGCGCGACGCGATCCGCCGGCTCCACGACGCCGAGGATCGGACCTGGCGGCGCTACGCGGCCGACACCGAGGAGGCACTGGATCGGTTGCGGGCCGACCTCGCCGTCAACGCCGCCGAGCTGCGCGCCGGGCGCTCCCAGGACAAGGCTGATCTCGAAGGGGCGCTCCACCAGGCCGGGGACGCCCTGCGCGGCCGAGCCGAGGAGGTCCGGGTCCGGGCCCACATCGCCGGGCTCGACGCCCGTGACGTGGCCGGGCGGGCATGGGGCGAGCTGGAGCGGGCCGGGCACGCGCTCGGCGCCGCGCTCAGCGACGTGCGGGCCGAGACCACCACCTTCACCGCGGG
>CAZUYW010000227.1:0-5137 GCA_964624775.1 uncultured Iamiaceae bacterium
GACCACGGGATCGTGCGGTTCGCTCGGGATCGGGGCCGCCGCGGGGGCCGGCGCCGGTGGGGGTTCGGCGGCGGCCGTGGGGCGCAGGACGAGGGGTGCAGGACTGGTCACGCCCGCGGTGAAGAGGCTTCGGGTCGCCTCCGGGATGGCGCTCTCGGGCCGCAGGCCGGCGTCGACCGCGGCGAGCAGCGCCGCGTGGCGGTCCGCGTCGAGCAGCTCGCCGAAGGCCTCGAGCGCCCGTTCGCGAGGGCCGCGCCGATGGGCGTCGGTCGCGATGAACAGGTCGACGAGCGCGCCGTAGGCCTCGTCGTCGTCCACCGCCAGGGCGAGCCGCTCGAAGTGCAGCGCGATGTTCTCGTGGTGGCGCGCCACCTCGACCAGGGCCCGGCCCCGGTCGGGCTTGGGATCGGGGAGCGAGCGTCCCTCGATGAGCGACTGCTGGGTCATGGGGCACCTATCCCATCGAGGTCCGGCCGGCGTCCTCGATCGCCTGGATCTCGATCGAGAGCATGTTGGCGAGCAGGCGGGGGTTGAGGCCCCCGAGTGCCTGGAGGGCCGAGATGTACGACTGCGTGTACGACTCCGAGATGACCGCGGAGGCCGTGGCGGTGAGGTGGCTGAAGGCGACGCGCAGGGCGTCGACATCCTCGGCGGGGAGCCCGGCGGCGACCGCCTCGTCGTGGACCGCCCGCTCCACGAACGCCATCATCGAGAGCATCATCGGGTTGCGGACCCCCCGGCGGATGTGGACGACGCCGACCAGGCCCATCCACGCCCAGTAGCCGCGGTCGAGCGGACCGGTCACGGTCCGCTGCCACCACGCCCGCAGCGTGGCCTCCCGCTGGGGCCGCTCGTCGGGCGCGAACACCTCGGCCGTGCGCGGGTGGGCGTAGAGGCTGTCGTAGAACCCGGCCACGAGCCGGTCCTCGATGCCGAGCAGGAAGTCGCTGTGCTCGGCGATGGCGTCGGCGTCGTGCGCGTTCACGACGCTCTCGGGCACCATCTCGGCGAGGATCTCGGCCTGGAGGGCTTCGAGGTCCATCATCGGCGTTGCTCCTTCGGTCTCGGTGCTCGCCTCAGTCGGCGAGCAGGGTGTCCATGAGGTCGATCATGAACTCGGTCTCCTCGTGCTCGACGGGCAGCCAGCCCGTGAAGCCGAGGCCCTCGACGATCGCCCGCTGGGTCGGGTCGTCGTGCATCCCGAGCAGCAGCCCGCGCAGGGTGTCGAGCAGGGGTGCCATCCGGGGTCCCACCATGAGCATGTGGCTGATGACGCCGATCTGGCTGTGCACGAGCGGGCGCAGGCCCGAACGGGTCACGCCCGAGAGGTTCTCGTAGGCCTCGCTCAGGAACACGCCGACGTCGGCGTCGTCGGAGAGCAGGGCCTTGGCCACGAGCACGTAGGTGGCGCGCTCGACGGCGACCATCGTCTCCGTGGAGATGTTGGCCGGCTCGAGCATGATCTGGCCGATCATGCGGACGTCGGGGTCGTCGGTGAACGCCACCCGCGACTCGGGGGCCAGGTCCTCGATCTTCTCGACGGGCGAGTCGGCCCGGACGGCGATGATCGCCTCGTCGCGCACGCCGTCGGGGCGGGTCACGCTCACGAAGCCGTGCTCGCGCACGAGCATGGCGGCGTCGAACGGGTTGGCGTAGATCAGGTCGATCTGGCCGGCGTCGATCGCGGCGCGCTGCTGGTCGAACCGGTCGTACAGCTCGAGGTGGATGTGCTCGCCGGTGCGCCGCTGGAGGAACGTGTTCAGCACGTACCAGCCGGCGATGTAGTCCGGCGGGAAGTCGGGCGAGACGGTGAAGGTGTAGGTCACGACACGGCCTCCCCGTGCAGGGTCGGGTAGAGGTCGATGCAGGCGTTGACCTTGTCCCGCGAGGGCTTGCGGCGGACCGAGGTGTAGCCGACGATCTCACCGTTGCGGACGTTGGCGATGACGGTCGCGTACACCCAGTAGTACCCGCCGTCCTTGCGTAGGTTCTTCACGTAGCCGTGCCACTTCTTGCCGGCCTCGATCGTGTCCCACAGGTCCTTGAACGCGGGCCCGGGCATGAACGGGTGGCGGAGGATGTGGTGGGGTGCTCCCATCAGCTCCTCCTCGGAGTAACCCGACATCTCCACGAACGACTGGTTGACCATCGTGATGACGCCGGCCGGGTCGGTGCGGGAGACGATGAGCTTCCCGTCTGGGTAGGGCGTCTCGATGTCGGTCACGTACACCTTGCGGGTCGTGCCGTCGTGGAACGTCAGATCGTGTTCCACGTAGTCGCCGACGACGTCGGCGAGGTCCATGTCCCTGAGCATCGCGATCGCTCCCTCAGATGACCTTGGAGATGGCCGCCGCGGCGCGCTTCACGTCGAGGAAGATCAGGCCGAGCTTGGCGTCCGGCGTGGCCAGGACGGTGAGCACGGCCTCCTCGCCGGCGTGGGTCATGAGCACGTAGCCGCGGTCGCCCTTGATGAGCACCTGCTCGAGCGAGCCGCGGCCGAGCTCGGCCGAGGTGCGGTCGCCGAGCGAGAGGATCGCGGCGGACATGGCGCCGACCCGGTCCTGATCGAGGCCCTGGGGGAGCATGGCGGCCATCATCAGGCCGTCGGTCGAGATGACGGCCGATGCCTCGATGTCGGCCGAGGTGCTGTTGAGCTCGGCGAGCGTGCCGCCGAGGACGTCTTCACGCATGGAAGGTTCCTCCTGTGGGGGGGTGGACGGCCGACAGGGCGTCGACCTCTGGCTCGGACGCCGGGTCGTACCGGCGGCTGAGGGCTGTCGTGAGGAGCACGAACGAGGGGTGGTTCAGGCGGGGGAGCCCGCCGACGATCAGCACGAACCCCTGCAGGCCGATGCGCAGGGGGAAGATGGCCACGGTCGACGCGCCGTGGCCGTCGACGAGGCCCCAGCCGGTGACCGGCATGGTGGAGGCGGCCACGGTGGTGCGGCGCTGGCGCAGCCGGACGACCTCCGCGGCGAGGGCGGACAGCTCGAGCTCGGCCTCGGGGCTGAAGCCGATCGACGACAGCGAGAAGCCCTGATCGTCGACGAGGCTGGCCTGCCCGCTGTCGGACAGCGGTTCGAGCAGCTTGGGGAGGGTGGTGCCGAGCGGGCCCTCGGGCAGCTCGAGCGGCTCGGTGCGCCCCTCGACCCAACCGGCGTCCTGGGCCGCGGCCACGACGCCGATGGCCTCGTCGGTCGCGGTCAGGCCGGTGAGGTCGGCCAGGTCGACCGTGTCGGTGCGGAGCGCCTCGGGCGCGCGCAGCAGGGTGCGGAGCATCCGCTCGGCGGGTCCTCGTTCGTCGGTCGTCACGACGTGGAGGGCGCCGGAGGCCGTGGGCGTGAGGTGCAGGGCGGGGGCAAGGGTGAGCTGATCGGTCATGTCATCGTCGCCTGGGGGTCGAGGCAGTAGAGGAGGCTGCGCAGGAGGAGGGACACATCGCCGTAGTCGCGGGCGTCGACGGTGAACACCGGGCACCGCAGGCCCCGGGCCGCGAGGGCGTCGACGTAGAGCTGGCGGGCGGGCACGGGGCGCACGTCGGTGCGGGTCACGCCGACAACCGCCGCGGTGTCGCCGATGAACGCGTCGTACGCGTCGAGGAAGCGCTCGAGGTCGGCGATGGGGCTCGGCCGGGCGTTGTCGACGAGCACGACGAGCCCGAGCGCGCCTTCCTGGAGGATCTCCCACATGAAGTCGAAGCGCTCCTGGCCGGGCGTCCCGTACAGGTGCACGACCTCGTTGCGGCCGAGGCGGATCACGCCGTAGTCCATGGCGACGGTGGTCTGGGGCTTGCGGTCCTTGGTCTCGTCGGTCGCCGAGACGTCGGTCATCATCGGCAGGTTGTCGCTGATGGTGCGGATCGCCGTGGTCTTGCCGGCCCCAACGGGGCCGGTGAACAGCACCTTGTAGTGGTCGACGGTCATGCGTCCCGCAACCTTCCGAGCAGGCGGCGCAGGACGCCACGGGCGGGCTTGGCCTTGGCGCCGGGCTCTGGTCCGCCGATGGTGGGGGACTGGGCGGGTGCGACCGTGCCGGGCGCCCAGCCGTGGGTGCTGGTCAGCAGGCCCAGGTTGTCCAGGGCGGAGAGCACGACGAACACGTGCGTGCGCGAGATGCCGAGCCGGGCGGGCACGTCGACGAGGCGCACCGGGCCCGCCGCGAGCAGCGCGACGATCGGCAGGGTCGAGGGCGTGAGCACCATGCGGGTCAGGTCGGGCCAGGCCTGCACCCCCGACACCGCGAAGGGGTCGATGTCGTCGGACAGGCGGCCCTGGGAGCACCACACGCTCAGGTTCCACTGGAGCGAGGTGCGGGCCATCCGACGCAGGTGGCCGTCCTCGGGCGGGCGGCGGCGCACCACGACCTCCCAGTCGCTCGGCACGAGCGGCGCCGCGCACACCGCCTGGAGGCGGACGTCGGAGCCGGCCACGAGGACGGTGTCGTCGATGGGGTCGGCGATGATCGACACCGCGGGGCTGCGCAGCTCCCAGACCTGTCCGACGTGCTGGCGGGCGACCTCGCGCAGCTTGCCGTCGAGGTGCTCCACCGGCGTGTAGCGGTAGGTGGCGAGGACCGAGGGCTGGTTGAGGTCGCCCGCGTCGCGCGCCTCGATGTAGGCCACGTCGAGGCGCTGGCCGAGGTGCTCGGCCGCCGATCCGGTGGAGCCGCTGTGCCCGACATCGGTGAGCCGTGGGGCTCGATCGTGTACGTCCCGGTCGAGGCGCACGGGTCGGGGTGCCGGTGGTGCGGTGTCCCGGGCGGCGGGTGCCTCGGGCGGTGCGGGCCGGTGGACGTCGGGACGCTCGAGGGTGGTGGCGCCGCCGGCGGCGGCGGGCGGCGGTGGCCGCCAGGCCGACTCCTTCTGCGTCCAGGCCGGTGCCGGGCGGGGCTTGGAGAACGGTCGCGTGTACGCCCGTCCCTTGGTGAACACGTCCCGCGCGTGGCTCGGCCGGTCGAGCTGGATCACCGTCGGCGCCTTGGCGGACCCGGAGCGGATCTGGGGGATCACCTCGTCGAGCGCGTCGATCAGCCCGGACCCCGTGAGGGGCTTCTGCGCGTAGGTGCGGCAGCCGTCGAGGCGGGGCTCGGCCTCGAACCCGACGCCGATGACGAGCTGGCCGTCGACGACGGCGGCCAG
>CAZUYW010000228.1:0-2683 GCA_964624775.1 uncultured Iamiaceae bacterium
GTGATGTCGTCGTTGGTGAGGCGCACGCAGCCGTGGCTCGCCGGCGTGCCGATCAGCTCGGGCCGGTTGGTGCCGTGCATGGCGACCTGACCGTTGCCTCCGCCGAAGGAGTCGTACACGTTCGAGAACCCGGTGAAGCTCACCTGGTACTTCCCGTAGGGGCCGTTCGGGTTCCGCGGCTGGGCGAGCACGTCGACGTAGAACGAGCCGGTGGGGGTGGGCGACGACGCCTTGCCCGGCGCGACGGAGGTGGTGAACACGACCTCGTCGCCGTGGAGGACGGTGAGCCGCTTGGCGCCGAGCTCGATGAGGATGTGGTTGGGCACGAGGTCGAGGCGCACGTCGGTGGCGCGGATCCAGGCGGTCGCGCCGTTGGGGCGCGACGGCACCTGCACCTGGAGCCAGCCGGGGACCTGCCGGCGCACGAGGAACACGAGCGGGGCGTGCTCGTGGGTGGGGTTGGCGAGGGTGCGCCTGGTGGGCACTGGCACGCCCGGCGACGCGAACAGGGGGACCTGGGGGACCGTCGCCCACGCGGACACGAAGGCCTGGGGCCACGGCGGCCCGACCGGGCCGGACACGGTGAGCCCGGCGTCGGGCCCGGGCGGGACCGTGGTCGTCGTGGTCGTCGTCGTGGTGGGCCAGGTGCCGATCACCCGGGAGGGCAAGCTCGTGGCCGGCCCGACGGCCGAAGCGACCACGTGGGCGTCGGGCGCCGCAGGGGGCCGGGTGGCCGCCACGAGCGCGCCCAGCAGGGCGACGCCGAGCACGACCGCCAGCGCCACGAGGACGCTGGTCCGGCGCGGGCGCGCCGAGGCGGAGGGCTCGGAGGTCATGGCGCCAGGCTAGGAGGAGCCCGGCGGTGATCAGCCCAGCAGGGTGGCGACGACGTCGTCCTCGGCCTCCGGCGTGGAGATCACGAGGACCTCGTCGCCGGCGCGCAGCACGGTGTCGCCGCGAGGGACGATCACGTGGTTGTCGCGGATGATGGCCACCACGCTCGAGTTGCGGGGCAGGCCCAGCCCGGCGAGGTCCTTGCCGGTGGAGGGCGACGCCTCGGTGAGGGTGGCCTCGCTCAGGCGAGCCCGACCGCCCTCGAAGGACAGCAGGCGCACGAGGCTGCCGACGGACACGGCCTCCTCGACGAGCGCGGTGAGCAGGTGCGGCGTGGACACCGACACGTCGACGCCCCACATCTCGGTGAACATCCACTCGTTCTTGGGGTTGTTCACGCGGGCGACGACGCGGGGGACCGCGAACTCCTGCTTGGCGAGCAGCGAGATCACCAGGTTGTCCTCGTCGTCGCCGGTGACGGCGGCAACGACGTCGGCCTGGGCGACCCCGGACTCGGCGAACTCGCCGACCTCGCAGGCGTCGGCCGCGACCCAGGTGACCCCGGCGGGCTCGCCGGCCTGCTGGGCGGCGGCGACGCGGTCACCGTCGACCTCGACGATCGTCACCTCGTGGCCGGCCTTGGCCAGGTCCTCGGCGATGAAGGTGCCGACGTTGCCTCCGCCGGCGATCACGACGCGCATCAGTGGGCTCCCGAGGTGGCAGGACCGGCGAGGTGCCGGTCGAAGGTGTCGATGGCGTCGCCGTCCACGCTGACGTGGACGACGTCGCCCTCTTGGAGGACGGTGTCGGGCCCGGCGACCGAGCCCTCGCCGAGGCGGGTGATCGTGGCGACGCGGGCGAGGCCGGGCAGGTCGAGCTGGCCCAGCTTGTGGCCGGCCCAGGCCGGCGGGATCGGGCGCTCGATGAGCAGCACCTTGGCGCTGGCGTCGATCCACTCGGCGACGGGGCGGTCGGGGAGGATGCGCTGCAGCACCCGCTCGGTGGCCCACGCCGCGGTGGCGATGGTCGGGATGCCCAGGCGCTCGTAGATCTTGGCTCGGCGGGGGTCGTAGATGCGGGCGACGACGCGGTCGATGCCGAACGTCTCCCGGGCCACGCGGGCCACGAGGATGTTCGAGTTGTCACCGTTGGTGACGGCGGCGAGCGCGCCGGCCTCCTCGATGCCCGCCGAGATCAGGCGGTCGCGGTCGAAGCCGACGCCGACGATCGTGCGACCGCCGAAGTCCTCCGGCAGGCGCTCGAAGGCCTTGGCCCGGCGGTCGACCACGGCGACCGTGTGCCCGCTCTCCTCGAGGGTGCGAGCGAGCCCCGAGCCCACCCGACCACATCCAACGACGACCACGTGCATGGTTCACCTCGACTCCTGCGCCCCGGTGGGGGCACGGCGGCGAAGCCTACGCCCGCCCCGCCCGGCGGCGCATCCTGTCGGCAATCTGTCGTCGTGCGCGCGAACCCTTGCCCGAGCAGGGGTTTCGCCCGCTCAGGTCAGAAATCTGACAGTCGCGAGTCGTAAAGAATCCGTAAACGGCCATCTGTCCTCGCGCGGTCCGGACCCGTACGATGTCGCCCGTGCGCAACCTCCCTGCCCCGGTCCCGAGCCGATGACGTCACCCCTCAAGCGGTTCATCGTCGGCAAGCCCCTCGCCTCGAGCGAGGAGCAGCACCAGCGCCTCGGCAAGCCCACGGCACTCGCGGTGTTCGCCTCCGACGCGATCTCGTCCACGGCCTACGCCACCGAGGAGATGCTCCTCGTCCTGCTGATGGGCGTCGTCTACCCGACGTCGCACAGCTACCTCGTGCCGCTCGCCATCAGCGCGGTCATCCTCCT
>CAZUYW010000228.1:2783-5132 GCA_964624775.1 uncultured Iamiaceae bacterium
GGTCGGCTTCTACAAGCTGTTCAACGGGCAGCTGCACCCGATCCACACGGGCCCGGAGCTGGCCAAGAAGTTCGCCGAGGAGCACAAGCTCATGGCGGGCGCCTCCCTGTTCATCATCCTGCGGGCGTTCAGCTCGGGCGCCGTCGTGCTGTCGGGCGTCGAGGCCATCTCCAACGGCGTGCCCGCGTTCCAGAAGCCCGAGTCCCGCAACGCCTCCCAGACCCTCGCCATGATGTGCGGCATCCTGGCCACGGGCTTCCTCGGGATCTCGATCCTGGCCCACCACCTGCGCCCGGTCGTCGACGAGGGCGGCCAGACCGTGCTGGCCCAGATGGCGGCGGCGATCTTCGGCGACGGCAGCCTGTTCTTCTACGGGCTGCAGTTCGGCACGTTCGCCATCTTGGTCATGGCGGCCAACACCGCCTACGCCGACTTCCCCCGCCTGTCCTCGCTGATCGCCCGCGACGGCTACCTGCCCCGCCAGCTCGGCAACCGCGGCGACCGGCTCGTGTTCTCCAACGGCGTGCTCGTGCTGTCGGGCATGTCGGCGGTGCTGATCATCGCCTTCCAGGCCGAGGTGTCCGCCCTGATCCCGCTCTACGCGGTGGGCGTGTTCACCGGCTTCTCCCTCAGCCAGTTCGGCATGGTGAAGCACCACCTCAAGCTGAAGGAGCCGAACTGGCAGCGGGGCCTGGTGATCAACGCCGTGGGCTGCGCCGCCACCACCGTCGTGCTCGGCGTGGTCGTCGCCTCCAAGTTCGTGTACGGCGCTTGGATCCCGGTGGTCCTGATCCCGCTGATCGTGATGATCTTCCGGCGGATCCACCGTCACTACGTCGAGACGGACCGCCGCCTCGCCGTCGCCCCCGGTGCCAAGGTGCGCCGCCGCACCAACACGGTGATCGTGCTCGTCGGCAAGGTCACCAAGGGCTCGCTCACCGCCATCGCGTACGCCCGGTCGCTCAACCCGGATCGGCTCGTGGCCGTGTCGGTCGCGTCCGACGGCGAGGAGCAGGACCGCATCATGCGGCAGTGGGAGGACCACCAGATCCCGGTGGAGCTGCGGGTGCTGCACTCGCCCTACCGCGAGCTGTCCCGGCCGATCCTGCGCTTCGTCGACGAGATCGACGAGCAGCACGAGGACGACTTCGTCACGGTGATCGTGCCGGAGTTCACCCTTGACCACTGGTGGGAGCAGCTGCTCCACAACCAGAGCGCCCTGCTGCTGCGCACCCGCCTGCGCGGCCGGCCCAACACGGTGGTCACCTCGGTGCCGTTCCACCTCGCCGACTCGGGCGAGCTCGAGGACCCCTCGACCGTCGCCTGACGCGCCGGCAACGCACGGCGTCGGCCGAGCGGGCCGACGCCGCGGTCAGCTGAACATCATCAGCCACTGCTCCAGGCTCTGGGGCCGGAACACCACGTTGCGCTGGCGGGTCTCGCCCATCGTGGCCGAGGGCTTCTCGGAGTAGAGGTGCCCCGGGTAGAGGACCGCGTCGTCGGGCACCTTGGCCAGGCGCTGGGTGAGGCTCTCGTACATCTGGGCGGGGTCGCTGCCGGGGAGGTCGGTGCGCCCGCAGCCGTTGAGGAAGAGCGTGTCGCCGGCGACGAGGCAGCCGTCGACCAGGAAGCACTGGCTGCCGGGGGTGTGGCCCGGCGTGTGGATGAGCGTGATCGGGATCTCGCCGACCATGACGGTGTCGCCGCTGGTGTGGGTGACGATCTCGTCGACGGAGACGCCGGTGGAGCGGGCGATCCACTCGGCCTCGTCGGCCTGGGCGTGGATCGGCACCGACGTGAGCTCGAGCAGCTCGGCGATGCCGCTGATGCCGTGGCCGAACAGGTTCCCGCCCACGTGATCGGCGTGGTAGTGGGTGGCGAGGGCGCCGATGAGGCGCATGCCGTCGGCCTCGAGGATGTCGAGCAGGCCCTGCTGGTCGTAGGCCGGGTCGATGGCCACGGCCTCGCCGGTGGCGCGGTCGCCGATCAGGTACACGAAGTTGACCATCTGCTCGGCGATCTGGTCGCCCTCGGCGACGTCGAGCCCGGCGAGGAGCTGGCGGAAGTAGAGGCGGGACGGGTCGGCCATGGGCGGCATGGTACGGCGCCTGTGGGCTGGGGGGCGCGGCCCCGGACGTCGGTGGCATTACATCGGTTGGTGCAGCCGTTCGGGATCGGTAACATGGCGGGATGGCCACCAGCATGCTGCCGCCGCCCGAGGCGCTGTCGCCCTGCCTGCCCACCGAGCGCATCGGCGCGTCGGGCAAGGCCACCGTCCCCCTGCGCGACGACCTCCGCCACTTCTCCGACCTGGCCAGCGCCCGCACCGTCGCCGGCCTGTGGCTCGCC
>CAZUYW010000229.1:0-5120 GCA_964624775.1 uncultured Iamiaceae bacterium
GAGTTCATCCCGGTCTGACCGCTCCGCACCTCGACCCGCTCCACCTCATCGATCCCGAAGGTGCGCGTGCGCAGCAGGGAGTAGAGCCGAACGATTCCATCGCTGCACGAGACACGTGTGTGCCGCGCGGTCCGCCACGCGAGGACTGCTGAGACCAGCACGAGGCATGTCGCAAAGATGACTCCGTCACCGGCGATGAGCATCGGGATCCCGATCAACATCGTCAAGGCCCAGTAGGCCGATCCGATGACCTGGGCCGCCGGCGTCGAGTACTCGATGGGCGTGTGCTGACTACCGCGAACGGCGGGCACAGGCATCACCCTCCAGACGGTCTTCACCCAGCCACGAGGTCAGGTCATAACCAGCCGGAACGAGACCTGCAGTCCATCGTACGGCACCTGACTCGCCGTAAGCGCCCACCGATGTCGCCCCCAGAATCAGGTGTCCACGAGACCCTGGCAACTCCAGAACCTTTGGGGCAGGAAGCTGCGTAGCCGACGACGTTGCGAGGGTAGTATTCAGTGCTAGTGGCACGAGTGTCAATACTATCCTGCCCTACTCCCATGACGGATAGCCAAAATCCCCTGGTGGTTCGCCCCCGCTTCGACGTGACCCTGAGTTGGCTGCTTGGGTGCTTAGCCGTTGTTCTAGTCGGATCATCGCTGACGCGTGGAGGGCAACTTTCGACACTGTGTGGATGGATCACGATCGGCTCAGCGGGAGTGATCGCGGTGCGATCCCTGGCGACAAGAGTCCAAGTTGAGTGCGATCAGATTCTCATCCGCAATCGGTGCCGCACCTACCGTATTGCTTTCTTGGATATCGTTACCATTCGATCGTCGGTGACATCGACTCCGATGACCATGGGGATGGGGTGGGGGGTGTTGTCGATCGGAACCCGCGACGGCCGCTTGATTCGTCTATCAGCGACCGCTGGAGCGTCTGAGCTCGATCTGATGCCAATTCTCGATGCTGTTCTCCTGGCTAGAGGTTCAGAGTTGCTCGTGCTGGATCTGACTCATCTGCGGCGAGCGAAGTGACTACGACGGGGTGTTGCCAAAATCCCGATGGACGCCACGTCAGTCGGCGCCTACGGCGAATTGACCGCCATCGCGTGGACCGCAGACCTCACTCCCGCGGGCTACGACTTGGCTTCATGGCTCGGTGAGGGCCTGCTCACACGCACGTGCAATCAAGGACATTGATGGCAGCGCCGCTGACGAGCTTCTCCAACATGCCAGCCCGGGTGACGGTCGTGGTCGCATGCTCCGTGTACCTGATCATCGCGCTGTCAATGCTTCTAACTGGCGAAACGCCCACGTTCGCTGCGGTTCTGCTCCTGTTGGCTCTCGTGCTGGGCTGGCGCGGATGGCGACACACGTGCGTGGTGTGCGGCGATCGAGTGATCCGCCTGTATGGGTTGCTGCGGACTCGCACGTTCCGGATCGACGAGGTGGAGCGGGTCGAGGTGCGGAGCGGTCAGACCGGGATGAACTCGGGCCGCCGCGAGTACCTGACATTCGTGATGCGCGACGGCCGGGACATCCGCTTCAAGGAGTTCAACGCCTCATTGCGACCGACCCGGGACGGGCAGCCGAACCCGGTGCAGCGAGCTGCCACCGAGATCCAGAGGTTGGTGCAACCCCGGTGAGATCGCCAGCTGCCGGAGCCGCACCGAGGCGGTCCTCGAAGTCGGTGACGGTGGGCTCAGCCACCAGCGTGACCGCCCAGACGTGGTCGCCGATCGACGCGGTCCCTGCGCCGTTGGGTGACCGGGTCACAGGTGCGGATCGGTGGCTGGAGTACGGACCCGGCGGGGTATGGCTGGGGCTATGGCGCTAGGCGTTGTCCTTCTTATCGGCGGGCTGGTCGGCGTCACACTCGACCGATACATCGACTACCCTCCGGGTGCATACTGGCGCTTCACTCAGACATATATGCGCATTGCTGCATGGGGCATGCTCCTCAGTGGGATGTCCATTCTTCTCGTCGCGGGGATGCGAATCGTTGCCTGACCGACTTGATAGCACCTTGGTTCGGGCCACCACCTTCCGTCCTTGGCAGACGCAGCGGCTTCAGCTGCCCCTGCCAAGCCGCAGCCTGCCGAAGTTGTACGCGATCAATACGGATGTTTGCCTCCAGCCCTGCAGACTTCAGATGGATGGCGCCTGGCCGTCGTCGGGAGGCGGGCTGCCGTGTGTCCCCGACCTCGGATGGGGTGGAGGCTTCGTTCGTTGGTACTGGCTATGAGCATTGCGTTCTGGAGTCTCATCACGTCCGGTCTCGCTTTCATGCAGGCCTTCAGGTGTCAGCGGGTGATCAACGCCCGCCGGAACGGCGAGCCCGTGAACGAGACGAGCGGACCGGCCCGCTACGCAAGTCGGTTCCAGGTCGGGCTGTACCTTGCGATCGGGACCGTCGCGATGACGATCGCTCTCTTCCAGGCGACCTGATTCGTGAGCCCGGACAGGTTGCAGCCAACACTCCTTGGAATCCATCTCGACGACCGGGCCGCACCGACCCATGAGCTCGACGGGTGTGCGGATGCAGGTGCGACGATTCCAGCGGAGGACCCGCCGGATCCTCGGCGAGGTGCTGATCGTTCAGGTGTGATGGCAGGAACACTCGCTGGAGCTGCCCGACACGCCAGGGCTGCTACCGCTCAGACGTGGCCTCGAGGTCAGCCTCGATGGGGAGGATTCCGGGCTCGTTCGGTCGGTGAAGAGCCCACCCCTTGCCCGGCATCTGCAGGTGACCATCGGCGGAGGGACGTGGAGCGTCGTGCGCCGTAGCGGCCTCACCAGGGTCGAGGCCGCCGATGGGGCAGTCCTGCTCACCCACTCAGGCGCAGGTCCTCGACTCATCGGCGACAGCTTCTGGAGGGCCAGATCGACCCGACCGCCCCCAGCCTCGACAAGGCGGACGCCCTCGGGCTCTGGGTCGGCGGGTACATGGCACGGTCCCGAAGGTTCTGGGTGCCCGAGACCTGCGCCATCCGCCATGTGCCATCGCCCCTCGAGGAACCATCTCCGGGAGTGTCAGGGGACGGGGTACCTGCGCCCGAATAGCCGGGCAAGGTGCGCCTCAGCTGCCCAACAGGGCGGCCGCCCATCGGCGAGTGGATCCAGGTCGTGATCGATCACGTCTTGCACGATGGCGTGGTCCGTGTCGAAGTACCGGTGCGCCAGGTGATCTCGCATGCGAGCGATCTCCTTCCACGGCACCTGCGGAGCAGCTGCGAGTACCTCGGGTTCGATGCCTTTGACGGCCTCCCCGATCTCGATGAGGCGAACGCGAACTGCGTCATAGATCAGGCCGTCATCGAGGCCACCACGTGTCAGGTGGCCGCGGATCGCGTCGATCGCCCGGAGGATGTCGAGCAGACGGACCTCATCGCGCCGGGTCACAGGGGGATCGACTCCGCCAACACCTCGGCGCGCATCCGATCGCGCAACGATCCCGGCGAACCGACATCGACCTTCACCCCGAGCAGCTCCTCGAGCTCGACGCCGATCGAGAGGAGCTCGATCGGGCGGGCCCCGGGTTCGAGCTCGACGAGGAGATCGATGTCGCTTCCCGGCAGCTCCTCGCCCCGGGCGACCGACCCGAAGAGCGCGACCGAACGGCCGTGGTGGCGCGCCACGATCTCCTTGATCTCGACCCTCCGGGCCTCGACCAGGTCGCGCAGCGGGCGCATCGCCACATCAGACATGACCTCGACCCTAGCGGCGGCCTCGGCCTTGCCCGTGGTGACTCACGCCTTGGCGTCGGCCCAGGAGCGGACGATCGAGGTGTCGGCGAGGAAGCGGACCGAGCGATCGGGGGCCCAGCGGTGGGCGGCCTCCTGGAGGGCGGCGTCGACCATCGCCGCGGCGTCGCGGGCGGCGGGCTCGGGGACGTGCACGAGCAGCTCGTCGTGCAGGCACAGCACGATCCGGGCGTCGAGCTCGGCGCCGCGGGCGCGCACGACGGCGGCCCACACCTTGAACAGCTCGGCGGCGGCGCCCTGCACCATGGCGTTGCGGCCGAAGCGACCACGGGCCGCGGCCCGGGCACGAGCCTCGCGGTCTGACATGCCGGCCACGTTGGCGCTGCCCATGCGCACGAGCCGGCCACCGTAGGTGCGCAGGTCGGTGCCCACCTGGGCGGCGTGGTCGGCGGCCTCCAGGTAGCCCATGGCCACGGGATAGGCGCGCTGGAGGCCGCGCCCGGCCTGGGCGCCGAGGCCGGTGGTCTGGCCGTACATGGCGCCGAGCACGGCGACCTTGGCGGTGGCGCGGTCGACGCCGAGCTGGGCGGCGACGGGGGCGTAGAGATCATCGGCCTGGGTGGCCACGGCGAGGGCCGCGTCGCCGGACACGGCGGCGAGGACACGGGGCTCGATCTGGCCGAGATCGGCCCGGACGAACACGTGACCGGGCTCGGCCACCACCCCGGCCCGCAGGTCGGCGGGCATGTTGTGCAGCCCGGCCGACGCGGTCATGCGCCCGGCGGCACCGTCCGAGCCCGTCCACTCGCCGCGGAAGCGGCCGTCGTCGCCCAGGTGCTCGTCGAGCCAGCCGTAGCCGAACGTGGTGTCCACCCGCTCGGCCTTGCGCCAGGTCAGCAGGGCGTCGACGAGGGGGTGCACCTCCCGCAGCGACTCAAGGCGCCACGCCCGGGTGTCGGGCACCTCCACGCCCACCATGCGCAGCATCGAGCGCACCTGGGTCGGGCTGCGCAGGTCGAACCGCACGCCCTGGGGCACGTGGGCCAGCACCGCCTCGTCCCGGGCCGCGCGGGCGGCCACCGCCTCGGCCGGGTCACGGGGCCGCGGGCCGACGAAGGAGGCGATCGCCGCCTCGGCGGCGGTGCGGTCCACCGGCAGGCCATCGACCATCAGCTCCGCGCACAGCAGCTCCGCGGTCGACTCGGGGTGCACCGCCCGGAGGCCCTCAGCGGCGGTGCGCTGGAGCCGGGCGACCTCGGCGAGCGCCGCCGCCCAGGCCGCCCACCGCTCCGGGGTCTCGGCCCACTCCCCCGCCGCCCACGCCGGGTCGAGGTGCCCGTCGGGCCGCACCGGGCCGGCCGCGCCCGTGGCGGCCTGCTGGCTGAACAGGTCGACCGGACCGGCCGACGGC
>CAZUYW010000230.1:0-2561 GCA_964624775.1 uncultured Iamiaceae bacterium
GTGGAGGTCGCCGTGGACGACGCAGCTGTGGTCGAGGGATCGAACCCGAACCTCGGGGACGAGGTGGCGGCGCTGCGGCGCGAGGTCGCCGCGCTGCGTCGGGAGCTGGAGCAGCGCGCGCCGTCGGACCACGGCGACCCCGGCGGCGCATCCATCGGTCGGCGCCGGCTCCTGGTGGGCGGAGCCGGCGCCGCCGTCGCAGCGGTCGCCGGGGTCGTGGGGCACGCCACGCCGGCCGCTGCCAACGGCGGCAGCGTCGTGATGGGAGCGCTCAACGACGCGGGCTTCGACCAGAAGACCACCCTGCGCGCCTTCAACGGCGGCTTCTCCCTGCCGACCCTCGTCGTCGACAACCAGGGCGGCACCATCGACGGCGGCCTCGCGCTCGAGGTGGTGGCCCCCACCGGCATCGGGTTGCGATCCGTCGAGCAGTACAACCTCGGGTGGCCGGCGGTGCTGGTGGGTGGCCGGGCCCAGCTGAAGCTGCTCACGAGCGGGGCGCGCGGCGCGCCGACGGACGACGTCTTCGAGCACGAGGCCGGCTCGCTCGTGCGCGACTCCAGCGGCATCCTCTGGTGCTGTGTGGCCTCGGGGCAGCCCGGGACCTGGCGTCGGCTCACCGGGCCGACGTCGGCCGGGGCGTTCCACGTGCTCCCCGCGCCGGTGCGGGTGTACGACTCGCGGCCCGGCACCAGCCCGGCGACCGGCCCGAAGACCAAGCTGCCCGCGGGCAACGTCGCCCGGACGATCGACCTGGCCGGCAGCGCGAGCGGCGTCCCCGCCGGGGCGGTCGCCGTCGCCGTGAACCTGCTCGTGGTGAACGCCGCGGCCGGGTCCGCGAACCTCACGGTGTGGGCGGCGGGCACGGCCCGACCGTCGGCCAACACGATGGTGTGGGGCGGCACCTCGGGACGGGCGTCGACCTTCGCCGTGACCGCGGTGGACCCCACCGTCCACTGCCAGGTGAGCGCCAGCGTGGCGACCGACATCGCGGTCGACGTCGTCGGCTACTACCGCTGAGGTCTGCACCGCCGGCGCCGACCCGGTCAGCTCGCGCCCAGGATCTCCGATCCGCGGGCGTAGGCGGGTGACGACCCCACCGAGGCGGGAGCCCCGCCCGAGGCCCGCGCCGCGGCGGCGAGGCCGTGCGGCGTCTTCTCCCACACGTCGGGCTTCACCAGCAGGTGCCACACGGCGCGCCACGCCGCGACGGAGTGGAGCACCCAGTACGCGGGGAGGAGCAGCGCGTAGCGGGCGAGCCGTGGGTGGCGGTTGCGCCCGGCGACCGCGTGCATGGCGATCATGGCCCCGTTGGCGCCGAAGAACACCACGGCGTTCAGGACCTGGACGGCGGGCGGCACGTGGAGCCAGCTGACGGTGCCGCCGAGGAAGGTGAACAGCCAGAAGGTCCACACCACCGAGCTCGCCAGGTACATCGCGGGGGTCCCGGCGATGAGGAGCAGCAGGCAGAGGGTGCCGCGCAGGCCGGTGGCCCTGGTGAAGCGAGCCGGATGACGCGCGTGGACGAGGAAGGTCACCATGTAGCCCTTGATCCACCGCGTGCGCTGGCGGATCCACGGCCCCATGCGGCTGCAGGCCTCCTCCATCGTGGTCGAGGGGTTCGCGGCGACCTTGTAGCCGAGCGCCCCGGCCCGCATGCCGAGGTCGGCATCCTCGGTCACGTTGTGCGGGTCCCACCCGCCGAGCTCGCGGAGCACCTCGGTGCGGAAGTGGTTGGAGGACCCACCGAGGGGGAGCGGCAGGTGCATGCGGTCGAGGCCGCGGAGCATGAAGGAGAACCAGAACGAGTACTCGAGGGTGAACAGGCGGGTGAGCAGGTTCTCCTCGACGTTGTGGTAGTTCAGCCGGCACTGCACCACCGCCACCTCGGGGCCGCTGGTGCGGAACTGGTGGACGACGGCGCGCAGCTGCTGCGGATCGGGTGCGTCCTCGGCGTCGTACACCACGAGGAACTCGCCGCGGGCGAAGGTGAGGCCCACGTTGCAGGCCTTGGGCTTGGTGCGCGGCCCGCTCGCCGGCACCAGCACCATGTGGACGTGGTCCGGTGCTGCGGTGGAGCGGAACACCTCGATCGTGTCGTGGTCGTCCTCCTCGAGCAGGAGGAGGATCTGCAGCTTGGCCGTCGGGTAGTCGATGCCGCCCAGGTTGTCGACCAGCTGCCGGGTGATGTTCGCCTCCCGGTAGGCGGGCACGAGGATCGTGAAGAGCGGCAGGTCCTCGTCGGCGAGCCGGGGGATCGGGGGCGGCACCTCGTCGTCGCGGCGCAGCGGCCGGCCGTCGATCGCCGCCACGATCTTGAACAGCGCCGCGACCATGAAGACCAGGTTCGCGGCGGTGAGCAGGGCGACGGCGGTGCCGCGAGGCGCTATGAGGATGGCGGCGAGGAGGCCCGCGAGGATCACGCCGGCGCCCACCAGCTGGCGTCGCCGCCAGGGGTGCGCCGCGGACAGCTCGGGCTGGTCGATCGCGAGGCCGTCGCTGGCGTCGGTGACGATCAGGTCGCGGTACCGGTCGAGCACGACCCGCTCGATGTCCCAGTC
>CAZUYW010000230.1:2661-5055 GCA_964624775.1 uncultured Iamiaceae bacterium
GCCACCCGGGCCTGCTGCTCCCGGCGAGAGATCGACGGCGCGGGCGTCACGGCTGCTCCTCCCGGGTGGTGCGGTACACGGTCACGTCGCCGAACGTGGCGGCAGCGTCGAAGTCGTCGAGGAAGCCTGGGTCGCGTGCGATCGCCCGGCGGATCTCGTCGTCGCGGTTCGCCCGGTCGACGTAGATCCACGTCGCCCGCTCGGGGTTGCGCAGGGCGGCCTTCCACCCGCTGCTGAACGGCGCGACGACGTGGTCGAGGTCGACGCCGATCACCGGGAGCATGGGGTGCACCGAGTCGTCGATCATGACGGTCCCGCCGTCGGCGTTGCGGTGCAGCCACTGCGCTGCGGCCCACTGGTCCGCGCCCGCCTCGCGCTGCTCGATGCCCTCCCTGATCACGCCGACCTCGCGCCATCCGGGCACGATCGCCAGCGCCACGAAGGGGCACAGGGCGAGGGCGACCACGCCGGCCTGGCGCCAGCGCGGTCGGTCGCCGACGGCCGCGAGCCCGGTAGCCACGAGGACCGCAAGGCCGGGCACCACGGCCGCTCCGTAGCGGAGGTTGAAGGTCGACTGCAGCGCCGTCGTGGTGAGCCGCAGGGCGATCTGGCCGCTGACCAGGGACCACACGTAGAACGCGGCGGGGGTGGCGATCAGCAGGACGGCGACCAGCAGCAGCACGCGGCGGGGTCCCGCGGCGCTGCCCCGACCACGACCGACGCGCACCAGCACCACGACCAGGCCCGCCACGGCCGCCACGAGGGTGAGCCAGCCGACCGAGGACCACATCGCCCGGCTGAAGGTCTCGATCGAATGCGCCAGCGATCCCTTGTCGGGAAGCTCGCCGCGCCGGGCCAGCACGTCCTGCTGGGCCTGGGCGCTGTAGCGCCCCCGCTGGAACTCGAGCGGGTCACCGAAGTTGATCCAGTTGAACCACATCCACCACAGCGCGGCCACGACGGGCGGCGCCGCGAAGCAGGTCGTCATCTTGGCGGCGAACCGCACCGATCCCCAGCGCCGCCACGCGATGAGCGCCACGCACGCCGCGCCGGCGAGGGCGAAGGCCCAGCCGTCGTAGCGGGCCAGCACGGCCATGGCCGCCGGGGTGCCGCAGAACAGCGCCATCTCGCCGCCGCTGAGGGGGCGCTCGCGGGTCGCCCAGTGCACGAGCCCGGCGGTGGCGGTGAGCACCGAGGCGTAGAGGACGGGCTCGGTGAACGCCGAGGTGTGCAGGTACAGGACCGTCGGGTTGGTGGCGTACACGACCGCGGCGAGGAGGCCAGCCAGGCGGGCACCACGGTTCAGCGTGGTCGCGATGTACCAGAGGGCGGCGACCTCGATCGCCATGCACGCGGCGCCGAGCAGCGCCCCGGCCCACCCGGTCCGCCAGAGCGGGTCGAGGAGCGTCAGCGGCGCGAGCACCAGGTGCTGCAGCGGGAGCCACACGGTGCCCAGCTGGACCAGGCCCCGGTTGGGGCCGTCGACCAGCCGCCGGGCGATCGTGAGGTGGGCGCGGGTGTCGGCGTAGTTCAGGAGGAGGCCGTGTGAGGACGCCAGGGCCGAGGCGAGCAGGGTGAACCCCGCCGCAGCGAGGGCGCAGCGACGGAGGTCGACCGCCGCCCGGTCCTCGTTGGTCTGCACCTGGACCCCTCCACGTCGAGTGCCCGCGGCGCGAGCCGCGCAGCACCTCCCTCCCTGACCTGGGGGAACGTAGTGCGCTCCCGCGCTCCTCTCGGGGATGGCCGTGCGGTTTCGGCCCGAGTGCCGCCCTCCCGTGCCCGTCGGTGGGGCGCAGGTGCCTGCGGGTGAGGGTCAGGTGGGCCGGATGACCCCTGAGGTCACCGACGCTGGTCCGTTGCCGCGGGCGTTCCGGGCTCGGACCGTGAAGGTGTAGGCGCCGCCTCGCGTCAGTCCGGTGATCGTGCGCGTCGTGGCGTCAGCGCCGAAGAGGCGTGCCGGCTGGGCGACCCCGCCCAGGTACGGGGTGACCGCATAGCCCGTGATGGCGGCGCCGTTGGCGAGCGGCGTCGTCCAGGTCAGGCGCACCGATGCCGCGCCCGCCACGCCGGTCGGGGTCGTCGGGGCGCCCGGCGCCCCGACGATGATCGCCGCGCTCGCAGCGGACGCCGGCCCAGCGCCGACCGCGTTCACCGCCTGGACCCGGAACGTGAACGCCGCAGCGTTCGCCAGGCCGCTGAGGGTGGCCGACCGCACGCTCGGACCGAAGGTCCGGGTCGGTTGCGCCACACCCGCCCGGTACGGGGTCACCAGGTACGCGGTCACGATGGCCCCACCGGTGCTGGTGGGTGCGACCCAGGTCACGACGGCCGCCGCGTTGCGCGGCGCGGCACGGACCAGGGTGGGTGCGCCGGCGACGCCGATCGCGGTGACCG
>CAZUYW010000231.1:0-5038 GCA_964624775.1 uncultured Iamiaceae bacterium
GGGCCGCACCTCGCGGCGGCGGCGATCGCCCGGCGCGACCTCGCCGTCGACCACCGGCGGATGGGCTGCTGCGGCACCCTGGGCGTGCTCGTCGATCCCTGATCGCACGGGGACGATCGGCACCCAGCGTGTCCGACCGGTCAGGGGTCACACCCTCCGTGGCCCCCGGGATCGTTGTGGAACAATCGCCGCCATGTCTGGATCGACCGATGTGCCCTGGCAGGGCGATGCCTGCTCCCTCGTCGACGCGTTCCGCTCCGGCGAGCGCTCCCCGCGCGAGGAGCTCGAGGCCACCTACGCGGCCATCGAGCGCTCCGAGCTGAACTGCTTCGCCCACCTCGATCCCGGCCGGGCCTTCGACGCCGTCGAGACCGCCGACGTGAACCTGCCCTTCGGCGGTGTGCCGGCCGGCATCAAGGAGCTCGAACCGGTCGAGGGATGGCCCCACCGCGAGGCCTCGCTGGTGTTCAGGGACCGCGTGGCCACCCACACCTCGCACCACATCGAGCGCCTCCTGCGCCGGGGCGGCGTGGTGCCGGTCGGCTCCACCACCAGCTCGGAGTTCGGCGGCCTCAACGTGAGCGTGTCGAAGATCAACGGCGTGGCCCACAACCCGTGGCAGCACGGCCGCACGGTGGGCGGCTCGTCGGGCGGCTCGGCCGCGTCGGTGTCCGGCGGCCTGCTCACGATCGCCACCGGGGGCGACGGGGGCGGCTCGATCCGCATCCCCGCCGGCTACACCGGCCTGCTCGGCATGAAGGGCACGTTCGGGCGCATCCCGCTCAGCCCCAACGCCCCCACCCGACCGAACACGGTCGTGCTCGGCAACGTCGCCCGCTCGGTCCGCGACGCCGCCCGCTACTACGACGTGTGCGCCGGCGCCCACGACGCCGACCCCGCCTCGCTGCCCCGCGTCGGCGGCTGGGAGGCGGGCCTTGGCACCCACGAGCTGAAGGGGCGCAAGGTCGCCGTCGTCCCGAACCTCGGCGGCGTCACCCTCGATCCCGGCGTGGAGGACCGCATCCGCGCCGAGGCCGACGCCCTGATCGCCGAGGCCGGGCTCGTGCAGGTCGACCTGCCCGTGGTGCCGCCGAACCTCGCCGCCCAGTGGATGATGGGCAACCTCGCCTCGCTCCTCGCCGAGCTCGGCGACGCCTGGCCCCGGTGCGCCGGCGACCTCACCGGCGAGGTGGCCGTCGGCCTGCGCCTGGCCGAGTCCTTCTACAACCTGCACACCGCAGCGGCCGCCGAGCACCTGCGCGTGCAGGCCAACGAGGTGATGGCCGCGGCGTTCGACCAGGTCGACTTCATCATCGCGGCCACGAACCCGGGCCCCGCGTTCCCCGCCCACGCCACCACCAGCGCCGAGCACCCGGCCCCCATCGACATCGGGGACCCGAACCTGCTCACGCGCCTCGGCTTCCGCGGCGCCATGTTCGGCGTGCGCCTCGCCATGGCGTTCGCGCCGGGCCTGCCGTCGGCCCTGCTCGGCGTGGCGAGCGAGCGGTTCCCCGAGCTGGTCACCATGGGCGCGCTCACCATCATCTCGAACGTGTACGGCAACCCCGCGGTGTCCATCCCGGCCGGTACGCTCGGCGGCCTGCCGGTCGGCATGCAGGTCCTCGGCCGGCACCACGAGGACGCACTCCTGTTCGATCTCGCGCTCACCGTGGAGCGGGAGCGGCCCTGGCCGCTCGTCGCCCCGCCCGTCACCGCCAAGCTGGCCGGAGCCGCCGCATGACCGACGTCGTCATCTCCACCGTCGACCTCACCAAGGTGTACCCGGGCGACGTCCGGGCGGTGAACCAGCTCAACCTCGAGGTCCACCAGGGGGAGATCTTCGGGCTCCTCGGCCCGAACGGCGCCGGCAAGACGACCACGGCGGGGATGCTCACCACGCGGGTCGTGCCCACCTCGGGCCACGCCATCGTCGGCGGCATCGACGTCTGGGAGCAGCCGGCCAAGGCCAAGGCGCTGATCGGCGTCGTGCCGCAGTCGAACACGCTCGACCGGGCGCTGTCGGTGCGGGAGAACCTCGTGTTCCACGGCCGCTTCTTCGGCATGACCACCAAGGCGGCGCGCACCGAGGCCGACGCCCTGCTCGAGCGCTTCCGCCTCGCCGAACGCGCCGACGCGCCGGTGCTCGCCCTGTCGGGCGGCATGGCCCAGCGCCTCATGGTGGCCCGGGCCGTGATGCACCGCCCCGCCGTGCTCTTCCTCGACGAGCCCACCGCCGGCCTCGACCCCCAGAGCCGCATCGCCATGTGGGAGATCCTCGGCGAGCTCCACGGCGACGGCCAGACCATCCTCCTGACCACGCACTACATGGAGGAGGCCGACCAGCTCTGCAGCCGGGTCGCGATCATCGACCGCGGCGAGATGCTCGCCCTCGACACCCCGGCGGCCCTGAAGGCGTCCACGGGCATCGACACGGTGGTCACCGTCACCGCCGACGGCGACCTCGACGCCCTGGCCGCCCTGCTGCGCGAGCGCATCCCGGGGGCGAGCGACGCGTCGGTCGTCGACGGCAAGGTGCTGCTCGAGGTCACCGGCGCCACCGGTGTGCTGCCGGCGGTGGTCGGCGTGGCCGACGACGCCGGGCACACCGTCTCGGACCTGTCGATCACCGAGCCCACGCTCGAGACCGTCTTCATCAAGCTCACCGGGAAGGACCTGCGCGAATGACCGCCGCCACCGAGCACCGGCCCATCGACCTCCACCCGAAGGCGCCGTCCACCGCCACCGTCTTCTGGGCGCTCCTCGCCCGCGACGGCTACGTCCTGCGCCACAGCCTCAAGGAGTTCATCCCCCGCACCGTCCTCCAGCCGCTGCTGCTGGTCTTCGTGTTCACCTACGTGTTCCCCAAGATCGGCCAGGGGATCGGCTCGTCGTCGGCCGGGTTCTCGACCCTGCTCGTGGCCGGCGTGCTCGCCTCGGTGATCCTGTTCCAGGGCATCCAGGCCGTCGCCCTCCCGCTGGTGTCGGAGTTCGGGTACACCCGCGAGATCGAGGACCGCGTGCTGGCCCCGCTGCCCGTGGAGCTGGTCGCCGTCGAGAAGGTGGTGTCGGGTGCGCTGCAGTGCCTGCTCGCCGCGCTGATCGTGTTCCCGATCGCCTACTTCGTGCCCGCCACCCCGGTCCACATCCAGTACGACTGGCTGGTGCTGCTCACCTTCGTGCCGCTGGCGTGCGTGGGCTCCGCCTCGCTCGGGCTGATGTTCGGCACCATGTTCGACCCCCGGACCGTGCCCCTGCTGTTCGGCATCATCGTCGTGCCGCTCACCTTCCTCGGGTGCATCTACTTCCCCTGGCAGAGCCTCGAGGCGATCCGCTGGCTGCAGATCGCCGTGCTCGCCAACCCCCTCGTGTACATGAGCGAGGGGTTCCGTGCCGCGCTGACCCCGGTGCCGCACATGTCGCTCCTGGCGATCTACCCGGTCATGGCCGCGTTCACCGCGGTGTTCCTGTGGCGGGGGATCGTCGGCTTCAAGAAACGAGTGCTCGCCTGATGGACATCGCCCTCACCCACCGCTTCGACCACCCCATCGCCGACGTCTGGGCGATGATGCACGACCCCGAAGCCCACATCGCCAAGTTCACCTCGATGGGTCACCGCGACCTCGAGGTGATCCGCCAGGACGTCACCGACGACACCCTCGACCTCGTGCTGCGGCGCACCGTCGAGATCGACGTGCCCTCGGTGGCCAAGAAGTTCATCACCCCCACCAACACCGTCACCTCCACCGACCACTGGGAGCGCCGCTCCGACACCGAGTGCGGCGGCCACTACGAGGTCGACATCAAGGGCGTGCCGGTCGAGTCCCACGGGGTGACCGAGCTCGTCGCCGACGGCGACGGCAGCAGCTACACCGTCACGCTCACCGTGAAGGTCAAGGTGCCGCTCGTCGGCGACAAGGTGGCCAAGGCCCTGCGGGGCCAGCTCGAGGACCAGCTGCGCGCCGAGTTCGCGGCGGGCGACGCCTGGCTGGCCGCACACTGATGCGCCGGGCGCTCGGGGTGGCGGCCCTCGCCGCGCTGGCGGTGACCGTCCTGGCCGCCTGCTCGTCGAGCGACTCGGCCACACCGGCCACCACCACCCGGGATCGGGCCACCACGACCACCACGACCGCGCCCCCGTTCGACCCGGCCGACGTCGGGCGCGCCCGGCTCACGCCCGCCACGGGCGGCAACGGCCACGCCACCCTCGGGCCCGGCGGGCTCGACCTCGCGTCGCTCGGCTACACCGAGTCGGAGTACTACCTCGACGGCCGCGCCACGTCCTACGCCGCGGTCGGCCCGCTCCGCGAGTCGGGCCGCTGGACCGTCGAGCCCGGCACCGAGGCCACGTACCGCACCCGCGTCGTGGTCCGGCGCCCGAAGGACGCGGCTGCGTTCAACGGCTCGGTCGCCGTCGAGTGGTTCAACGTGAGCGGCGGCCTCGACGCCGCCCCCGACTGGACCTTCGCCCACGTCGAGCTGATCCGCTCGGGATGGGCGTGGGTCGGCGTGTCGGCCCAGAAGATCGGGATCGACGGCGGCGGCGGGCCCGGGGCCATCCTCGCCCTCAAGACCGCCGACAAGGCCCGCTACGGCTCCCTCGACCACCCGGGGGACCAGTACAGCTACGACATCTTCAGCCAGGCCGGTGCCGCCGTGCGCACGCAGGCGAAGCAGCTCCTCGGCGGGCTCGCACCCGAGCGGGTGTTCGCGATCGGCGAGTCCCAGTCGGCGTTCCGGCTGACCACCTACGCCAACGCGATCCAGCCCCGGACCAACCTGTTCGACGGCTTCCTGATCCACAGTCGGGGCGGGTCCGCGGCACCGCTCGGTGCCAGCGAGACCGACGACGCGCCCCCCACGCCCACGTTCATCCGCACCGATCTCGACGTGCCCGTGCTCGTGCTCGCCACCGAGTCCGATCTGCCCGCCGAGGGCGGCCTCGGGTACGAGGCGGCCCGCCAGCAGGACACCGATCGCTTCCGAACCTGGGAGATCGCCGGCACCGCCCACATCGACGCCTACGGCCTCGGCATCGGCG
>CAZUYW010000232.1:0-1832 GCA_964624775.1 uncultured Iamiaceae bacterium
ACCTTGGGCTCGGCGTCCTCGCCTGCTTCGGGCTCGGCGGCGCCGAGGCGACCGGTGACGCCGCTCAGGTCGACCGCGCCGGACTCGAGCCAGTTGGTCGAGTGCTCGCCGGCCACGAAGTCTGGGTGGTCGAGGATCACGAGCTGGGCCGGCATCGTGGTGTCGATGCCCTCGAGCACGAACTCGTTGATGGCCCGCTTGAGGCGCCCGATCGCGGTGGGGCGATCGGAGCCCCACACGATGAGCTTGCCGACGAGGTTGTCGTAGTACTGGCTGACCTCGTCGCCGCTCTCGTAGCCACCGTCCCAGCGGGTGCCGAAGCCCTGCGGGGCCACGAGCTTGTCGATCTTGCCGGGGGCGGGCAGGAAGCTGCCACCGGCCGGGTTCTCGGCGTTGACCCGGATCTCCATGGACCAGCCGCGCAAGCTGATGTCGTCCTGGGTGAACGAGAGCGGCTCGCCGGAGGCAACGCGGATCTGCTCGCGCACGAGGTCGATGCCCGACACCAGCTCGGTGACGGGGTGCTCGACCTGGAGTCGGGTGTTCATCTCGAGGAAGTAGAACTCGCCGTCCTCGTAGAGGAACTCGACGGTGCCAGCGTTGTAGTAGCCGCACGCCTTGGCGACCTTGACCGCCGCCTCGCCCATGGCCTGGCGGATGTCGTCGGGGAAGTTCGGGGCGGGAGACTCCTCGATCAGCTTCTGGTGGCGGCGCTGGACCGAGCAGTCGCGCTCGCCGACCCACACGCAGTTGCCGTGCTGGTCACCGATGATCTGCATCTCGACGTGCCGGGGCTTCACCAGGTACCGCTCGACGTAGCACTCGTCGCGGCCGAAGCCCTTCAGGGCCTCGGACTGGGCCGACGCGAGGGCGCTGTGCGCCTCGTCGGCGCTGTTGACGACGCGCATGCCGCGCCCACCGCCGCCGTAGGCGGCCTTGATGGCGACCGGCCAGCCGTGCTCCTCGCCGAAGGCCACGACCTCGTCACCGGAGGTGAGGAACTCGGTGGTGCCGGGCACGCCCGACACGCCGGCGGCCTGGGCGGCGATGCGGCTCGAGACCTTGTCGCCCATGACCTCGATCGACTCGGGCGGCGGGCCGATGAAGGTCACGCCGCGGTCGGTGATCGCCCGGGCGAAGTCGGTGTTCTCCGAGAAGAACCCGTAGCCGGGGTGCACGCCATCGGCGCCGGAGCGCTCGATGATCTCGAGGATCTTGTCGGTGTTCAGGTAGCTCTCGGCCGCTGTGGCACCGCCGAGCGCGTAGGCCTCGTCGGCGAGACGGGTGTGGAGCGCGTCCCGATCGAGGTCGGAGTACACCGCCACCGTGGCGATGCCCAGCTCCTGGCAGGCACGGATGACGCGGACGGCGATTTCGCCACGGTTGGCGATCAGGATCTTGGACAGCACGGGACAATGTTTACGGCCTGGAAACCCCCTGGTGCCACATGGGGGAAATCGGCCGGGTTACCGTCGCCTCGTGACCGACCTCCTGCCCGCCGACCAGGTGCGCGCCGCCGTCGCCGAGACCCGCTTCGGCGACGTCCGGTGGGTCGCCTCGACCGGGTCCACCAACAGCGATGTCATGGGCCTCGCCCGCCAGGGCGAGCCCGAGGGCGTGGTGGTGGTGGCCGATCACCAGACGGCCGGCCGGGGCCGGCGAGGCCGCACCTGGCAGGCGCCGCCCGGTGCCTCGCTCATGTGCACGATCCTCCTGCGTCCCCCTGCTCGCGTGGCGGGCTGGGCCACCATGGCCGTCGCCGTGTCGGCGGCGGAGGCCGTGGCCGACCTCGCCGGCGTGGAGCCCCGCCTGAAGTGGCCCAACGACCTGGT
>CAZUYW010000232.1:1932-5036 GCA_964624775.1 uncultured Iamiaceae bacterium
CCGGATCCTGTTGGTGTCGTTCTCGTACGCGCTGGCGTAGTAGTTGCCGCCGTGCATCGTGACCATCGGCTGGCAGCCGAGGATGCTGCGGTCGAGGACCACGTCGTACTCGCCGGTGCTCACCCTCGTGGCGGAGACGATGCGGCTCGTACCGGAGTACTGGCCCCCTGCGGGCAAGATGACGGCGGCCATCGGGGCGATGGTATAGCCGGTGACGTCGATCACGAGCCCGCTGGTGGCCGCGTAGTTCTTCACCTTGAGCGAGTTGGCGGTCGCCGGGTCGATCGAGACCGAGGCGCCCGTGCCCACGTCGGTGTGACCGGGGTAGCTGAGCACCGTGGCGGTCGGCTCGGCCTTGTTCGACGGAAAGGCGCGCAGGTAGCCCTTGGACGAGCCGTTGATCGAGGTGACGATGGCCGAGATGCCCGTGGCGCCGATCGGGATGCCGCAGCCGCCGGACTTGCCGCCCTGGGCCACGAAGTGCTGGGTGCCGCCGACGTAGAACGTCCGCGTGACGCCTGCGCCGAGCGCGCCGCCCGCCGCACGCGAGTCGACGATGCGGCAGGGCGTGACCGCGACGTACTGGTCCTCCGTGTAGGAGGGCGCGGTCCCGGCGTTGGTGCGCACCAGGTCGACCGGGCCGGTGGCGATCGCGTTGTCGGGCGTGCGCGGCGGGTCGCCCACCTCGGCAGAGGCGAGGCCGGTGGACAGGAGGAGCGCAGCACCGAGCAGCGCGGCGCCGGTCCGGAGTGGGTGCTTCATGGAGGGTCCCTTCGCCTGCCGCTGAGGAAGCGCCCGCCTTGGGTGCCCGCGGCTGCGACCAGACCGTACGCCGCTGGGGTGATCCGGGGGCGGGGAACGCGCCGGTAGGGTGCGCGACGTGACCACGCTCACCGGCCCCTTCGCCTTCGAGGCGCCCACGGTCGAGGGCGCGGTCGTCCGCCTGCCGTACCGCACCGGCGACGGGACGAGCTTCACCGAGGTCGTGGAGCTGCCCGTCGCGGCGCCCGACACGCCGGAGGTGCGCGCCGCGGTGCGCGTGCTGCACCTGGCTGCGGGGGTCTCGTACTACAAGGCGCTCGCGCCCGTGCCCCTCGATGTCCCGGCGCTGAGCGCTGCCGAGCGGGCCCTGGTCACGGCGCTGTACGACGAGGGCCTGCGCGAGTTCGCGTACCGCAACGGCATCCCGGTCCCGATGCCGATCGACCTGGTCGAGGCGGCCGGCGGCACCGAGGTGGTCCCGGCCACGGCGCACGGGGCCGGCGTGCTCGTGCCGATCGGCGGGGGCAAGGACTCGGCCCTCGTGGCCTCGCTCCTGCCCGACGGCGAGCTGTTCGCCGTGAACCCGGTCGGCGCCCAGCGCCACCTCGCCGAGGCCCTCGGTCGCCCGTTGCTCGCCGCCACCCGCACCCTCGATCCCGCGCTCCGGGCGCTGAACGAGGCCGGTGCCCCCAACGGCCACGTGCCGGTCACCGCCATCACCTCGTCGATCTCGGTGCTCGTCGCTGCGTGCCTCGGGCTCGGCGAGGTCGCCATGGGCATCGAGCGCTCCGCCGACGAGCCCACCGTCACCACGTCCGACGGCGTCCCCGTCAACCACCAGTTCTCCAAGTCCTGGGCCGCCGAGCGGCTGCTCGCCGCCGCGTTCGCGCCCACCGGGGTGCGGTACTACTCGCTGCTGCGACCCATGACCGAGCTGGCCATCGGTGCCGCGGTCGCGCGGCGCGGGCTGGCCGCCGACATCGTGAGCTGCAACCGGGTCTTCACCATCTGGAACGAGAACGCCTCGAGCCGCGAGCAACGGCCGTGCGGCGAGTGCGCCAAGTGCCTGTTCACGGCGCTCATGCTCGCCCCGGCGAGCACCCCCGAGGCGATCGCCGCGCAGTACGGGCGGGCCCTGCTCGACGAGCCCGCCCACATCGCCCCCACCCGCGAGCTCTGGTCCGACCAGAAGCCGTTCGACTGCGTGGGGGAGCGGCACGAGACCGCCGCCGCCCTCGTGCTCCTGGCCGACGACCCGGCGTGGGCCGGCCAGGCCGTGGTGGCCGCGCTCGCCGACGAGGCGCGCGCCGTGCTCGGCGGCGCCGACCCGACCTCCTTCCTCGACCTGGGTCCGCTCGAGGTGCTCCCCGCCGATCGCCGTGACGACCTCGCCGTCGTCGCCCCCGACCTCGCGGCCGTGGCCGCCGCCCACCGTGCACCTCGCTGAGCTGGCCGGGCGCCGCGTCGCCGTCCTGGGCCTGGGCATCGACACCACCGCGGCCCTGCCCGTGATCGCCGGGGCCGGGCCCGCCGAGCTGCTGGTGGTGGAGGACGGCCCCCTCCACGCCGAGGCGCGGGGGATCGAGCACCAGATCGTCCCGCTCCACGAGGCGGCCACCTGGGCGGAGGTGTTCGTGCGGTCGCCCGGCTTCCCCCGGTACGAGGCGTCCCTGGTCGCCGCCCGCGAGCGCGGCGCGGCCATGACCACGCCCCTCGACCTGTGGCTGGGCACCCACGGCGCCGATCGCACGGTCATCGCCGTCACCGGCACCAAGGGCAAGTCGACCGTCACCGACCTGGTCGGTCGGCTCGCCGCCGACGTGGGGCTGCGCGTCGGCGTCGCCGGCAACCTCGGGGTGCCCGTGTTCTCGCCCGGGTGGGACGGCGAGGCCCCGATCGTGGTGCTCGAGGTGTCGAGCTACCAGGCCGCCGACCTGCACCACGTGCCTGACGTGGCGGTCCTCACCTTCCTCGCCGAGGACCACCTGAGCTGGCACGGCGGCCGCGAGTGGTACGTCGCCGACAAGCTGCGGGTGCTGCGGAACGAGTCGGGCACGGCGGGCCGGATCCTCGTCGGCGAGGCCGGCGGCGATGCGGCCACGGCGCTCGCCGCGATCGGCCTCGAGCCCGAAGTGGTGGCGCCGCCGTCCGGTCCCGTCGAGGTGCCCCGCCACCGGATCCAGAACGCCGCGCTCGCCGCCGCCGCAGTCGCCGCGGTGGGCGGCCGACGGCTCGACGCCGACGAGATCCTGGCTGCGGCCCGGACGAGCCTCCCGGGCCGCCTCGACGAGTGCCCCGGACCGGAGCGGCTGCGCTGCGTCGACGACGCCCTCGCCTCGAAC
>CAZUYW010000233.1:0-1647 GCA_964624775.1 uncultured Iamiaceae bacterium
CTCATGGTGTCCGAGGACATCGACGAGCTCATGGCCCTCGCCGACCGCATCGTCGTGCTCCACGACGGCCACGTCGCCGGGATCGTCGACCCCGCCACCACCGATCGCCAGGCGATCGGCCGCCTCATGCTCCAGGGAGCCGCCGCATGACCGCGCCCGTCCTGCCCGCTGCCGCCGACGACGAGCCGACCGGAGCCGGCACCGGCACCGGCGCCGGCGCCGCACCCGACCCCGCGCCCACGGGGCCCGACGCCGCCGAGGGTCCCCCCACGCTCGGCGCCCGGGCCCTGTGGGCCACCATCCGGTGGGCAGTCGTCATCGGCTCGACGCTCGTCATCTTCAGCGCCTTCCTGCTCGCCAAGGGCGCCGATCCCGGCAAGGTCCTCGAGTCCATGTGGGACACCGCGCTCGGCACGCCCGACAGCGCGGGGGAGACGTTCATCCGGGCCACGCCGCTGCTGCTCGCCGCCCTCGCCGCGTGCGTGCCGGCCCGAGCGGGCCTGTTCAACCTCGGCGGCGAGGGCCAGCTCCTGATGGGGGCCATCGGCGCCATCCTCGTGGCGAACCGGCTCGACGGCGGCGCCGGCTCGGTCGTGACCCTCACCCTGATGGCGGTCGGCGGGGCGGCGCTCGGCGCGGCGTGGGCGGCGATCCCCGCCGTGCTCAAGGTGGTGACCCGCACCAACGAGGCCATCGCGAGCCTGCTGCTCAACTACATCGCCGGCCTCGTCGTGACCTGGCTCTGCTTCGAGCCCTGGAAGGACCCCCAGAGCCTCGGCCAGGCCTACAGCCGGGAGCTCACCGGCCCCGAGCGGTTCCCGGTGATCTGGGGCCAGCGGGTCCACGCCGGCATCTTCATCGGCCTGCTCACCGCCGTCCTGCTCTGGTGGGTGCTGCGCTCGACCACGTGGGGCTTCAAGCTCCGGGTGCTCGGCGGCAACCCGTCCGCCGCCCGCCGGGCCGGGCTCGCCGTGGGCGGCCTGTCGATCGCCGCCATGATGGTCGGCGGTTCGCTGGCGGGCCTCGGTGGGATGATCGAGGTGGCCGGCACCGAGGGACGCCTGCGGCCCGAGCTGCTCGCCGGGTTCGGCTTCATCGGCTTCCTGGCCTCGTGGCTCGCCCGCCACGACCCGCTGCGGGCGATCGGCGCCGCCTTCGTGCTCGGCGCCATCGCCGTCGGCGGCAGCGGGCTGAAGATCACGGCCGGCCTCTCGGGCGGTGCCGTGAACATCTTGATGGCGGTGGTGCTCCTGGCCGTCCTCGGCTGGGGCCGATCGACGGAGGGAGCGAGCTGATGCTCGAGGAGGTCCTCACCGGTGCCGTGGCGGGCGGCACGTGCATCGTGTTCGCCGGCCTCGGCGAGATCGTGGCCGAGCGGTCCGGGGTCATCAACCTCGGCACCGAGGGCTCGATGCTGTGCGGGGCGCTCGCCGCCTACGTGGTCGGCATCGAGACCGGGCACCCGTGGCTCGGCGCCCTCGCCGGCCTCCTCGCCGGGGCGGCGCTCGCCGCCGTGTTCGCCGGTCTGGTGCTGCACCGCCGGGCCAACCAGATCGCCGTCGGCCTGGTCGTGAGCTTCCTCGGCATCGGCATCACCGCGCTGTTCGGCCAGGACTACGTCGGCAAGGGCGTCGAACCGTTCACGAC
>CAZUYW010000233.1:1747-5009 GCA_964624775.1 uncultured Iamiaceae bacterium
CAGCTCTCCACCGCCTCCACGCTCAACTGGTCCGAGCAGATGACCGTCGGCCGGGGCTACGTGGCCGTGGCGCTCGTGATCTTCGCCGGCTGGGTGCCGTGGAAGCTCGCCGGCGGCGCCTACCTGTTCGCCGGGGCCATCGCCCTCCAGCTCCAGCTCCAGGCCCGGGGCTGGGAGCTCTCCCGCTACCTGCTCGAGGCCCTGCCCTACGTGACCGTGCTCGTCGTGCTGGCCCTGCTCAGCCGGCGCCGGGTCCACGGCGGCCCGGCCGCCCTCGAGAAGGTCTTCGACGGCTAGCCCCGCGACCCGATCCCAACCACCCATCCCACCACCCACCCCTGCATCCCAAGGAGCCCCCAAATGTCCCGACTCATCCGTGCCCTGGCCCTGTTGCTGGGCTTGAGCCTCGTCGCCGTCGGCTGCGGTGCCAGCGACGACAGCTCGTCCTCGAGCAGCTCGGCCAAGGACGACGGTGCCTTCACCGTCGGCTTCATCTACGTCGGCCCGAAGGACGACTTCGGCTACAACCAGGCCGCCTACGAGGGCAGCCTCGCTATGAAGAAGGCGGTGCCCGGCGTCAAGGTCCTCCAGGCCGAGAACGTGCCCGAGACGGCTGAGGCCGAGCAGGTCATGCAGAACATGATCGACAAGGGCGCCGACATGATCTTCGCCACCAGCTACGGGCACCTCGAGTTCGCCCAGAACGTGGCGGAGAAGAACCCGAAGGTGATCTTCGTCCACCAGGGCGGCCTCGAGGGCGACAAGAAGATGGACAACGTCGGCACCTACTTCGGCACCGTGTACGAGCCGGTGTACCTGGCCGGCATCGCGGCGGGCGCCACGTCGAAGTCGGGGAAGCTCGGCTACGTCTACGCCTTCCCGATCCCCCAGACGCTGGCCAACATCAACGCCTTCACGCTGGGCGCCCAGTCGGTGAACCCGAAGGCCACGGTGACCACCATCGCCACCGGCTCGTGGTGCGACCCGTCGCTGCAGTCCCAGGCGGTGAAGACGCTGCTCTCGAAGAAGGTCGACGTCATCACCCAGCACCAGGACTGCACCAAGACGATCATCGAGGCCACCGAGGCCGCCGGCGCCTACTCGGTCGGCTACCACGCCGACGCCTCCGAGCTCGCCCCGAAGGGCTGGATCACCGGTTCCGAGTGGAACTGGGGCCCCCTCTACACCGACATCGTGAAGACGGTGAAGGCCGGGAAGTTCAAGGAGTCGAAGTACAACGGCGACTACCGGGTCGGCCTGCAGACCGGTGACAACCCGTTCGTCCAGTCGGCGTACGGCTCCATGGTCTCCGAGGACACCAAGGCGCTCATCGAGAAGGCCAAGCAGCGGTTCATCGACGGCTGCTCGCCGTTCGAGGGCCCGGTGAAGGACCAGGACGGCAAGGTCGTCTACAAGGAGGGCGAGCAGCCCACCTACGCCGAGGTCGAGACGATGGACTTCTTCGTCCAGGGCGTCGTCGGCAAGATCGGCTGACCCATCGTGTCCGCCTCGCCCCACCTGGACCGTGGCCAGGGCCCCGTCGTCGTGCTGGTGCACGGCGTCGGGGTCGGCCCCGGGTCCTTCGACCAGGTCGCCGATCAGCTCGCCGGTGCGAGTCGGGTGATCGTGGTCGAGCGACCCACCGGTCCGGGTGGGGCGGCGGCCGCGCTCGACGAGCAGGCCGATCGCCTGGTCGACCAGCTCGCCGGGCTCGACGCCCTCGGCGGGCGCCTCGTGGGGGTGAGCGGCGGTGCCACCCTCGCCCTGCTGGTGGCGATGCGCCACCCCGACGCCGTCACCTCCCTCGTGGTCCACGAGCCGCTCGTGGGCTCGCACGCCCCGGGCCTGCACGCTCGGTTCCGGGCGGCGGCCCTCCAGGCGGCCTCGGGCACCGAGGGCGCGATGGCGGTCGTCGCCGCGGTGATGGGCGACCGCACCTGGGCGGCGCTCGGGGTCGACGGCCGGCGGGCCGCGTGGGCCCAGGCCGCCCGCTGGCAGGGAGAGATCGCGGCGTTCGCCGGGTTCGACCCCTCGGCCGGCGACCTCGAGGGCCTGCGGGCCCTCCCGATGCTGGTGACGGTCGGCGCCCGCAGCGACGACGAGCGCCGGGTCGCGGCCGGCGTGCTCCAGCGCCTCGCCGCCGCCGACGTGGCCGAGGTGCCCGACGCGGGCAACGCCGTCCAGCTCGACGCCCCCGATGCCTTCGCCCTGCTGCTGCGCTCGTGGCAGCCCGTCCTGTCCGGAGGTGCGCGGTGACCCCGTCGCCCGACGCTCCCGCCCCCGACGCTTCCGCTCCCGACGGCGGTCAGCCGGCCCGGCACGTCGCCGGCACCGCGCCCTACGCGTGGCCCTACGACGGCCGGATCGAGGGCCGCCACCTGGCCCTGGTGCTCGCCGGCTGGGACGTGGCCTGGGCGGCACGCGCCCACGCCGATGACCCCGCCGCCCACGACGTCGCCGTGTTCGGCCTGGCCGAGGCGGTCCACGCCGTCGGCGGCCTGGTGCTCGTCGTCACCCACGGCGCGGCCCCGGCGCCGCTCGTGCCCGATCCCACCGACGCCGGGGTGACCGCCACCGCGGTGGCCGCGGCCGGCGTCGACGGCTTCCACGGCAGCCCCCTCGACACGGTCCTGCGGGCGAGCGGGCGCACTCACCTGCTCGTCGCCGGCCACGGCATCGAGGGGCCCGTCCACTCCACGCTGCGCAGCGCCAACGACCGGGGGTACGAGTGCCTCCTCGTCACCGACGCCTGCACCCACCTCGTCCCGGACCTCGCCGCCCCGGCGGCGCACACCGTGACCATGTCCGGCGGCATCTTCGGCGCCGTCGGCACCACCGCACCCGTCCTCGCCGCGCTCGCGCCCACCTGACCCCCTGCAACGGAGACCTCCCATGACGACGTTCGGACCCATCGACGCCCGGCCCTACACCTGGCCCTACGACGCCGCGGTCGACCCGGCGCGCACCGCGCTGATCAACATCGACTGGCAGACCGACTTCTGCGGCCCCGGCGGCTATGTGGATGCCATGGGCTACGACCTGAACCTGACCCGCGCCGGCCTGGCGCCCACGCAGGCGGTGCTGGCCGCGTGCCGCGAGGCCGGGATGCTGATCGTGCACACGCGGGAGGGCCACCTGCCGGACCTGTCGGACTGCCCGCCCAACAAGTTGTGGCGCTCCCAGCAGATCGGCGCCGGCATCGGCGATGCCGGGCCGTGCGGGCGGATCCTGGTGCGGGGCGAGCCCGGCTGGGACATCGTGC
>CAZUYW010000234.1:0-5006 GCA_964624775.1 uncultured Iamiaceae bacterium
GGACGCGCCGGACCGCGGCGCGCTCGCCGGGTTCGGTCAGGCGCTGCGCCACGTCCGGCCGGTCCAGATCTCGCCCCGCCAGGTCCGGCCCGTCCAGGTGTCGCCCCGCCAGGTGCGGCCGGTCCAGGCATCGCCCCGCCAGGTCCGCCCGGTCCACGTCGCGCCCCGCCAGGTCCGACCCGACCAGGTGGTGTCGCCGGTGGTCCACGCCGTGCCCGTCCAGGTGCTGCCGTTCCAGGAGCCACTGCTCCAGGCCGTGCCCGCGGTCGCCAGGGGCGCCCAGACCGACGGCCGCCACGGCGCGCCCTGGACGTCGACCTCGCCGACGAGCGGGATGCCGTCGAGCGTGACGTGGACCGTGCCGCGCGCGCCCTCGAGGCGGCCGAGGCCAGTGCTGGGCGCGTGGGCCTGCTTGGCCGTCGGCGCCGTGGCCTTGAGGGCGGCGCCGAGGTCGATCATCCCGGCGCCCTGGGCGCTCGTGGGCGCCAGCAGCAGCGGGCGGGCCGTCGAGCGGAGCACGGCCTTCACCTGATCGGGGGTCAGCGTCGGTCGAGCCTGGAGGAGGGACGCGATCGCGCCCGAGGCCACCGCCGCGGCCTGGGACGTGCCCGAGCCGCGGAACCACGCGCTGTCGACCCGCGCCTCGGGGTGGGCGTCGTCGATCGACGAGCCGGGATCCCGCAGGGACACGATCGAGGTGCCGGGGGCTACGAGGTCGACGCGCCGGGCGCTCGAGCCGACCGACGAGAAGGTGGCGACCGTGTCGTCCGCGGCCAGGAGCGGGCTCTTGAGGTCGGCGGCGCCGACGGTGATGGCGGTGGGATCCGTGGCCGGGTTCGTGAGGGCGGCCCCGGTGTTGCCTGCCGCGGTGACCACGACGATCCCGTTCCGCCACGCGGACTCGACGGCGTGGGTCAGCGGGTCGAGTTGGTAGGGCTGCACGCCGTCGGTGCCGTACGACAGGTTGATCACCCGGACGTTGAGCCCGTCGCTGCGCCGGTGGGTCACGACCCAGTCGATCGCCGCGATCACCTGGGACACGTCGACCGCGCCGTTCGAGGCGCCGACCTTGAGGGAGATCAGACGGGCACCGCTCGCGATGCCCTTGTTGGCCTTGTCGCTGCGCCCGGCGATGATCCCGGCGAGGTGGGTGCCGTGGCCGTAGCCGTCGAGGCCGTCGGGCAGGCCGCTCTGGCGGTCGAAGGACAGATCGGGTCCCCGCACGAGGGCCGCGTCGCCGTCGAGGCCCGGCACGGGGACGGCCCCCGTGTCGATGAGGGCGACGTCGACCCCGGCGCCGGTGATCCCGGCGGCGTCGGCGGCCTGGCCGCCGATCGCGCTGCGCACGGCATCGAGGCGGGCAGGCGGCGTGCTGGCGAGCCCGAACTCGTCGAACAGGCCGAGCTGGAAGCCGTTGCCCGCGACGACGCCGCCGAGCAGGCCCGTGGTGGCGCCGATGACGCCCGTGACGGTGCCGGTGACGGTGGTCGGTGCCGCGGCGGCCGGGCCGGTCGACGCGCTCACGAGGGCGGCGAGGCCGACCGCGGCGAGCCAGCGGTGCGGGGTGCGGGTCGGTCGGTGGTGCATGGGTCCTCTCCCCCGAGGACCAGGCCAGTGATCCTCGCGCTGCGCAGTATATGAACCACGCTTCGTGAAATCCACCCCGCACGGTTCACGCTCTGCGGCGCAGGTCCGCTATGTGCGTCACGCAGGGTGGTTGTCCCCGGCTCCGATTTCCTGACGCATCGTCAGGTGCGGGTACGGTGCCGCCCATGGATCTGCGCTTCTCGGATGAGGACGAGACCTTCCGGGCCGAGGCCCGCAGCTGGCTGACCGAGCAGCTCGAGGGTGACTTCGCGGCTGTGCGCGGCCGGGGCGGTCCGGGCGACGAGCACGCCCTCTTCGACGAGCGGCTCGCCTGGGAGCACCACCTCGGCGCCAACGGCTGGACCTGCGTCGGCTGGGCCCCCGAGCACGGTGGTCGTGGCCTGAGCCTGCACCAGCAGGTGATCTGGTTCGAGGAGTACGCCCGGGCCGGCGGTCCCGGTCGCCTCGGCCACATCGGCGAAGGCCTCACCGGCCCCACGATCATCCACTTCGGCAACGCCGACCAGCAGGCCCGGTTCCTGCCCGGCATCGTCGCCGGCACCGACCTGTGGGCCCAGGGCTACAGCGAGCCCAACGCCGGCTCGGACCTGGCGAACCTCGCCACGCGCGCCGAGCGCGACGGCGACGACTGGCTGCTCACCGGTCAGAAGGTGTGGACCTCCCTCGCCCACTGGTCCGACTGGTGCTTCGTGCTCGCCCGCACCGACCGCGACGCCCCCAAGCACAAGGGAATCTCGTTCTTCCTCCTCCCGCTGCGCCAGGACGGCGTCGAGATCCGCCCGATCCAGCAGATCACCGGCACGTCGGAGTTCAACGAGGTGTTCTTCGACGGCGCCCGCGCTCGTGACGCCGATCTCGTCGGTGGCGTGAACAACGGCTGGAAGGTCGCGATGGGCCTGCTCGCGTTCGAGCGCGGCGCGTCGACCCTCGGCCAGCAGATGGCGTTCCGCAACGAGCTCGACGAGATCGTCCGCGTCGCCCGGGCCAACGGCCGGATCGACGATCCGGTCGTCCGCCAGCGCATCGTCGACGCCCACGCCGGCCTCGAGATCATGCGCTGGACCACCCTGCGCGTCCTGTCCGGCGAGGACCAGACCACGCCGCCGCCGGCCGCCATGGTGACCAAGCTCTACTGGGCGACCTGGCACCGCGACCTGGGCAACCTGGCCATGGACGTCCTCGGCGCCGAGGCCTGCCTCGCCGAGCCCGAGCCCGGCCCCGGCGAGGGCTACGAGCTCACCGCGCTGCAGCGGTTGTTCCTCTTCACCCGCTCGGACACCATCTACGGCGGGTCGAACCAGATCCAGCGCAACATCATCGGGGAGCGGGGCCTCGGCCTGCCGCCCGAGCCCAAGGTCGCCCCCGCACCCGCCAAGGAGGGCTGATGCCCGCACCCGCTCCCGACTACGTCCCCGGTCACGGCCTCCTGGCCGGCAAGACCGTCGTGGTGACCGCCGCAGCCGGCACCGGCATCGGGTCCGCCGTCGCCCGCAAGGCCATCGAGGAGGGGGCGACGGTCCTCATCTCGGACTTCCACGAGCGTCGGCTCGGCGAGACCGCCGACCGCCTCGAGGTCGAGACCGGCACCCGCCCCGACACCCAGGTCTGCAACGTGACCGCCGAGGACGACGTCCAGGCGCTCGTGGCCGCCGCCGTCGACCGCCTCGGCGGCATCGACGTGATGATCAACAACGCCGGCCTCGGCGGCTCGGCCCCGATCGTCGACATGACCGACGAGCAGTGGAACGTGGTGCTCGACGTCACCCTCACGGGCACGTTCCGCTGCACCCGCGCCGTCCTGCGCCACATGGTCGAGCGGGGATCGGGTGTGATCGTCAACAACGCCTCGGTCCTCGGGTGGCGGGCCCAGACCGAGCAGGCCCACTACGCCGCGGCCAAGGCGGGGGTCATGGCGTTCACCCGCTGCGCCGCCATGGAGGCCGCGCCCCACGGCATCCGCGTCAACGCGGTGGCGCCGAGCCTGGCCATGCACCCGTTCCTCGCCAAGGTCACCACCGACGAGCTCCTCGACGAGCTCACCGAGCGCGAGGCCTTCGGCCGCTACGCCGAGCCCTGGGAGATCGCCAACGTGATGGTGTTCCTCGCCAGCGACTACAGCAGCTACATGACCGGCGAGATCGTCTCGGTCAGCTCCCAGCGAGCCTGACCACCGACCCCAGGAGCACCATGGCCGTCACCACGTTCACCGGGATCGACGAGGTCCGCGCCGCCGTCGGCACCCACCTCGGCTGGAGCGACTGGACCACGATCACCCAGGAGCAGGTCAACACCTTCGCCGACGCCACCGGCGACCACCAGTGGATCCACGTGGACCCGGAGCGGGCCACGGCCGAGTCGCCGTTCGGCGGGCCGATCGCCCACGGCTACCTCACGCTCTCGCTCACCAACCTGTTCCTGCCCCAGGTGGTCGAGGTGCAGGGCGTCTCGCTCGGCGTCAACCGCGGCACCGGCAAGATCCGCTTCCCCGCCCCGGTCCCCGTCGGCTCCCGGCTGCGGGGCGGCGTGGAGCTCGCGAGCGTCGACGACGTGGTGCGCGACGGCGAGGTCACCGGCATCGACACGATGATGCTGATCACGGTGGAGCGCGAAGGGGGCGCAAAGCCCGTGTGCGTGGTCGAGAGCCTCAGCCGGTACCTCGCCTGATCCACCCCCAGACGACCCCCTAGGGGGATTTGGGGGATTCCGTCCCTGCCTCTCCGGCCCCGCCGGGCGGACGATGCAGGTATGGAAACGCCGTCTGCACCAACGCTCCATCCGGAACGGCCGGGCTGGCACCCGACCGCGCCGGCACCCACGCCCGCCACGACGCCGGCCACGCCGCCCGTCGCTGACCCATGGGGTCGGCCGAGCCCGCCCGACGCCTGGCAGCCGACCACCCCGCCGTGGCCGGCCTCGCCGCCGGTCACGGGGGCCGTCCCGCCCGGGACGCTGCCGCCACCGCCGAACGTCTTCCCGCCGGCACCGGTGCCGACGCCGGCGCCCAGGGAACGGCGAGACCTGCCCATCGCCAACATCCTGCTCGGGGTCGGCTCGGGGCTCGTGGTCGTCGCCGCGCTCGTGTTCGTCGGCGTCAACTGGTCCCGGATGGGCGCCTCCCTCCAGGGCGTCTTCCTCCTGGCGCTGACCGTCGTCGCCGCCGCGATCACCGGCCTGGCGGCCCGGCGCGACATGCCCGCCACCGCCGAGGCCCTCGGCCTGGTGGCGGCCTCGCTGCTCCTCGCCGACGCCCACGCCGTGCACCTCGGCGTGGTGCCCGGCATGTCCGACGCGGCGTTCTGGTCGTTGGGCCTCCTCGCCGTCGCCGCCCTCTCCTGGCTGTTCGCCGACGCCGTCGGCATCCGGTCGCCCCGCTTCGTGGCCGTGATCATCGGCCAGGG
>CAZUYW010000235.1:0-4987 GCA_964624775.1 uncultured Iamiaceae bacterium
CCCAGCAGACCGACACCTACTACATCGTCGCCCACTTCCACTACGTGCTCTTCGGTGGCGCCCTCTTCGGCTTCATCGGCGGCATGTTCTTCTGGTGGCCCAAGGCGTTCGGCTACCGCCTCTACGAGCGGGCCGGCAAGGTCACCTTCTGGATCCTGATGGTGGGCTTCAACCTCACCTTCGGCCCGATGCACATCCTGGGCCTCCAGGGCATGCCCCGCCGTACCTACACGTACCGCAGCGGCTACGGCTTCAACTTCTGGAACTTCGTGTCCACCGTCGGCGTGTTCATCATCGCCCTGGCCGCGCTCACCTTCGTCTGGAACGTGATCGCCAGCTACCGCGCCGCCAAGAAGGCCAACGGCCCCGGCCCGCTGCGCATGGAGGCCGACCCCTGGGACGCCCGCTCGCTCGAGTGGATCCTCCCGAACCCGACCCCCCACCACAACTTCGACGTCGTGCCCGCCATCTCGGACCTCGACGAGTTCTGGCACCGCAAGTACGGCCATGACGAGAACGGCCGCCTGGTGCGCATCGCCGCCACCGAGGACGTCGTGCAGAAGGGCGACGCCACCGACGTCCACCTGCCGTCCCCGTCCTACTGGCCCATCGTGCTGGCCTTCGGGTTCCCCTGGATCGCCTGGGGGCTCGTCTACAACCTCGGCATGGCCGTGTTCGGCTTCCTGTGCGTCGTGGTTGCGATCTACGGCTGGGTGATGGAACCGTCGACCGCACCCGGTGACACGCACCACGATCACGGTGAGCCCGACCACGACCCCGATGCCGGGGCCGAGGGCGACGCGCCTGCCGACGACGCATCCGATGCCAGCGGCGACGCCGCGGCCGTTGAGGAGGCAGCCCTCGTTGACTGACCTGGCCGATCCCCATGTGACGGGTGCGCCCGGCGACCCCGCCGGCACGCCCGACGAGACCCACGGCCTGAGCCACGTGACCGCCACGGGCATCTCCAACGAGAAGCTCGCGATGTGGGCGTTCCTCGGCTCGGAGTGCCTCCTGTTCGGCGGCCTCATCTCGACGTTCCTCCTGTACAAGGACAAGGGCGCCGGGGGCAAGGTCCCGCACCAGCTCTACGACATCGGCTTCACGTCGATCTCGTCGTTCGTGCTCCTCATGAGCTCGCTCACCATGGTGCTGGCCGTCTCGGCCGTGCAGCGCGGCGACCTGCGGGCCATGCGCACCTGGCTCCTCGTGACCGCCGGCCTCGGCTCGGTGTTCATCTCGGGCCAGGTCTACGAGTTCACCGAGTTCCTCAACGAGGGCTACGGCTTCACCGCCTCCCCGGCGTGGTCGGCGTTCTTCACCCTCACCGGCTTCCACGGCGTGCACGTCACGCTCGGCATCTTGATGCTGCTCTCGGTGGTGCTGCTGTCCCGCGTGGGCCGCGTCACCCAGGAGCACGCCGAGGCCGTGGAGATCGTCGGCCTGTACTGGCACTTCGTCGACGTGGTGTGGATCATCATCTTCACCGTCGTCTACCTGATCAAGTAAGGACCTGGGCATGACCGACGTCGCCAGCGCACACGGGACCGAGACCGAGGACCACGGTCACCACCCGACCGACATCTACTACATCCGCATCGCGGTGGCGCTCGCCGTCATCACCGGTGCCGAGGTCGCCTGGAGCTACCTCCCCTGGTGGGACGAGTCCGGTGGCTTCAAGTCGGTCATCGAGGTCGGCGTCCTCATGATCATGATGGCCGTGAAGTTCGTGGTGGTCGCCTCGAACTTCATGCACCTGAAGTTCGACGACAAGCTGCTCACCCGCATCTTCTACTTCGGGATCTTCCTGGCCATCGTGGTGTACATGATCGTGCTCACCACGATGCACTTCTTCTCGAGCTGACCGCCGCGCCGTCCGGCGCACTCGACCTTCGATGACGCCTGGGTCCTGCGGGACTCAGGCGTCGCCGCGCCAGGCCACGGTCCACAGGCCCCAGCCCGCGGCGCTCGTGACCCCGGACCACGGTCCGGGCAGGGCGTCGACCACCTCGGCGCCGTCCAGGTGGATCGGCGTGGCCGTGCCCCGCGAGCTGACCGTGACCACCACGCCCCGGGCGGCGAGCACGCGCTCGACCTCGGCGGGGAACAGGAAGCAGTTCACGAGCACGAGCGCGTCGACCGAGGCATCGGCCACCGGCAGGCGGCTGGCGTCGGCCTGGACGCGTCCCGGCGTGCCGGCGGGGGCGCGGCGCAGCATCTCGAAGGCCAGGTCGACCAGCACCAGCTGGTCGAACGCCGGGGCCAGCACCGGGCGGTGCAGGCCGATGCCCGCGCCGACATCGAGGCACACCCGGCGGGTGGCGGGCGGCGCGGCGACCATGCCGCGCTCGATCGCGTCCTCGAGTGGCAGGTCCCGGCCGGGCACGTCGTGGTCGTCCCAGTCCACCGCGGCCTGGTCGAAGAAGGCACCGACCTCGGCGGCCCGCTCGGCGTTCCACCACCCGGGGACCGTGGCGATGTTGCGGGTCACGGCGCGCATGGGGTGCCCGTCGGCGTCGGCGCCGGGGGCGACCCCCTCGGGGGCCGGGTGGACGCGGGAGAGTTCGACCAGCGCCACGGCTCAGGCGATCCGGGTGTGGCCGCGGAAGTAGGGCAGGAGGGCCTCGGGCACGTCGATGCCGCCGTCGGCCCGGTGGTAGGTCTCCACGATCGCCGCCCACACCCGGGGCACGGCGAGCGCCGAGCCGTTGAGCGTGTGCACGTGGGCCGTGCCACCGCCCCCGGGCCGGTAGCGGATGTTGCCGCGGCGGGCCTGGTAGTCGCTGAACCACGACACCGACGACACCTCGAGCCACTGATCGGCACCCGGGGCGTAGACCTCGATGTCGAACGAGCGGTGGTGGCTCTGGCCGAGGTCGCCGGTGCAGATGTCGAGCACGCGGTAGGCGAGGCCGAGCGAGGCGATGGTGGCCTCGGCGCGGGCGACGAGCTCGTCGAGCAGGGCCGCCGCCTGCTCGGGGGCGGCGTACGCGAACACCTCGACCTTGTCGAACTCGTGGGTGCGGAGCATGCCGCGGGTGTCGCGACCGGCCGAGCCCGCCTCGCGCCGGTAGCAGGGCGTCGCCGCCATGAACCGCATGGGCAGGTCGGCGGGGTCGAGGATCTCGTCGCGGTGCAGCGAGGTCAGCGGCACCTCGGCGGTGGGGATGGCCCACAGGTCGTCGCGCTCGAGGTGGTAGGCGTCGTCGGCGAACTTCGGGAGCTGGCCGGTGGCGGTGAGGGTCTCGCTCGTGACGAGGCTCGGCGGCCGCACCTCCTCGAAGTCGTCCGCGTTGCGGTCGAGGGCGTACTGGGTGAGCGCCCGGGCGAGGGTGGCGCCGCCCTTGCGCTGCATGGTGAACATGGCTCCCGAGATCTTCACGGCCCGCTCGTTGTCGAGGATGCCGTAGCGGGGGCCGAGCTCCCAGTGCGGGATGCGCTGGTGGGGCCCGTACGCGTCGGGGTCGAAGCCGCTGATGCGCACGACCGGGTTGTCGGCGTCCGACGCGCCGTCAGGGGCGTCGGGGCTCGGCGTGTTCGGGATCCGCAGGAGCAGGTCGCGCAGCTCGGCGGCGACCTCGTCGGCCTCGGCGGCCAGGGCGCGCTCGCGCTCGCCCTCGGCCCGGCTCTCGGCCTGGGCGGCCGCCGCCTCGTCGGCCTTGCCCTCCTTGTGCAGGGCGCCGACCTGCTTGGACAGGCCCTTGATCCTGGCTCGGAGGTCGTCCCGCTCGCCGTTGAGGCGGCGCTGGGCCTCGTCGAGCTCGAGGGCGCGGTCCACGTCGGAGCCGTCGAGCCCGCGGCGGGCCAGGGCCGCCTTGACGTCGTCGGGCTCGTTGCGGATGCGTCGGATGTCCAACATGGGAGCGACGGTAGCCGTCCCGGTCCCGGGGAGGGTCACCCGTTCGCCCGTCGAGTACCGGCCCCAGGAGCAGCCCCACTAGCGTCGCGGCGATGCCAGCGCTGGAGGTCGACGACCTCACGATCAGCTACGGGACCGTGCGTGCCGTCGACCGCCTCTCCTTCACCGGGGAGCTGGGCGAGGTGCTTGCGGTGCTCGGCCCCAACGGTGCCGGCAAGACCTCCACCGTCGAGGCGCTCGAGGGCTACCGACGCCCCTCGGAGGGAAAGGTGCGGGTGCTCGGGCTCGACCCCATCGAGGACCACCGGGCCCTCACCCCCCAGATCGGGGTGATGCTCCAGGCCGGTGGCGTCTACCCGGGCATCCGGCCCCTCGAGGCGCTCGAGCTGCACGCCGCCTTCTACGCCAACGCCGAGGACCCCGCGGCACTGCTCGAGCGGGTGGGCCTCAACCACGTCCGCCGCTCGACCTGGCGCCAGCTCTCCGGCGGCGAGCAGCAGCGGCTGTCCCTCGCCCTCGCCCTCGTCGGCCGGCCCAAGGTCGCCTTCCTCGACGAGCCCACCAACAGCGTCGACGTCCAGGGTCGCCAGCTCATCCGCCGCATCGTGCGCGAGCTGGCCCAGGAGGGCGTGTGCGTCGTGCTCACCACCCACGACCTCGACGAGGCCGAGAAGCTCGCCGACCGCGTGGTGATCCTCGATCGGGGCCGCCTCGTCACCGCCGGCACGCCGGGGGAGCTGATGGCCGCGGGCGGCAGCCGTGAGATCCGCTTCGGCGCCGAGCCGGGGCTCGACACGGCGACCCTCGGCAAGGCCCTCGTCGCCGCCGTCGAGGAGCTCTCCCCCGGCGAGTACCGCATCGAGGCCGAGCCCTCGCCCGCCAACATCGCCACCCTCACGAACTGGCTCGCCGAGCGCGACCTCCCCCTCGCCGACCTGCGCGCCGGGCGGCAGCGCCTCGAGGACGTCTTCCTCCGCATGACCCAGATCACCGGCGAGGTGCCGGCGGTGCGGGTCGAACCGGCACCGACCCGTGGGCGCCGCCGTCGGGGAGGCCCCCGTTGACCGCCCCCGCCGTCGCCGCGCCCGCCAGCCAGGCGCTGAAGGCCCAGACCCGGGTGGAGCTCGT
>CAZUYW010000236.1:0-4983 GCA_964624775.1 uncultured Iamiaceae bacterium
GCGCCGAGCTGCTCGCCCTCGGCGCCCGCGTGGTGGGCATGGCCACCGAGGCCGAGGTGCGCGCCGACCTCGGCCTCCCGGCCGACGTCGCCTGGCTCCGTGCCCGCCGCCGCGAGCTCCTCCACGCCCTCACCACCCTCACCGCCCTCACCCCCTGATCACTTCTGAGCGCCCACCGTCGCACCGATGCGACGCGAGGCGCTCAGAAGTGGTCAGCGCTGGCGGCGGTGGGGGGCGCGGTGGTCGTGGCGCTCGACGGCGAGGCGGACGAGCTCGTCGATCAGCTCGGCGTAGGGGACGCCGGTGGCAGCCCACAGCGAGGGGAACATCGAGTAGGGCGTGAAGCCGGGCATGGTGTTGATCTCGTTGAGGAGCAGGCCGCGCCCGCCCTCCTCGTAGAAGAAGTCCACCCGGGCCAGGCCGTCGCAGCGCAGGGCCGTGAACGCCCGCACCGCCAGCTCACGGGCCTGCTCGGCGACCTCGGGCGACAGGTCGGCCGGGATCACCATCTCGGCCGCGCCCTCGAGGTACTTGTCCTCGTAGTCGTAGAACTCGTGCGTGGGGCAGATCTCGCCGGGCACCGAGGCCCGGGGATGGGCGTTGCCGAGCACGCCGACCTCGATCTCCCGGGCGGTCACCGCCTCCTCGACCACCACGTACTCGTCGAAGGAGGTGGCGACGTCGAGCGCGGCCCGCAGCTCGGCGGCGTCGGCGGCACGGGTCACGCCGACCGACGAGCCCATGTTCGCCGGCTTCACGAACACCGGCCATCCGAGCTCGGTGCCGACCCGCTCGATGAACGCGTCGTCGAGCTCGACGTCGCGCGCTGCGAGGTAGCGGGCCTGGGGGAGCCCGGCGGCGGCGGCGATCGCCTTGGCCACGCCCTTGTCCATGTTGGCCGCCGAGCCGAGCACGCCGCTGCCGACGTAGGGCGCGCCGGCGAGCTCCAGGAAGCCCTGCACCGTGCCGTCCTCGCCGCGGGGACCGTGGAGGATCGGGAGGACGACGACCTGCTGGTCGGGGTCGACCGGGGCGACGGCGGCCGCCGGCGCCAGCTCGGTGCCGGTGGCCTCCAGCGAGTCGGGCAGCGCCTCGGGCCACGACGACAGGGCGCGGATCGTGTCGTCCGAGCGCAGCCACAGGCCCTCGGTGGTGATCGCGATGGGCTCGACGTCGTAGCGGTCGGTGTCGATCGCCTTCATCACGTGGGCGGCCGAGATGCGCGACACGTCGTGCTCGGCGGACTGCCCGCCGTAGAGGACCACGAGGCGGATGGGACGAGGGGTCGCGGGCATCGGTCGAGTGTAGGACGACCCCCTCCACCGGCCGGGAAGCCTTCGGCGGTACCGTCGGCGCCATGCGCTTCACGACGGACGAGCTGGCCGCCGCCACCGGTGGGGAGGTGTTCGGCCGGCCCACCGAGGTCGACGGCGCCTCGATCGACTCGCGCACCGTCGCCCCCGGGGAGCTGTTCGTGGCGCTCGTGGCCGAGCGCGACGGGCACGACTTCATCGGGGCCGCGGTGGCCGCCGGAGCGGCCGCCTACCTGACCTCGGGGCCGATCGAGGCGGGCACCGCCATCCGAGTCGCCGACACGGCCGCGGCCCTCACCGCGATCGGTCGCCACGCCCGGAGCCGCCTCCCCGACCGGGTCGTCGGCATCACCGGCAGCGTCGGCAAGACCTCGGTGAAGGACCTCCTGCGCTCGATCGGCTCGACCACGTGGCGCACCGCGGCACCGATCGGCTCGTTCAACAACGAGATCGGTGTGCCCCTCACCCTGTGCAACGCGGATCCCGCCACCGAGCTGACCGTGCTCGAGATGGGTGCGCGGGGCGTCGGGCACATCGCCGCGCTGTGCGAGGTCGGGCGGCCGACGGTGGGCATCGTGACGGTGGTGGCCGGCGCCCACCTCGAGCTGTTCGGTTCGATCGACGCCGTGGCCGAGGGCAAGTCCGAGCTGGTGGCGTCCCTCCCGGCGGACGGCACGGCGGTGCTCAACGCCGACGACCACCGGGTCGCGGCCATGGCCGGGCGCACCGAGGCGTCGGTGCTCACCTTCGGCGTCGAGGCGGGCGAGGTGCGGGCGGTCGACGTCGTGGTCGGCCCCGACCTGCGCCCCCGGTTCGCGCTGCACAGCCCGTGGGGCGCCGTCGAGGTCCACCTCGGCGTGGCCGGGGCCCACCAGGTCACCAACGCCCTCGGCGCGGCGGCCGCGGCGCTGAGCCTGGGCGCATCGCTCGATGCCGTGGCCGAGGGGCTCGGCTCGGCGGGCCTGTCGGCCCGGCGCATGCACCTCGTCACGTCGCCGCAGGGCCTGCACGTGCTCGACGACTCCTACAACGCCAACCCCACGTCCACGGTCGCCGCGCTGCACTCCCTCGCCGCGCTCGAGGCGCCCCGCAAGGTGGCGGTGCTGGGCACCATGGCCGAGCTCGGGGAGCACGCCGAGACCGCCCACGCCGAGGTGGCCGAGACGGCCGAGCGCCTCGGCATCCACCTCGTGGCGGTGGCCGAGCCCCGCTACGGCGCGTCGGGCGAGGACGCGGTCGCGTCCCCGGCGGGCGCGGTTGCCCGCCTCGACGCGCTCGGCCTCGGTGCGGGCGACGCGGTGCTGGTCAAGGCCAGCCGGTCGGCCGGCCTGGAGCGGGTGGTCGACCTGCTCCACGCCCCGGTCGACGCCTGAGCCCCCGGCAGGGAGGGTCAGAACGAGGTGCTCGTCGGCGCGATCTCGATGTCGGCGGGGGCGTAGTCGAAGACCGCCGCCAGGCACACGGCCATGAGCGCCCCGGCGAAGAGGACGGGGAAGATCCCGACGCGCTCGATCGCTGCGCCCCCGAGGAGCCCGCCGAAGGGCACGGTGCCGCCGAAGCCCATGATCCAGAGCGCCATCACCTTGCCGCGCACGGCATCGTCGACCTCTTCCTGGAGCACGGTCGACAGCGAGGTGATCACGGCGAAGTACACGCCGCCGAGCACGAGGATCGTCGGGTACGCGGGCGCCGCCACGCGGAGGGCGGCGAAGACGGTGAGCATGATCGCGAACCCGACCAGCCCGATGCGGGTGAGGCGGGCCTTCGAGTACCCCGCGAACACGGTGCCGATCGAGAGGGCGCCGATGACCGCGCCGAGGCCGAAGCTCGCGTACAGGTACCCGTAGGCGCTGGTCTTGGGTGCGATGCCGAGGTGGTCGCCGGCGACCTTGGGCATCTGGGTGATGAAGGGCAGGCACACGAACGAGAACACGAAGATCGTCACCAGGCACTGGCCGATGACGCGGTTCATGCGGGCGACCTGCACGCCTTCGAGCAGGCGGTTCAGGCCCTGGCCTCCGGTGGCGACGGGCGCGGGGAGGGTGACCCGGGTCAGGGCGATGATGACGGCGGCGAAGCTGAGCGCGTTGAGGCCGAACACCCAGGGCGGGCCGAACCGGGCGTAGATGGCCACGCCGATCGCGGGCCCCACGACGCGGGACGCGTTCATCTGCACCGAGTTGAGCGAGATGGCGCCCGAGATGTCCTCGCGGGGGACGAGGATCGGGACGACCGAGGAGAAGATCGGCGCGTAGAGCGCGTTGCCCACGCCGATGCAGAACACCGTGGCCACCATGAGGACCTTGTTCGGGTGGTCGGGCATGGTCACGAACGCCAGCAGCACCGAGAAGCACGCCTGCTGGACGGTGAGGATCATCAGCAGCTTCTTGCGGTCGAACGCGTCGGCCAGCATCCCGCCGACCATCGAGAACACGAGGAGCGGGCCGAGCTGGGCGGCGGTCATGATCCCGACGAACACCGCCGACTTCGTGAGCGTGTACGCGAGGCCGCCGAGCACGACGTTCTGCATCCAGGTGCCGATGTTCGACGCGAACGCGCCGAGGTACACCGTGCGGAACGTGCGGTGGCTGAACGCGGAGCGCGCCGTGCCGGGGGTGAACGTGCGGTCGCCGTCGAGGTAGGCGTCCTGGCAGTCCTCGGCGTCGCCGGCGTCCTGGCCGGTGGGGGAGGTCGAGGTCACCGGGCGAGCGTACGGGGACGCCCGCCCGGCGCGAAACCTCGATCTAGAAGCGGGTGGCGTAGCCGGCGCTGTGGCGGATGGTGTGGGCGGTGTCGACGAGCTCGTCGGTGCCGGCCACGAGCGGGTTCACCAGCGCGTACCACTCGGTCTTGGTGGGGAACCGGAGCCGCATGGTGCGGAACATCCGGAAGGCATCGACGTGGTCCTTCTTCTTCGTGGTGTTCTCGGAGGACTCCGAGAAGTTGATCATCACGTCGCCGCGGGTCTTGGAGCCGGCGTCGAGCTGGCCGACCCAGTAGGTGCGGCCACCGGGCTCGGGGGCCCGGCCGAGGACGTTCTGGTACACGAGGTCGACGAACTGGCCGTTGTCGAGGTCGCCGTAGGTGCGCTTGAACTCGGAGAGCTCGGCGAACGACTGCGCGGCGCGGGTGAGGCCCCGGCCGAGGGACAGCTGGTTCATCCAGTAGTCGAAGCCCGAGGGGTCCGGCGGGCGCTTGAAGTAGGCCTCGTAGAGGCGCACGAGCCGGGCGTCGTTGAGCGTCTGATCGGTGGGCATGAGGCTCACGATCAGCTCGTCGGGATCGGTGGTGCAGGCCGTGATCGGTGGGATCCACTCGGTCTGCTCGGCGGGCGTGGGCACCCGGCCGACGAAGTCCTGGTACTGCTGGGTCACCAGGGCGGTGGGCGAGCCGAAGGGCACGACGTCGGGCGAGCACGGCGGGATGGTCGTGGTCGTCGTGGTGGTGGTCGTCGTCGTGGTCGGGGCCGGGGTGGACATGGTGAAGGTCACCGTGACCGAGCCGGCCGAGCCGGCGGTGCCGCCCGAGACGTTGGTGGCGTTGGAGGCCGCCCACGAGGAGCCGCCACCGCCGCCGCCGGCGCCCTTGCAGCCGGTGCTGGAGCCGCCGCCGGCCGCGCCGCCGACGTAGCCGCCGCCACCGCCGCCGCCCGAGACGTTGACGCCGAGGC
>CAZUYW010000237.1:0-1500 GCA_964624775.1 uncultured Iamiaceae bacterium
GACCTGCGACGACGATGGCCCCCCAGCCGGCCGCAGCCGGGGCCACGAGCGAGGCCGCTGCGGCGTGGAGCTCGGCGAGCCCGCCCGCCGGGTCGGCCTCGACCCGGGCCTTCCACCAGCCGAAGCCCTCGACCCCGCGGTCGCGCCGCAGGCGGGCGGCCTCGCCCGATCCGTCGGTGGTGGTCTCCCCCGGCGGCAGGGTGGCGGCGGCGCGGTACGCGTCGGGGTCGGCCAGCACCTCGGGCGCGAACGTGATCACCATGTCGCCGGCCTCGGGCAGCCCGGCGTTGGCCATGAGCACGAAGATCTCGAGCCGCCCGTCGAGGTTCACGAGGCGGTGGACGGTGCCCGGCGAGAACCAGGCGACGGTACCGACCTCGAGGGGCGTCTCCCCGTAGCCGTCGGCCGACAGCGTCTGCACCAGGCCCTCCCCCGCGATCACGAGGTAGGCCTCCGTGCACGCGGTGTGGAGGTGGGGGGTGCCGCCGATCACGCCGTCGGGCGCGGCGGTGTCGTACACCCGCAGGTGGCTGATGCCGACCCCGCCCGGGAGGGCGAGCCCGCTCACCGCAGCTCCGGCGGGAGCCACGACCCGCGATCGGGATGGTCGGGGGCGAGGGGCAGGGCCACCGGCTCGCCGGTGCGGGCCGAGTGGTACCAGGCGGTGACGAGCTCGATCGACGCCCGGGCGTCGTCGAGCGTGACCGGAGGCGCGGTGCCGGTGGCGAGCCCGTCGACGAACAGCTGGAACTGGCCCGTGTACTGGCGGCCCTGGTCGGGCAGGTCCGCCCACAGGGCCTCGGCCGCGGCGGCGACCTCGGGGTCCGGGAACTCGAACGTCCACGGCTCCTTCGCCGGGTCGTAGGCCTCGTGGTTGGACTCCATCGTCACGTGCTCGAAGCACCAGCGCAGTCGGGAGGCCTCGGTGGCGGCACCGAGGGTGACGGCGAGGGTGGCGAGCGCGCCGTCGGCCGTGGTGCCGGTGGCGACCGCGCAGTCCTCGGTCTCCACCGGGTTGACCCGCACCGCGGTGCGGGCGTGGACGGAGGTGAACCGACCGCCGATCCACTGCAGGAGGTCGTGGTTGTGGATCGCGTGGCTGAGCACGCAGCCGCCGCGCTCCCCCGCCCAGGTGCCCCGCCACGGCGCCTCCGCGTAGTAGCCCGCGCCGCGTCGCCAGGTGGTCTCGGCGGTGGCGAGGTACAGCGGACCGGTGAGCCCGGCGTCCACGAGGGCGCGGGCCTTCTGGGCGCCGGCGCCGAAGCGGTACTGGAAGATCGGCATGAACGTGCCGGTGGCCGCGGCCGCCGCGGCTTCGAGGCGCTCGCACGCCTCGACCGAGTCCACGAGGGGCTTCTCGCAGATCACGTGCCGGCCCGCCTCGAGGCACCGGATCACCTGCTCCTCGTGGAGGTGGGGCGGGGTGCACAGGTCGATGACGTCGAGGTCGAGCTCGAGGAGCTCGTCGAGGGTCCGCACCGCCTCGAGGCCCCAGTCGGC
>CAZUYW010000237.1:1600-4975 GCA_964624775.1 uncultured Iamiaceae bacterium
GGCGGCGGACTGGGCGGCGAGGCAGATCTCGGCCACGCGGACGACGTGCTGCTGGGTCATGAGGCGTTCCCCTCCATCGGCGAGGTCGGCGAGCAGATCCTTCGCCCAGCCGACCTCGGTGGTGGTGCAGTCGATGCGGCGGGTGCCGTCGGCATCGACGTGGATCAGGTGCTCGGCGCCCTCGGCACCCGCGGGGTCGACGTTTGCCCGCGCTTCGAGCGTGCCGTCGGTGCCGACGATCGTGAGGCGCACGTCGCCCCAGGTGCCGAGGCCCGCCGCGGTGAGGTAGTCGAGGCGGTGATCGCCGACGACCGGCCCGTCGGCGCCCTGCCCAACGAGGGTCATCGACCCGATGTCCTCCATCGTCGGGTGGTCGGGGCAGGCGACGTTGCCGACCATCGCGGTCCGCACGGTGACGTCGGTGGCACCGGTGACCGCGAGGAACTGGTCGACCTGGTGCGAGCCGATGTCGACGAGGATCCCGCCGGTGGCCGACGGCTCCCAGAACCAGTCGGGGCGGCGATCGGCCCACAGGGTGTGGGGCCCGGCGCCGACCACGTGCACGATGCGGCCGACCGCACCCGCCTGGGCCAGGCGCACGGCCTCGGCGATCGCCCGGTTCTCGAACCGCTCGGTGAACAGCACCGTCCAGCGACCGCCGGTCTCGGCGATGGCGGCCTGCACGTCGGCCAGCTGCTCGGCGGTGGTGACGCCCGGCTTGTCGGCGAGGACGTGCTTGCCGGCCCGCAGCGCGTCGACCGCGATCCCGGCCCGGTCGCTCGGCACCGCGGCCGTCACGATCAGGTCGATCGAGGGGTCGGCGATCACCTCGTCGCGGGTGCGGGCCTCGGACTCGCCCTGCCAGCCCTCGTACAGCCCGACGAGGGGCCCCTCCCCGGCGTGGGCCACGGGGACGGCCTCGGCGTCGAGCAGGCCCTGGACCAGCTCGAACAGGTGGAGGTGGTCGATGCCCACCACTCCGAAGCGGATCGTCACGGCGCCTCCCTTGCGGTCACCCGGCGCAACCTAGCGGCCGCACCGTCGAGGTCGTGCCGGGCGTCACGCCCGCACTACGGTGGCGGGCGATCGCGGGCGTGGGACCCGGGGATCCCAGGGGAGCTTCCATGACCGCAGCACCTGCCCGTCGGCGTCGCCGCCTCGCCCAGGCCGCCACCGTCCTCGCCGCCACCGGCGCCCTGCTGCTGGCCGCCTGCCAGCCCTCGCCGCTGCCGGTCGGCACGCTGTCCACCGCCCTCGGCAACTTCGTCTCCAGCCCCAACGCGGTCGACGGTGCCAACGACTGGTCCTGCAAGCCCACGAGCGCGCACCCCACGCCCGTCGTGCTGGTGCACGCCACCGCCGTCAACCTCGGCGCCAACTGGGCCGCCCTGTCGCCGATGCTCAAGAACGCCGGCTACTGCGTCTACGCCTTCAACTACGGGATGACCGCCCTGTCGCTCAACCGCTTCGGCGGCCTCGGCGAGATCAGCGCCTCGGCCCAGACGATGGCCACCTTCGTCGACAAGGTGCTGGCCTCCACCGGTGCCGCCAAGGTCGACGTGGTCGGCCACTCCCAGGGCGGCATGATGCCGAACTACTACATCAAGCGGCTGGGCGGCGCGAGCAAGGTCCGCACGTTCATCGGCCTGTCGCCGTCGAACCACGGCACGTCGCTCAGCAACATCGTGACCCTCGGCGCCGACCTCAACCTGCTCGGCTTCACCAACGCGCTCATCTGGGGCGCCGGGATCCCCGGCCTCGCCCAGCAGGAGGTCGGCTCGCCGTTCCAGACCGCGCTGTTCGCCGACGGCGACACCGTGGCCGGTCCCCGCTACGTGGTGATCCAGACCAAGTACGACCACATCGTCACGCCGTACCGCACCGCCTTCCTGAACGGCGCCACGAACATCCTCATCCAGGACCAGTGCCCGAACGACGCGGTCGGCCACGTCGGCATGTTCCTCGACAGCCCGGTGCTCCAGAACGTGATGAACCAGCTGGGTGCCAACACGCCGGGCTTCAAGGCCACCTGCTCGGGCTACGGCCCGGTCCTCTGACCCTCGGGAATATACCCCCAGGGGTATAGGTTGGGTGGGGTACACCACCCGACCAGAGGAGCAGCCGTGTCCACCCTGATCCACGCCGATGACCCCGCCACCTTCCAGGCCGAGGTCCTCGACGCCACCGTCCCCGTCGTCGTCGACTTCTGGGCCGCCTGGTGCGGCCCGTGCCGGATGGTCGCCCCCGAGCTCGAGGCCCTCGCCGCCGCCCACGGCGACGCGGTGAAGGTCGTCAAGGTCGACGTCGACGCCAACCCGTCGGTCGCCGGTCGCTACGGCATCCAGGGCATCCCCACCATCGCCCTCTTCCGCGACGGCCAGGTGGCCGCCACCACCGTCGGCGCCAAGCCTCGCCGCGCCATCGAGGCCGACCTCGGACTGGCGGCGAACTGATGGCCGGCATCACCACCACCGTCCCCACCTCCCTCGCCGAGACCGAGGCCGCCGTCCGCGACGCGCTCGCCGCCCAGGGCTTCGGCGTGCTGACCGAGATCGACGTGGCCGCGACGCTCAAGGCCAAGATCGACGTCGACCGCCCGCCGCTCAAGATCCTCGGCGCCTGCAACCCGACCTTCGCCCACCGGGCGCTCCAGCTCGACGCCGACGTCGCCCTGATGCTGCCCTGCAACGTGGTGCTCGAGGCGGTCGACGGTGGCACCAAGGTGTCGGTGGCCGATCCGCGCGAGCTGATGGACGACCCCTCGTTCGCCGACCTCGCCGACGAGGCCGCCGCCAAGCTCACCGCCGCGGTCGACGCCCTCGGGGGCTGACGCCGCACCGCCACGGGTACCGTGCCGCCGATGAGCGCGGAGCTGGGACCCTTCACCGAGCGCACGGACGGCGCCATGGCCGTCATCACGGCGCGGCCCACGTCCGGGCCGGCCGGGGCCTGCCTGTGCGGGTTCTTCGGCCAGACGTCGATCGAGCCACCCCGCTTCACGGTGTGGCTGTCGGTGCAGAACGCCACCTACCGGGCCGCGTCGTCGGCCCTCGCGCTCGCCGTGCACCTGCTCCCGGCCGAGCGCCACGACCTGGCCGCCTGGTTCGGCGAGCAGACCGGCGACGCGGTCGACAAGCTCGCCGCCTACGCCACCCACGACGGTCCGGCCGGCACGGTGCTGCTCGACGAGCTGCCGATCCGGCTGGTGGGCCGGGTGGTCGACACGGTCGAGGGCCTGGGCGACCACGTCGGGTTCGTGCTCGACCCGGTCGAGGTCACCGGCGTGGGCGACGTGGGCCGCGTCGAGGGCGACGACGGCCCGCTCCTGCGCCTCGCCGACGTCCTCGACCTCGACCCGGGCCACCCCGCCACCGA
>CAZUYW010000238.1:0-4964 GCA_964624775.1 uncultured Iamiaceae bacterium
GGATCTGACACAGTGTCAGCCCATGGTCACCGTCCTGCCGAGCGACCGCCTGGCCATCGGGATGCAGCTCCCGATCCAGTCGCAGTCCACCATCTACGCCGAGCCGTGGGAGGCCGCCGCCGGTGCGGCCGAGCTCGCCCAGGTCGCCCGGGCGGCTGACCGGGCCGGCTTCTTCTACGTCGCCGTCTGCGACCACGTCGCCATCCCCGAGGACAAGGCCACGGCGATGGGCACCGAGTGGTGGGACACGGTGGCGACCCTCGGCTGGCTCGCCGGGATCACCGAGCAGGTCCACCTGCTGAGCCACGTGTACGTCCCCGCCTACCGGCACCCGCTGCAGGTGGCCAAGGCCTTCATGACGCTCGACGTCGTGTCCGGCGGGCGGACGATCCTCGGCGTGGGCGCCGGGCACGTCGAAGGCGAGTTCGAGCTGCTCGGGGTGCCCTTCGCCGAGCGCGGTCGTCTGCTCGACGAATCGATCGACGCCCTGCGCGCCGCGTTCGAGGAGGACTACCCGACGCTCCCCGGCCCGCGCTGGCCTGCCGCCGACTTCGGGCAGCACCCGCGCCCGATCCAAGAGGACGGGCCCCCGATCTGGGTGGGCGGCTCGTCGCCCGCAGCGATCCGCCGCGCCGCTGAGCGCGGCGACGGCTGGCTGCCGCAGGGCCCGGTCACCCCGGAGATCATCGGCCGCATCCGCGAGCTGCGCGCCGCCGCGGGCATCACCGAGCCCTTCGACATCGGCGCGATCGTCGGGCCCACCTACGTCGGCGAGCCGGATTGGGACCTGGGCGGCCCGGCGCTCACCGGCTCGCCCGACAAGCTCGCCCACGTGCTCAACAAGTTCGCGGCCATGGGCGTCGGCCAGGTGCAGGTGCGCCTCCGCTCCCGCTCGCTCGACGAGCTGATCGACCAGATCGAACGGTTCGGGGCCGAGGTCCTCCCGCTGCTCGTCCGCTGATCCGCGGCCGGCCGGGACCCGGTCGGCCGGTCCACCGCTCCCACCCACACCGTCACCCGGAGGTGTCGATGCTGCTCGAAGGCAAGGTTGCGCTCGTCTCAGGGATCGGCCCCGGCATGGGGCGCGACATCTCGCTCGCGTTCGCCCGCGAGGGCGCCGACGTCGCCCTGGGCGGCCGGACGCTGGCCAAGCTCGAGGGCGTGGCCGCCGAGGTGGAGGCGCTCGGTCGCCGGGCGCTGCCGGTGGTGTGCGACATCGCCGACGAGGCGGCCTGCCAGGCCGCGGCCGATCAGGTCGTGGACGAGTACGGCCGCCTCGACGTCCTCGTGAACAACGCCTTCGACGGCGGCGACGCCAAGGCGTTCATGGACGCCGACATGGACCGGTGGCGCCAGACGATGGAGGTCAACCTGTTCGGGTCCCTGGCCATGACCCGGGCCTGCGTGCCGCACCTCGGCGCCAACGGCGACGGACGGGTGATCATGATCAACTCGATGTCGGTCCAGCGGATCCAGCCGCGCTGGGGCGCCTACGTCGCCTCGAAGGGGGCGCTGGCGTCGGTGACCAAGACCCTCGCCCTCGAGCTGGGCGCCCAGGGGATCCGGGTGAACGCCATCCACCCCGGCTACATCTACGGCGACTCGGTCGAGTGGTACTTCAACCACCTGGCCGAGAAGCGGGGCATCACCTTCCAGGAGGTCTACGACGAGGTGGCCTCGGAGACCTGCCTGGGCTACCTGCCGCACTCCGAGGAGATCGCCGGCACCGCGGTCTACTTCGCGTCGGCGCTCGCCAAGCCCGTGACCGGGCAGATGATCGGCGTCAACGGCGGCCACTGGTTCAACGGATAGGGGATCGTGCGATGCAGCTGTTCGCGTTCGTGAAGCGCAAGGAGGGGATGTCCCGGGAGGACTTCCTCGACTACTGGCGCAACCAGCACGGTCCGCTCATCCGGGACACGCCGGAGCTGGCCGATCGGGTGCAGCGCTACGTGCAGCACGCGTCGGCGCCCCAGGACGGGTCGGGCTGGGACGGGGTCGCGGTGCAGGACTTCGCGTCGTGGGACGACTTCCTGGCGATGCTCGAGGGCCCCGCTGGTGAGGCCATGCGGGCCGACGAGGCCAACTTCTTGGACCCCTCGAGCATCAAGGTCGTGTTCACCGGCGACGCCGTCGTCATGATCGATTGCACCGGGGAGGGGCAGGCGTGAGCCGACGCTTCGAGGGACACCGGGTGATCGTTACCGGCGGCGGCTCCGGCATCGGCGCCGCCTGCTGCCGGCTCTTCGCCGCCGAGGGTGCGCAGGTGACCGTGCTCGACCGCGACGTGGAGGCCGCCTCGGCGGTGGCCTTCGACATCGGGGGCCTCGCGGTGCAGGCCGACGTGCGCGACGGCGAGGCGATGGAGCGGGTGATCCGCCAGGCCGCCGACGCCATGGGCGGCCTCACCGACCTGATCAACAACGCCGGCATCGGCACCGCCAAGCCGCTGCTCTCCTACACCGACAAGGAGTGGGAGCTGCTGATCGGCGTGAACCTCACGGGCACGTTCAACGGGATCCGGGCGGCGGCGCCGATCATGGTGGAGGCCGGCCACGGCTCGATCGTGAACAACGCGTCGCTCACCGGCCTGCGCCCGACGCGCGGCGAAGGGCCGTATTCGGCCGCCAAGGCCGGCGTGCTGAACCTCACCCAGACCGCGGCGCTCGAGCTGGCCCCGGCGGTGCGGGTCAACGCGGTGGCGCCCGGCATGATCCACACGCCGCTCACCGACCTGATCGTGGCGAACGATGCGTGGCGCACGGCCGCCGAGGCGGGCACGCCGGTGGGCCGGGTCGGCGCCGCGCTGGAGGTCGCCGAGGTGATCGCGTTCCTCTCGAGCGACGCGGCGAGCTACGTCACCGGGCAGACGATCGTGGTCGACGGCGGCAGCGTCCTGCCGAGCCTGCAGTCCGACGCCCTGCTGCGCGCCATCTCCGAGTCGGGCTTCGATCTCGGATGACGCTCGTGCTCACCGACGGCGATCGCATCCGCAACCTGCTGGGGGAGTACTGCTGGCGCATCGACGCGGGAGATTGGGCGGGGGTGGGGGAGCTGTTCGCCGACGGCGCCCTCGCCGGGCCCGACGGCACGGCGTTCGCCCGCGGCGCCGACGAGGTGGCGGCCTGGTACGAGCGCGGCACCCAACTCCACGACGGCAGCCCGCGCACCAAGCACGTCGTGGTCGACACGATCATCGGCGAGCAGGCCGACGACGGCACCGTCGAGGTCCGCTCGTCCTACGTGGTGCTCCAGGGCGTCGGGGCCAACCCGCCCCGCCCGATCATCAGCGGGCGCTACGTGGACACCGTTGTCCCCGACGGCGAGGGGGGCTGGCGGTTCGCCGTCCGCCGCTTCCACGTCGACCTCATCGGCGACCTCTCCGCCCACTGGGCCGGACCGACGGGCTGACGTGACCTCGCCTGCCGACCTCCTCCGCGCCACCCTCTTCGGCGATGTGCCGATGGCCGAGTGGCCCCCGGCCGACGGCGCCGCCGACGCGGGCGACCCGTGGGACGGCTTCGTCCGAGCGCGCGAGCACCTGGCCGCGGGCGACCAGGACCTCGCGATCCGCGAGTGGGCGGGCATCGGCATGCGCACCGACATCGAGGCGCGCCACCGGCTCCAGGCGTGGACGTTCCTGCGCTCGGTCGGGGTGCAGCCCGACGCGTCGATCGCCGGCGTCGTCCTCGGCGTCGTGGCCGAGGTGGCGATCGACGGCGGCCACGACGTGCTCGCCGCCTACGAGGACGGCAGCGTCCGCTTCCTGCACCACCAGGGCCGGGTGTCGGTGATCGACGCCGCGATCGACGATGTCGAGGTGGCCCGGGCCGGCCTGCTCGCGGTGGGTCAGGCGGTGGCCGACCGCATCGGGCCCTGGGACCAGCCGACGCTGCCACCGGTGCCCTCCGGGCACTCGCGGTTCACGATGCTGGCGGTGGGCGGGCCGCGCTTCGGGATGGGGCCCGACGAGGTGCTGCGCGGCGACCAGATGGCCGGCGCCCTCTTCGGCGCGGCCACCCAGCTGCTCGTGGCCGTGGTCGCCCTCGACGGCGGGGTGTGATCGCCCGACCGCGCGACTGGGTACCGTCGGGACATGCCTGACGTCGACCCCCACGTCCTGCGCCACGACGAGGGCGGGGTGGCGACGCTCACCCTGAACCGCCCGGCCCGCCGCAACGCCCTGTCGCTCGCCATGCTCGAGGCGCTCGACGATGCGCTGAGCCAGGTGGACGCCGATCGCTCGGTGCGGGCGGTCGTGCTCGCCGGTGCCGGCCCGGCGTTCTGCGCCGGCCACGATCTGCGCGAGCTCACCGGGTCCGACGATCCCCACCTCGCCGAGCGGACCTTCGCCTGGTGCTCCGAGGTGATGGTGCGGATCACCCGCCTCCGCCAGCCCGTCATCGCCGCGGTGCAGGGCATCGCCACAGCGGCCGGCTGCCAGCTGGTCGCCACCTGCGACCTCGCCGTCGCGGCGGAGTCGGCCCGCTTCGCCACCCCCGGTGTCGACATCGGCCTGTTCTGCACCACGCCGATGGTGGCCCTCACCCGGGCCGTCGCCCCGAAGCACGCCATGGAGCTGCTGCTGACCGGCGAGGCGATCAGCGCGCACGAGGCCCACCGGATCGGCCTGGTCAACCGGGTCGTGGCCGACGACGAGCTCACGGCCTCGGTCGGCGAGCTCGCGGCGGTGATCGCCGCGAAGCCGGCCGACGTGGTCGCCGCCGGCAAGGCGGCCCGCGCCGCGCAGAGCGGGCTCGGCCTGGCCGACGCCTACGCGCTGGCCTCGGCCGAGATGGTGGCGGGGCTGGCCCGGCCCCATGCCGCCGAGGGGATCGGTGCCTTCCTCGAGAAGCGGCCGCCGCGGTGGGAGCAGGGGTGACCGCGCCGGACCCGTCGCCGACCTGGATCACCCCGCTCGACCCGGACCTCGACCCGCTGGCCCGGCCCGACGGCGTGCGCCT
>CAZUYW010000239.1:0-4961 GCA_964624775.1 uncultured Iamiaceae bacterium
GCGCGGGGGCTGCGCCTCGACGCCCCGCCCGGCGACACCACGCGGCCCACCGGCGACCGCGTGCGCGAGGCGGTCTTCAACGCGCTCGGCAGCCTCGGTGCCGTCGAGGGCGTGCGCGTGCTCGACGCGTTCGCGGGCAGCGGCGCGCTCGGGATCGAAGCCGCGTCGCGCGGGGCTGCGTCGGTGACCTTCGCCGAGGTCGACGCAGCCGCGCGCGCCGTGATCGAGGCCAACCTCGCTGCCACCGGCCTGGCCCCCGTGGCCACCGTCACGGCCGCCGACGGCGCCACCCTCGCCGCCCGCGGGCCCTGGGACCTGATCCTGCTCGACCCGCCGTACGCGTTCGACGACTGGTCCGACCTGCTGGCCGCCGCCGCCCGGGGCCTGGCCGACGAGGGCGTGGTCGTCATCGAGTCCGACCGCGAGATCGACCCGGGCCCGCACCTCGGTGGCCTCAGGGTCCGCCGGTACGGCGGTACGGTGGTCACGTTCGCGTCCCCGACCGGAGCCCCATCGTGACCCGAGTGCTGTACCCGGGGTCCTTCGACCCCATCCACAACGGCCACCTCGAGCTCATCGAGGTCGCGTCACGGCTCTTCGACGAGGTCGTGGTCGCCGCGATCGGGAACCCCCAGAAGGGTGCGGGCCTGTTCACGCTCGAGGAGCGCCAGGCGATGCTCACCGAGTCCGTCGCCCACCTCTCCAACGTGACGATCACGAGCTTCGCGAGCCTCGTCGTCGACCTGGCCCGCGAGGTCGAGGCCGACTTCATCGTGAAGGGCCTGCGGGCCGTGTCGGACTTTGAGTCCGAGCTCCAGCAGGCCCAGATGAACCTGGCCATCTCGGGCGTGCACACCATGTTCATCCCCTCGGCCACCACCCACTCGTTCATCGCCTCGCGCCTCATCCGCGAGATCGCCCGGTTCGGCGGCGACGTCACCTCGATGGTCCCGCTGCCGGTCGCTACCCGCCTCGTGGAGCGCTTCTCGTGAGCGGCGCGACCCGATCCCCCCACCTCGTGGAGCAGCCATGAGCTACGACGACTTCCCGATCTACGACGCCGAGGCGGAGCCCCCGGTCGTCGAGCCCGACGCCGAGCCGCGCGTCATCCGGTCCCGCGGCCCCCAGGCCGAGACCGAGGAGCTCATCAGCCGCGTCGTCGACATCGTGCAGGCCTCGCGTCCGATGCTGCGCTCCTCCTCGGCGATGGTCCCCCGTGACGAGGTCCTCGACCTCCTCGAGCAGGCCATGGCCCGGCTCCCCGACGAGCTGCGCGAGGCCCGCTGGCTGCGCAAGGAGCGCGAGGACTACCTCGCCAAGATGCGCGCCGACGGCGACGACATCCTCGACGCGGCCCGAGCCCAGGCCGAGCGGATGGTGCAGCGCACCGAGGTGGTGAAGGCGGCCGAGCAGCGCGCCCGGCGCATCGTCGACGCCGCCGAGGCCGAGGCCCGGCGCCTCCGGCTCGAGTGCGAGGACTTCTGCGACCAGAAGCTCGCCGGGTTCGAGATCGTGCTCGAGCGGACCCTCAAGATGGTCGGCTCGGGGCGCGAGCGCCTGAACGCCACCAACCTGCCCCGCCCGCCCGCGCCCGAGGAGGCCGAGGTCGACGCTGCGGTCGAGGAGTCGGGCTTCTTCGACCAGGACCGGGGCTGAACGTGCCCGGCACCGACGGCGGGACCGGGCAGGGCTCGGAGGCGCCGCACCCGCCAGCGCTGCTGGTGTCGGTCACCGAGATCCGGCGCCGGCTCGGCAGCCGCCTCGACGTCGCCCGCGACCTCGAGGCCCACGGCCTCGGGCTGAGCGACGTGCGCGTGCCCGACGGCTCCTCGATCGCCTTCGTCGGCGAGGCCGAGTCGATCGAGCACGGCGTGGTGCTCACCGGCACCGCCACCGTGCCGTGGGAGGGGGAGTGCCGGCGCTGCCTCGGGCCCGTCGAGGGCGTGGCCGAGCTCCCCATCCGCGAGATCTACGAGCACGTGCCGGTCGACGGCGAGACCTGGCCGCTCGTCGGTGATCACATCGACCTCGGGCCGCTCCTGCACGACGCCGCCCTGCTCGCCCTGCCGCTGGCGCCGCTCTGCGGGCCCGACTGCCTCGGGCCCGCGCCCGATGCCTTCCCGGCCCAGGTGGCGGCCGGTCCCGACGACGACGCCCCGCCGCCCAAGGATCCCCGCTGGGCGGCGCTCGACGACCTCGATCTCTGAGCTGGGGTTGCCCGGGAGCGGGGCCGACTTCGCTCCGCCCGGGGTCGCTCCGCTAGAGTCGCCCCTCGCGTTCGGCGCCACGTCGCGCCTCCGACCTCGACCAGCAGGACCACGACGATGGCTGTCCCCAAGAAGAAGACCTCCAAGTCCAAGAGCCGGAGCCGCCGGGCTTCGGCATGGCGCCTCGACGCCCCGTCGCGCAGCCTGTGCCCCCGCTGCGGCTCGGCCAAGCTGCCTCACGTGGTGTGCGGCAACTGCGGCTGGTACCACGGCCGCCAGGCCATCGACGTCGACTGATCGGCCCCCGATGACCACCCCCCGCCTGCCCGTCGCCGTCGACGCGATGGGCGGCGACAAGGCGCCCGGCGAGATCGTCGCCGGGGCCGTGCGCGCCCGCGACGAGCTCGGCGTCGACGTCGTGCTCGTGGGTCGTCCCGACGAGCTCGGCACCGACCACGGCCTGCCCGTGCTGCCCGCGTCCGAGGTGATCGCCATGGACGCGGACCCGGGCAAGAGCGTCCGCACCATGAAGGACTCCTCGCTCGTGCGCGCCGCCGAGGCGGTGCGCGACGGCAAGGCGTGCGCCATGGTCTCGGCGGGCAACACCGGCGCCACCATGGCCTCCGCGCTGCTGCGCATGAAGCGCCTGCCCGGCGTCGGCCGCCCCGCGATCGCCACCCCGATCCCGTGCCCGGGCGCCCCCACCCCCACGGTCCTGCTCGACGCCGGCGCCAACGCCGAGTGCACCGCCGAGTGGCTCGTGCAGTTCGCCCAGATGGGCACCGTCTACGCCCGGCACCGCTACGGCATCGAGGCCCCCAAGGTCGGCCTGCTCTCCATCGGCGAGGAGCCCACGAAGGGCACCCCGCTCGTGAAGGAGACCCACGGCCTGCTCGCCGAGGGAGCCTGGGCCGAGGCGTGCGGCGGCACGTTCGTGGGCAACGTCGAGGGCCGCGACATCATGTCGCCCGATGTCGACGTGGTGGTCACCGACGGCTTCACCGGCAACGTCGTCCTCAAGACGCTCGAGGGCTCGATGAAGGCCCTGGTCGGCGCCATCTTCGGCGCCTTCGGCTCCACCCCCGAGACCCAGGCCGCGTCCGACGTGCTGATCCCGGCGCTGCTCCCGCTCTACGCCCAGCTCGACCCGGACAACACGGGTGGGGCGATGCTGCTCGGCCTCAACGGCCCGTGCATCATCAGCCACGGCTCGTCGTCGGCCACCGCGATCGTCAACGCGGTCAAGGTCGCCGTGGAGATGGTCGACGCCGACCTGGTCGGCGCCGTGGCCCGCACCATCCGGCCCGAGTAGCGCCGCCGCACGAGCCGCGGCTGACGGTCACCCGTCGAGCCGCGCTCACCCGTCGAGCCAGGCCTCCAGGGACGGGGGCAGCGGCCCGCCGAGGCGACGGCGCTCGAGGCAGTGCGTGCGCAGCAGCGTGGTCAGCGCGTCGGGATCACCGGTCTCGCCGGGATCGGGGGCCCGGTCGTCGAAGAGGCGGGGGAGCGGGCCAGCGAGGCGCCGGAGCTCCATGCGCACCTCGGTGAGCGAGCGGGTGAGCGCCCGGCACTCGGGGCCGAGCTCGAGCAGCACGTCGGCGGCGCGCAGCCAGCCGTGATCGAGCGAGATGGCGATCAGCGCGGGATCGATGGTCATCGAGTCGTGGACGTCGAACTCGGGGGCGACGAGGCGGACCCCGCGGCGCCAGCCACCGGGTGGGGCCAGCTCCTTGCGCAGGGTCTCGTCGGGGCCGATCTCGGCGCTGACCCGGCGCATGATGTCGAGCAGGTTGCGCTCCCGGAACGACGCGACGGGGGCGACGCCGGTGGCCCCGGCGGCGACGGCGATGACACGGTCGACGTCGTGGTGCTCGGCGAGCAGTTCGAGCGGGAGGATCTCGCGGGCGCCGCCGTCGACGTAGTGCTCGCCGTGCAGCAGCACGGGCGGGAAGGCCACGGGGATCGACGCCGAGGCGAGGACCCCCTCGCCGAGCGGCACGGGAGGCAGCGGCAGGGGCCGGTCGGTGCGGTCGTGGAGCGCGCCGGTCTCGGTGACGTAGCGCAGCTCGCCCGACTCGAGGCCCACGATGCCCACCCGCAGCGCGATGCCCGAGGCCGCGACCCGTCCGGGGTGCAGCTCGCGGGCCAGGAGGTCGGCGACGGGGGCCAGCGACAGCAGCGACTGGGCCCGCAGCGCGTCGCGGACGGCGTCGAGGGTGCCGTCGGTCTCGGGCGGCCGTCGCACGATGCCGCCCAGCACGCGCACGGCCACGCGGATCGAGGTGGCGCCGCCGTCCGACGCGTCGATGTGGTCGCGCAGCGAGTTCGCCCACGCCGCGGAGGCCTGCAGGCGGGTGAGCCACGGCTCGGGCTCCCACATGTCGGGGGTGATGCGCAGCGACCGCCAGATGCGCTCGACCTCGTCGATCGCGCGCGGCCCGCCGGGCGGATCGCCCTCGGCGAGCTTGGCCGCGTTGAGCGCACCGGCCGAGTTGCCGCTCACCACGACCGGCGCCACGGCGGTGTGGTCGTAGAGGAACCGCAGGGCGCCGGCCTCGAAGCTGCCGAGGGACCCGCCGCCGCTGATGGCGAGGCCCACCCGCTTGCGGTGCAGGTCGCGGCGGAGGCGGCGCAGCGCCGCCCGGGTGGCGCGGGGCCAGGTTGCCTCCACGGCGGCGGGGTCGGGTCGGACGGCGGGCGGCCGGAGGCCGGGCCCGTCGAGGAGGGCCTCGGCACGGGCGATGGCGGCATCGT
>CAZUYW010000240.1:0-4945 GCA_964624775.1 uncultured Iamiaceae bacterium
AGGAGGCGGAGGCCGAGGTCGGCGAGCTGGGCGGGCTCGACGGCGGTGGGGGCGTCGGTCATCGGGTCGGTGCCCGACTGCGGCTTGGGGAACGCGATCACCTCGCGGATGTTCTCCTCCCCCGCCAGGATCGCCGTGAGGCGATCGATGCCGAACGCGAAGCCGCCGTGGGGCGGGGCGCCGTAGCGGAACGGGGTGAGGAAGAACCCGAAGCGCCGGTCGGCCTCCTCCTCGGAGATGCCGAGCAGGCGGAAGATCCGCTGCTGCAGCTCGGGCTCGTGGATCCGGATCGAGCCCGAACCGAGCTCCCAGCCGTTGAGCACGAGGTCGTAGGCGAGCGACCGCACCGACATCGGATCGGACTCGAGCCGATCGATGTCCTCGGGGTGCGGGTGGGTGAAGGGGTGGTGGCCGGGCTTGGGGTGCCCGGCGTCGTCCTGGCCCACGAACATGGGGAAGTCGATGACCCACACGTAGCGGTAGGGCCCCTCGTGCACCGGCGGCCGACCGAGGTCGTTGCGCAGCGTGCCGAGCACCTCGCAGGTCTGGTGCCACTCGTCGGCCACGATCAGCAGGAGGTCGCCGGCCTCGGCCTCGAAGGCGGCGATCACGCCGGCCACCTCGGCCTCGGACAGGAACTTGGCGACGGGCGACGTGAACGTGGTGCCGCCCTCGTCGACCTTGAGCCACACCAGGCCCTTGGCGCCCAGCGACTTGGCGCGGTCGGTGAGGCCGTCGAGCTTGTTGCGGCCGTAGGCCTCGGCGGCGCCGGCCACCTTGATGCCCTTGATGCTCGACGCCTTGAACGCGTTGAAGCCGGTGTCGGCGAAGATCGGCGTGAGCTCCACCAGCTCCATGCCGAAGCGGAGGTCGGGCTTGTCGATGCCGTAGCGGTCCATGGCGTCGTGCCAGGTGATCTGCTCGATCTCGGGCGGGCGCTCCCCCGTCACCGCCTCGGCGGCGGCCATCACGGCCTCGGAGATGAAGGCGAGCACGTCGTCCTGGGTGACGAAGCTGGCCTCGGCGTCGAGCTGCATGAACTCGTACTGGCGGTCGGCGCGGAGGTCCTCGTCGCGCAGGCAGCGGGCGATCTGGAAGTACCGGTCGGTGCCACCGACCATGAGCAGCTGCTTGTAGAGCTGCGGGCTCTGGGGCAGGGCGTAGAACTCGCCGGGCTTCTGGCGGCTCGGCACCAGGAACTCCCGGGCGCCCTCGGGGGTGGAGGGCATGAGCATCGGGGTCTCGACCTCGATGAAGCCCTGGTCCTCCATGGCCCGGCGGATCGCGGAGTTCACGCGGGCCCGCACCCGCAGGTTGCGCTGCATGCGCTCGCGGCGCAGGTCGAGGTAGCGGTAGCGGAGCCGCACGAGCTCGTCGACGTCGTCGGCCCGGCCGTCCATGGGGAACGGCGGCGGCTCGGCGGCCGACAGCACCTCGACGGTGCAGTCCTGGAGCTCGACCTCGCCGGTGGGCAGCTTGTCGTTGGTGGTGCCCTCGGGGCGGTGGGCGACGGTGCCGGTGATGCGCAGCACGTACTCGCTGCGCACGTCGGTGTCGTCGTGGACGACGCACTGCAGCACGCCGGTGTGGTCGCGCAGGTCGACGAACGCGAGGTGCTCGCCGTGCTCGCGCCTCTTGGCGACCCACCCGCACACGCTGACCTGCTGGCCGACGTGCTCGGCGCGCAGCTCGCCGCAGTAGTGGGTCCGGAGTCCGGCGGCCTGGGTCATGAGGGTTCGTGGTCCTTGTGCGGGAGGGCGGTCGGGTGGAGCTGGGCGGTGAGGTGGGCGACGAGGTCGGCCCGGGCGACGGTGGTCTGCTCGGCGCCGAAGTCCTCGCGGAGCGGGCGGACGGTGGCCACCCCCTGCTCGACCTCCATGTCGCCGACGATGAGGGCGACCTTGGCGCCGGAGCGGTCGGCGGACTTCATCTGGGAGCGCATCCCGCGCTGGTCGAAGGCGCGGTCGCACGAGATGCCGGCTGCGCGCAGCTCGGCGGTGAGGTCACGGGCGTGGGTGCCGCCGGTGACGTCGACCACGAACACGTCGACCGAGGGGTCGGGGCCGGGGAACACGCCCTCGGCGTCGCAGGCGATGAGCAGGCGCTCGATGCCCGAGCCGAAGCCGATGCCGGGGGTGGGCTGGCCGCCGAGCTCCTCGACGAGGCCGTCGTAGCGGCCGCCGCCGAGGATCGTGGACTGGGCGTTGTCGACCAGGGTGGGCACGAACTCGAAGGTGGTGTGCGTGTAGTAGTCGAACCCGCGCACGAGGCGGGGGCTCAGCACGAACGGGATGCCCCGGGCGCCGAGGCCCTCGCGCACGCGAGCGAAGTGGGCCTCGCTCTCGGGTGAGAGGTGATCGGCGATGGCGGGGGCGTCCTCGGTGACGGCGCGGGTGGCCGCCCGCTTGGAGTCGAGGACGCGCATCGGGTGGTGGGCGACCTTCTCGCGGTCGTCGGGGTCGAGGTCGTCGATCCGCTCGGCCAGCCAGGCCCGGAGCACCTCGACGTAGGCGAGCCGGTCGGCGGCGGTGCCCATGGTGTTGATGAGCAGCTCGACCCGGCGCAGGCCGAGGGCCTGGAGGAACTCCCAGCCGAGGGAGATGACCTCGACGTCGGCGTCGGGGTCGGCGGTGCCGAGCAGCTCGAGGCCCACCTGGTGGTGCTGGCGGAGCCGCCCGGCCTGGACCCGCTCGTAGCGGAACGCCGGGGTGGCGTACCAGACCTTCCACGGCGTGCCCGGCTGGTGCTGGACGAAGGCCCGCACGACCGACGCGGTGCCCTCGGGACGCAGGGCGACGTGGCGGCCGCCCTTGTCCTCGAAGTCGTACATCTCCTTGCGCACGGCGTCGGCGCCCTCGGACTCGCGCTGGAAGACGCCGAGCTCCTCGAACATGGGCGACTGCAGGAGGCCGTAGCCGGCCCGCTCGACCACGGACGCGCAGGTGGCGAGGAGCGCCTCCCAGCGGGCGGACGTGGGCGGGAGGACGTCCTGGGTCCCCCGGGGCGCCTGGTAGCGGGCTCGTGCCATGAGGAGCCGAGGCTACCGGCCCCGCCCGAACCGCCCGAAAAGCGTTGGGCCGCCGGTCAGGGCCAGGTGGCCCCGGCGGCGTGGCGGCCGGCGCGCCGCCCGAAGTAGGTGCCGTCGCCGAGCGAGAGCCCGCTCGCGTAGCCGTGGCCGGCCACGCCCGCCGCCGTGCGGCCTGCTGCGTAGAGGCCGGGCACGATGCCGCCGTCGACGGCCCGCACCTGGGCGTCGACGGTGGTGTGCAGGCCGCCCAGGGTGAAGGGCGCGTAGAGGGCGTGGTCGACGCGCAGGTCGATCGCGCCGAGCGGGCCGACGAGGGGCTGGAGGAAGTCGGCGTGCTTGCCGAACGCGGTGTCGACGCCGGCGGCGGCGTCGGCGTTGTAGCGGGCGAGGGTGGCCGCGAGCGCCTCGGGCGGGACGCCGAGCTCGACGGCGAGCTCCTCGGGCGTCTCGGCCGCGAACGTGACCCGCATCCCGACGGCGTTCACCTCGTCGATGGCCTGGTCCACGATCCAGAACGCCTGGCCGTCGTGGTCGCGCAGGGCGTGCTGGCCGATGCGGCCGGTGTAGGTGTCCTCGTTGAGGAACCGGCAGCCTTCGCCGTCGACGAGCACCCCGCGGGCGAGCGAGCGCGGCGGCATGATCGGCAGGGCGCACTCGAGGACGTCGAGGAGGCGCACGGCACCGCCGGCGCCCTGGCCCATGCGGATGCCGCTGCCGTCGTCGTTGTCGGTGCCGATCAGGTAGGCGCAGCGCGCCGCGTCGGGGCAGTACGCCGCGACCATGGCCGGGTTGTAGACGAAGCCGCCCGCGGCCAGGACGACGCCCCGGCGGGCGCGCACGTGGCGGACCGCGCCGTCGAACGTGGCGGCCACCCCGACGACCGCGCCGTCCCGGTCGACGACCAGCGCGTCGGTGCGCGCACCGGTGAGCACCCGGGTCGCGGTGGCCGACACCGCGGCGAGCATGCGGTCCATGAGGAAGCCGCCGGCCGCGTCGGGGAACTGCGGCTTGTGGCCGCGGGGCACGGGCGGGGTGATCGCCGAGAACGGGGCGGCGTCTTCGCCGCCGGTGTAGAGCAGCCCGGCGTCGGTGCGGGGCTCGCGGTCGTGCTGCTCGTCGAACTCGTCCTTGAACGGCACGCCGTGGGCCACGAACCACTCGAAGTGGGCGACGCTGTCGTGGGCGTAGACGTGGATCTTCTCGGCGTCGCGCCCGGGGCCGCACGCCTCCAGCAGGAACGCCTCCATCTGCTCGGGGGTGTCGTCGTAGCCGCAGGCGCGCTGCACCCGGGTGCCGCCGCCCAGGTAGATGATCCCGCCGGCCATCGCCGACGTGCCGCCACCGGCCGCCGTGCGCTCGAGCACGAGCACGTCGGCACCGGCCTCCGCCGCCTCGATCGCCGCTGCCGCGCCGGCGCAGCCGAGGCCGACCACCACGACGTCGGCCTCGTGGTCCCAGTCGGCCACGGTCGCGGCGTCGACGGGCGCGATGGGGGCGACCCCGTCGCCGTTCACCGCCGCCTCGGCAGCGAGTGGTCCCAGTCCGCGAGCAGCGAACGGATGGCGGTGGTGAGCACGAGGGGCTGGTCGAGCATGCCGTGGTGGCCGGTCTGGGGCAGCTCGATCACCGGCGCGTTGCGCCCGAGCTGGTCGTACATGAACTCGCCGATGTCGGGGGTGACCAGGCCGAGCTCGGCCCGCAGCAGGGCGAAGCGGCAGCGCACCTCGGGCAGGTACGGGAGGGCCACGGCCCGGATGGACGACGTGAACGCCGAGAACAGGTTGTGGTCGAACTTCCAGCTCCACCCGCCCTCGACCCGGTGCAGGGACCGGCGGGCGACGTGGTGCATCACGTAGGGCAGGTAGTGGTCCTGCGGGGGCACGGTGCGGAAGCGGGCCAGGGCGTCGTCGCGGTCCG
>CAZUYW010000241.1:0-4936 GCA_964624775.1 uncultured Iamiaceae bacterium
CGCTCAAGCCGGGCATCCCCAAGGACATCCGCACCGACATGCTCCGCGCCCTCACGGTGGGGGCCCCAGCTGCGGTCTACGTCCAGGCGATCCCCGGCCGCTGACCCGGCGCGTCAGCCCAGGAACTGCTCGGCGTTGCGGGCCGCGATGGCCATCACGCCGGCCTGCGGGTTGACGCCGGGCGCGTCGGGCAGGAGCGACGCGTCGTTGACCCGCAGGTTCGTCCAGCCGTGCACCCGCCCGAAGCTGTCGGTGCCGGTGAGGTCGTCGTTCTCGCCCATGCGGATGCTGGAGGTGAGGTGCACCGTCATGAGGTTCGCGGTGCGCGGCGTGAGCGCGTCCCACCAGCGGGCGAGGTCGGCACGGGTGCGGGCGATGCCACCACCGAGGACGGAGGGGTACAGCTCGGTGGCACCCGCGGCCAGGAGCGCCTCGCCGAGGTGGACCAGGCCGCGTGCGAGGCGGCTGAAGTCGGCGGGGGTGAGGCGGTAGGTCACGAGCGGCGAGGCCATCCCGGGCAGGGCCACCACCGCACCGGACCCCTCGCTGCGGATCGCCGCGTAGTACACGCTGACGGTGTCCCAGTGGGCGAGGGCGTCGTCGAAGGGGGCCGCGGCCTCGGCGAGGGCCATCGCCACGTGGCCCCGGCGGCTCGCGGAGCCACCGATCGTGAGGTAGGGCGCGAACTCGGTGATGCGGTGCATCGGCACGTCGTCGTGGTCGAGCGGGTCCGGGAACCGGGCGGCGATCTTGATGGTGGGGTGCAGCTTGAGGCCCCGACCGATGCGGCGGCGGATCCCGCTGCGCTGGAGCAGGGCGGGGGAGTGCACCGCCCCGCCGCACACGAACACGTGCTCGGCGCGGATGAGGACCTGCTCGCGGTGCCCGTCGGGGTGGTCGACGATGGCGCACGCCCCCTGCGCGTGCGGGGCACGGCCCACGATGCGGGTCACCCGGCAGTTCGGGAGGATCGTGGCGCCCGCGGCGGTGGCCCGGGGGAGCAGGGTGCGGGCCATGGTCTGCTTGGTGCCGCGGCCCTTGTCGTCGTACTTGAAGACCCGGGGGAACTCCTGGGAGCGCCAGCCCAGCGCGTCGGCGCCCCGCTCGAGCACGGCCGACGATGGCGGCGGCTCACCCGGCACCCGGGACACGCTGAGCTCCTCCTCGATGCCGGCGGCGCGGCGGTCGAGGGCATCGGGGTCGAACTCGTCGATGTCGTACCGCACCCGCCACTGCTCGGTGAGCTCGGTGGGGAGGCGGTGCCACAGGCCGCTGTTGACCTCGGTGGACCCGCCGACGCAGCGACCCTCGGTGTAGGCGATCGGCGGGGTGCCGAGCGCTCCGGTGCCGCCGCGGTGGCGGTACTTGGCCACCATCTCCTCGAGCGAGAACGGCTCCAGGGCGTCGGGGTCGACGGCGGGCCCCTCCTCGACCACGAGCACGCTGCGCCCGGCCTCGGCGAGGCGGCAGGCCGTGGTGGCCCCGCCCGCGCCGGAGCCGATGACGAGGACCTCGGTGTCGATCGTGCGGCAGGCGTCGCGGCTCACGGGGCGGTGGCCTCCGGCGCGCCCTGGCCGAGCTGCTCCTGCTCGGCGAACAGCACGAGCGAGCGCAGGGCGCGCACCCACTGGCGGATCAGGCCGATCGGGTTGGTGTCGAGCCAGATGACCTCGGCCTCGGGCTCGGGCCGGCGGCCCACGGCGTCGCGCACCGCGGCGAAGGCGCCGAGCGCGATCGAGATCGAGGCGATGCCGAAGCGGAGGATCTCGGGCATGGCGCCGAGCGATCCGCCCACGAACTCGGTCACCCGCTGGCGCTGCCCGGCGTCGGGCGTGGTCAGCAGGGCGGCCACCACGCGGCGCTCGTACGGCAACATCGGACAGAGCATAGAGGGCGGCCTCCGGTGCCCGATCCCCGCGAGGTGCCCCGCCTAGGCTGGCTCGCCATGGCCGCGACGACCGCTGTCGCCCCCACCGAGGCGGGCGGACCCTCCCGGACGAGCGGCCGGAACCTCCAGATCGAGGGCCTGCGGGCGGTCGCCGCCCTGTCGGTGCTGGTCACCCACGTGTCGCTCAACGCCATGGGCAACCGGGGACCGTTCGGGGGCGTCCTGGCCCGGCTCGACGTCGGCGTCACCATCTTCTTCGTCCTGTCCGGCTACCTGCTCTACCGGCCCTTCGCAGCGGCGCTGCTGCGGGCCGAGCCGGGCCCCGGGGTGCGCCGCTACCTGCGGCACCGCCTGATCCGGATCGTGCCCCTCTACTGGACGGTGATCGTCGCCGCCTTCCTGTTCGCACCCGACCGCGGGTTCGTGCGCCCGTCCGAGGGGTTCTCGCCCGCGGCGTCGGGCTCCACGTCGGTGCCGCTGGCCACGATGGCCCGGTTCCTCACGTTCACCCACGTCTACTGGCGCGACTCCCTCGCCGGGCCGCTGCCCCAGGCCTGGACGCTCGCCGTCGAGATGGCGTTCTACCTGCTGGTGCCGGTGCTGGCCGCCCTGCTCGCACTGAGCCCGCCCGCCACCCGCGCCGGGCGGGTCCGGCGCCAGCTCGGGATGCTGCTCGGCCTGGTGGTCGTGGCCCAGGTGTTCCGGCTGGGCTTGGTGGCGCTCGACCCCGCGTTCGACGGCGGCGAGAACGCGTTCACCCCGCTCAAGGCCTGGCTGCCGTACCACCTCGACGTGTTCGCGATCGGCATGGGCCTGGCCGTGCTCGCCGTGGAGCGCCAGGACCGTGGGCCGCTGGCCCGCCGGGTCGACCGGCTCGACGGCTGGTTCTCCCGGCCCGGGGCACCGCTGCTGTCGTGGCTCGTCTCGGCCGTCACGCTGCTCGTGCTCGGCTACGCCACCGGCATCTCCCGCACGGCGCTCACCCACGGGCGCCTCGAGGAGTTCGCGCTGCACCTCGGCTACGCGGTGGTGGCCACCGGGCTCGTGCTGCCCGCGGTGCTCGGCCGGGCGGGGTCGGGCCCGATCCGGCGCGGCCTCGGATCCCGCCCGATGGTGTTCCTCGGGCAGATCTCCTACGGCATCTACCTCTGGCAGCTGCTCGTGATCGGCCGGTGGGTGAGCGCCCCGGCCTACGGCGGCGGCGAGCCGCTGCCCGCCCGCCACCCCGGCGCCCAGTTCAACGTGGCCTTCTGGCCGACGCTCGCCTGGACGCTCGTGGTCACGATCGCGCTGGCCACCGCGTCGTGGTACCTGGTCGAGAAGCCGTGGGCCCGGTTCCGGGACCGCCGCCTCGGCCTGTTCGCCGGTGGCATGTGGACCATCGCGCTGGCCAGCTTCGCGTCGCGGGTGGTGGCCTTCGGCACGGTCACGGCCCGCAACCCGGGTAACGGCGACCCGTTCTACTACCACGCCCAGGCCAACATGCTGGCCGACGGCGTGGGCTTCGCCGAGCCGTTCTCGTGGCTCACCCAGGGCCGGTGGATCGCCACCGCCATCCACCCGCCGCTGTTCACGATGTGGCTCACGCCGGCCGCCATGCTCGGCGCCCGCGGCTTCCTCACCAACAAGACCATGGCGGCGATCGCCGGGGTCGGCGTGGTGGTGGTGGCCGGGTTCCTCGGACGGCGCCTGGCGGGGGACCGCGCCGGCGTGATCGCCGCCGGCGCCGCGGCCCTCTACCCGAACCTCTGGATCATCGACGGCACCCTGTGGCCCGAGGGCCTCTACACGGCGCTCGTGGGAACCGCGCTCCTCGCCGCGTACCGCTGGCTCGACGCACCGACCCTGAAGCGGGCCGCCGCGGTCGGCGCCGCCGTCGGCCTGGCGATCCTCACCCGCGGCGAGGCCCTGCTGCTGTTGCCGCTCCTGTGCCTGCCGCTCGGCCTCGCCGGCTGGCGGCGCAAGGTGCCTCGGGCGGTGCTGCACCTCGTGGTCATGGGCGTGGTGGCCCTCGGGCTGCTGGCGCCGTGGACCATCCGCAACCTCGTGCGCTTCGACCGGGTGGTCCCCGTTTCGACCAACAGCGAGGAGGTCCTGTACTACGCGAACTGCCCGGACACCTACCAGGGCCCCTTCATCGGGTACTGGTCCTTCAACTGCCAGATGCGAGCCCGCCAGGAGCGCATCGACGCGGGCAAGCCCGCCGACCCGCCCGGCGACGAGGCCGAGCGCGCCGCGGCGTGGGGGAAGCTCGGCCGCGAGTACGCCCGTGCCCACTCGGACCGCTGGCCCGCCGTCGTGACCGCCCGCATCACCCGCGTCTGGGACCTCCAGCACAGCGACAACAACGTGCACAGCCTCCCGCTCGAGGGCCGGCCCTACGCCTGGGCGGTGCGCGGCCTCTGGGTGTACCGCCTCGCCCTGATCCCCGGGCTCCTCGGCCTGTGGCTCGCCCGCCGCCGTGGTGCCACGGTGTGGCCGATGGTCGCCATGTTGGGGATGGTCACCGCGACCGCCGTCTACGCGTACGGTCACGTGCGGTTCCGCACCACCGGCGACCTCGTGCTGGTCGTCGGCCTCGCCGTCACCCTCGACACCATCCTCGCCCGGCTGCGCCCCAGCCCCGCCGCCCCGCCCTTTCCGGATCCCGATGCCGCCCTCTGACCCGACCACCCCCGCCGCCACGGCCACCGACGACGCCCCCGCACCCATGGAGACGGCGTCCCCCTCGCCGCGTCCGGCGTGGGCCCGGCTGGTGCCGTCGTGGCAGACGTCGCTCGTCGTGGCGATCGTCGGCGTGGTGTTCGCCCTGCCCATGCGGGCGCTGTTCCGCTACCAGGGACCGCCGATGGAGGAGGGCTTCATGCTCGTCTTCCCCGAGCAGGTGCTGAACGGCCAGATCCCCCACAAGGACTTCCTCCACCTCTACGGGCCGGGCTCCCTGTGGGCGCTCGCGGCCTGGTACAAGGTGCTCGGCGTGTCGATCACCGCCGAGCGGCTGTTCGGCATGATCCAGCTCGGGGCGATCGTGTTCGGCGTGATGGCCCT
>CAZUYW010000242.1:0-4893 GCA_964624775.1 uncultured Iamiaceae bacterium
CTTCGACGAGATCGCCGAGGGGCTCGAGACCCTCGCCCGCGCCGAGAAGTCCCACGCCGGCCGCTTCGGCCAGGGTCTGGAGTCGCTGTCGTGACGAAACCGGAGGTTTCGTCACGAGTTTGACGACGCCTTCGGCGGCTCTCCTCGGTCTCACGACCGGCGGAGCCGGCTCGTTCGACGACGAGGGGGACGGCAGTGCCGTCCCCCTCGTGCTCCCCCTCCGCCCCTTCCCCCTGCTCCGACTCCTCGTACGGGGAACCCCTGCTTTCGTTCGCCCTCTTCTCCCCCTTGGCGGTGCATTGCCATGACGACGACGTATGACCCGTTTCATCCTCGGTATCTGGTGCTCGATGATCTCCGGGAGGAGATGAACCGGGTCTATGACCTGTGCCACGGGTGCCGGCTCTGCTTCAAGTTCTGCCCGTCGTTCCCCACGCTGTTCGAGGCGATCGACAACCATGACGACCAGGACGCCGAGAAGCTCACCGACGCCGAGCGGTTCGAGGTCGTCGACGAGTGCTTCAACTGCAAGCTCTGCGGCGAGATGAACTGCCCCTACACCCCGGGCAAGCACGAGTGGGAGCTCGACTTCCCCCGCCTCATGCTGCGGGCCAAGGCGTACCAGCAAGACGCTGGCACCAAGCCCGCCACCAGCCGTATCACCGACAAGGCCCTCGCCAAGACCGACCTCGTCGGCACCCTCAACAGCGGCCCCCTCGCCCCGCTCGCCAACAAGGCGGTCGGCACCCCCGGGTCGCCGATCCGCAAGGCCATGGCCAAGGTCGTCGGCATCCACGAGGAGCGGATCCTCCCGCCCTACGCCCGCACCCGGTTCTCCACCTGGTTCAAGAAGCGCACGGCCCGCGTGAGCGGCACCAAGCAGGCCGAGGTCGCCCTCTTCCCGACCTGCCTCGTCGAGTACCAGGACACCCAGGTCGGCAAGGACCTCGTCGGCGTCTGCGAGCACAACGGCGTCGGCTGCTCGCTGCCCGAGGGCATGCGCTGCTGCGGCGCCCCAGCCCTCCACCAGGGCGACCTCACCGCCTTCCGCAAGGACGCCGCCCACAACGTCGACATCCTCGCCAAGGCCATCCGCGACGCCGAAGCCCGCGGTGAGGACCTCCAGATCGTCGTGCCCCAGCCCACCTGCGGCTTCGTGCTGAAGAACGACTACCCGGACTACCTCGCCAACCCCGACGCCCAGCTCGTGGCCGACCACACCCGCGACGCCGCCGAGTACCTCGTCGGGCTCCACAAGGGCGCCGACACCACCCTCGACACCACCTTCGAGGGCGAGGTGCCCGAGCAGGTCGTGTACCACGCGCCCTGCCACCTGCGGGCCCAGAACATGGGCCTGCGCAGCCGTGACCTCATGAAGCTCACCGGCGCCAAGATCACCGTCGTCGCCGAGTGCTCCGGCATCGACGGCACGTGGGGCCTGCGCTCCGAGAACTTCGACGCCGCCCGCAAGGTCGCCAAGAAGATGGCGGCCGCGATCGAGAAGGCCGACGCCGACGTCGTCGCCGGCGACTGCTCGCTCGCCAACGGCGGCATCGAGCTCGAGACCGGCGCCACCCCCCAGCATCCGATCTCCGTCGTGGCCCGGGCCTACGGCCTGCCCCGCGACCCCTGACCAGGAGGAGCCCCGTGCCCAAGCTCACCCTCGACGACATCGACGACCTGCGCGCCTACGAGCGCACCCGGATCGAGTTCCGCCAGGACGTCATCGCCCTCAAGAAGAAGCGCCGGATCCACGTCGGCCCGTTCATCACCCTGCTGTTCGAGAACGCGACCACGATCAAGTTCCAGATCCAGGAGATGGCCCGCGCCGAGAAGATCCTCTCCGACGAGGGCATCCAGACCGAGCTCGACATCTACAACCCGCTCATCCCCGAGCCCGGCACCCTCGCCGCCACGCTGTTCCTCGAGCTCACCACCGACGAGGAGCTGCGCACCTGGCTGCCCCAGCTCGTCGGCATCGAGACCCACGTCGTGCTGCGCCTCGGCGCCGGCGACGACGCGGTGGCGGTGCGCTGCACCGTCGACGCCGACCACGAGAAGCAGCTCACCCGCGAGGAGACCACCGCGTCGGTCCACTACGTGCACTTCGCGCTGACCCCCGACCAGATCGAGCGGCTGCAGCCCGGCACCGCCGCGCTCGTCATCGATCACCCGGCCTACCAGCACGAGGTCGCCCTCACCGACGACAACGTCGCCGAGCTCCGCGCCGACCTGATCGGCTGACGAGGGCCGATTCCCGGCTCAGATGGACTTCCCGGGCGCGGCCCGGCCATACTCGGCCCTTCGGCGCCCCGGGACCGGGCCGACACCCCCGGCCCGCTGCTGCGCCCCTTGTCCGCTTCACCATCCACAGGAGCCACGCTCCGCCATGACCACGACCTGGCGCTCCAAGGCTGCGTGCAACGGCCTCGACCCGCAGATCTTCTACCCGGAGACCGACGAGGACGCCGAGGTCGCCAAGGCCGTGTGTGGTGGGTGCCCCGTGCAGGGCGCGTGCCTCGAGTACGCGCTGGCGCGGCGGGAGAAGGAAGGCGTGTGGGGCGGGTGCACCGAGCGGGAGCGCCGCCGGATCATCCGCCAGCGCCGCCGCTCCGCCTGACCAGGTCAGGAGCCGCGCCGCGGGCCACCCGGTGGCCTAGCGTGCGCCCATGTTCAGCGTGCGCAGGATCCGGGCCGACGAGGGACCCGTGCTGCGTGCGGTCCGCCTCGAGGCCCTCGCCGACGCCCCGGGCGACGCGACCACGACCCTCGGCCGCACGCAGGCCCTCGACGACGACCACTGGATCTCGGCGGCGGCCGCCAACGCGAGCGGCGGGCTCCAGGCCACCTTCTTCGCCGAGGCCAGCCCCGAGGTGCCTGACGAGCGCCTCGTCGAGAGCGGCTCCGACCGCTTCGTGGTCGGCATGGTCGGCGCCTACGCGAACCGCGACGGCGTCGTGAACGTCGTCGGACTCTGGTCGGCTCCGGGCTTCCGCGACATCGGCGTCGCCACCGCGCTGCTCGGCGCCACGGCGACGTGGGCGCGGGGGAGCGGGGGCACCCGCCTGCGGATGTGGGTCGTGGAGCGCAACGAGTTCGCCCGGCGCTTCTACGAGAGCGAGGGCTTCGTGGCCACCGGCCAGGCCATGGCCTACGAGCTCGAACCGCGGATCCGCCAGGTCGAGATGTTGCTCGCCCTCTGAGGGCCACTACCGTCGCCGCATGGATTTCGAGCTCTCCGAGGAACTGCTCGCGCTGCAGGAGACCTGCCGGCGCATCGCCCAGGACAAGGTCAAGCCCCGGGCCCGGGAGATCGACGAGACCGGCGAGTACCCCCAGGACCTCTTCGAGGTGTTCCGCGACGCCGGCCTGCTCGGCCTGTGCATCCCCGAGGACCTCGGCGGATCGGGTGCCGGGATCATGGGGCTCACCCTCGCCATCGAGGAGGTGGCGAAGTACTCGAACACCGCGGCGCTGATGCTGCTCCTCACGCGCCTGCCCACCGGCCCGGTGCTCATCGCCGGCAACCGCGATCAGCAGGAGCGCTACGTCAGCCCCATCGCCGACGGTTCGCTGCGGGCCGCCTTCTGCCTGTCCGAGCCCCAGGCCGGGAGCGACGTGATGGGCATGCGCACCAAAGCGGTGCGCGACGGCGACGAGTGGGTGCTCAACGGCACCAAGTGCTGGATCTCCGGCGTCGCCCAGGCCGACTGGTACACGGTCTTCGCCAAGACGTCGGACGACGTCACCGCCCGCAACCACGACGCCATCAGCGCGTTCATCGTCGAGCGGGCCTGGGACGGCGTCGAGGTGGCCTCGGTCGACCGCAAGATGGGTGTGCGCGGGGTCGACACGGGCGAGCTGCTCCTCACCGACGTGCGGGTGCCCGCCGCCAACGTGATCGGCGAGATCGGCGGCTTCCAGCTCGCCATGCAGGCCCTGAACGCGATGCGCCCGATCGTGGCGGCCCGCGGCATCGGCCTGGCCGAGGGCGCGCTCATGTACGCCACCGAGTACGTCAAGGAGCGCGCCGCCTTCCGCAAGACGATCGCCGACATGCAGGGCATCCAGTGGCAGGTCGCCGAGCTGGCCACCCAGATCGAGGCCGCCCGCCTGCTCACCTACCGGGCGGCGTGGATGGCCGACCGTGGCCAGTTCACCAAGGAGTACGTCCCCTTCCTGTCGATGGCGAAGTACTACGCCACCGAGGTCGGCGTGAAGGCCTCGAACGTGGCCCTCCAGATGCTCGGCGCCGCCGGCTACATGAAGGACCACATGACCGAGCTGTACTACCGCGACGCCAAGCAGCTCACGATCGTGGAGGGCACCAGCCAGGTGCAGCTCGGGCTCATCGCCCGCGGCGTGCTCGCCCACGACCTCTGGTGGGACTGAGCGCCATCTCCTGAACATTTCTTTCGGTCATATGGGTCGAAAGGGACTGTGAGTTCCTTCGTTGTCAGACCCCCCGGGGATGATGGTGGGCATGGAAGCAGTGTCCGATCCCCGGCTCGAAGCGGCGTTCGTCAAGGTCGACGATGCGCTGGTCGAGCTGCGCGGGGTCGGGGTGGTGCCGGTCGATGCTCGGGATGCGATCCGGGTGGTGCGACGGCTCGAGCACGTGGCTCGGGTGGTCTACGGGTTGCAGGCCGGCCTGGTGGGGGAGATCGACCGGCGAGGGCTGCATCGGGCGGATGGGCACAAGTCGGTGCGGGCCATGGTGGGGTGGGCGGCGGATCTGTCGGCGGGGGATGCGACGAAGCGGGCGCGTGCGGCGCGGGTGTTGCGGGACATGCCGTCGGTGGCGGCGGCGGTGGCGGCGGGTTCGATCAGCGTGTCGGCGTTGGATCGGATCGGGGTCACCCATGCCAACACGCGGGTGCGTGATCAGTTGGT
>CAZUYW010000243.1:0-4886 GCA_964624775.1 uncultured Iamiaceae bacterium
ACGTACCACGACGGGATGCCCATGGCCCGCAGCAGCGCCAGGCTGACGTGGGCGAAGTCCTGGCAGACCCCCGATCCGGTCGCCAGGACCTCGGGCACCGTGGAGTGCACGCCAGTCGAGCCGGGCACGTAGTCGAGGCGGTCGTGGACCCAGCCGACGGCCGCGAGCGCGGCACCGGCCGGTGAGTCGTGGCTGGCCGCGATGTCGGCGGCGACGGCCAGCAGCTCGTCGTCCCAGCGCACGACGTCGGTCGGTCCGAGGAGCTCCTCGAACTGGTCGCGCGCCTCCGCACCGGCCAGCTCCTCCCAGGTGATCTCGCCCGGATCGGGCAGCGCCGTCGCGGTCTCGACCATCGCCCGGCCGGTGACCGTCAGCACGTCGTGGGGCACCTGGATGTCGAAGTGGTGCACGACGGTGCCCCAGTAGTCGATGTGGCGCACGACGCGGGTGGGTGGATCCACCTCGACGCGGCCCGACAGCACGGTCTGGAAGCGGTCGCTGCGGGGCTCGAGGCGCGCCTCGTTGTACGACTGCTGCACCGGCGCGTCGTAGGCGTACCGGGTCGTGTGGGTGATCTGGAGGCGCCAGGTCATGCGGACCGGTCCACGTTCCACTCGATGAACGCCACCCGCTGGAAGTACCGCTCGGTGACGAGGAGCGAGGCGTGGGCGCACGCCTCCTGGAGCCGGGCCACGGTGACCGCGAGGTCGTCGGTGAGGCCGGCCTGCTCGATGTAGGCGAGCTCGCTGCGGATCCGGCCGACCTCGCGGGCGGCAGGGCTGGAGCGAACGAGCTGGCGACGCCGCGCGCCGACGGGGCTTGCGGTGCCGTCGACCCGTTCGAGGCACTTCTCGGCCTGGGCCAGCGCGTAGGACACCGACCGCGGGAAGTCCGGATCGAGGAGCAGCACGTTGAGCGCCTTCACCTGGTCGATGTCGCCGCCGTAGGTGCGCAGGAAGGCATCGTTGGCGCCGCACGACACGAGCACACCGCTCCACCGCGACGGCCCGGCATCGGGCGGCACGGCACCGAGGAGCCGGGCCGTCATGTCGACCCGCTCGAGGCAGCGGCCGATGGTGAGGAAGCGCCACCCATCGTCGTGGAGCAGCACGGTGTCGATGAGGCCGCCGATCAGCGCCACCCGGTCGCGAACCCACTGGAAGAGCAGGTGGGGCCCGAGCGTGCGGGCGGCGCGGACGTGGTTGTCGAGCTCGTTGTGGGTGCGGTTGAGGGCCTCCCACACCTCGGTGGCCAGGATCTCGCGCAGGCCCCGGGCGTTCTCGCGGGCGAGGCGCAGGGAGCCGACGACCGAGCTCGGGTTGTCCCCGTCGTAGGCGAGCAGCTCGGTGGCGCGCCACAGGTCGATCGGGCCGTCGTCGTCGAGACGATCGGCCAGGTCGGGCGGATCGATGCCCATCGCGGCGAGCAGCGAGGCCCCCACGCTCTCGTCGTTGGCCTGGAGCACCATGCGGTGCACGTACACGTCGAGCAGCCGTGCGGTGTCATCGGCCCGCTCGAGGTACCGGCCCATCCAGTAGAGGGCCTCGGCGATGCGGCTCAGCACGGGACGACCTCCTCGATCGCGACGGCCTGCTGCTGCTGCAGCTGCTGCTGGTGATGGCGCTTGTGATCGTCGGCGGGCCCGAACTGCAGCGGCAGGCTCGCGGCCGGGCGCGTGGCGGTCGGCTCGGTCGGCGTCGACATCGGGGGCGGCACCGGCGCCAGGCCGTCGTCGAGCACCCAGGTGTCCTTGGAGCCGCCGCCCTGGCTCGAGTTCACGACCAGGCTTCCCTCGGGCAGCGCCACCCGGGTGAGGCCGCCGGGCAGCACCCAGACCTTCTCCCCGTCGTTCACCGCGAACGGGCGCAGGTCGAGGTGACGGGGCCGCAGCCGGCCGTCGACCAGCGTCGGGGCGGTCGAGAGGGCGACGACCGGCTGGGCGATGTACCCGCGCGGGTCGGCGGTGATCGCGGCCCGGGCCTCGTCGAGCTCCTGCTCGCTCGCGGTCGGCCCGAAGACCAGGCCGTAGCCGCCCGAGGCGTCGACGGGCTTCACCACCATCTCGTCGAGACGGGGCAGCACGTCGGCGCGCACCTCGTCCTCGCCCAGGCGGTACGTCTCGACGTTGTGCAGGATCGGCCGCTCGCCCAGGTAGTACTCGATGAGGTCGGGGACGTAGCTGTAGATCAGCTTGTCGTCGGCCACGCCGTTGCCCACGGCGTTGGCGACCGTCAGGTTGTTGGCCCGGATCGAGTGGATCAGCCCGGCGCAGCCGAGGACCGAGTCCGGGCGCCCCTGCAGCGGGTCGAGGAACTCGTCGTCGATCCGTCGGTAGATCACGTCGACGCGCTCCTCGCCGGTCGTGGTGCGCACGTAGGTGACGTCGTCGCGGCACACGAGGTCGCGGCCCTCGACGAGGTCCACGCCCATCATGCGGGCGAGCAGGGCGTGCTCGAAGTACGCCGAGTTGTGCACGCCCGGGGTGAGCACGACGATCCGCGGGTCGGCGGCCCGGGCGGGCGCCGTCGACCGCAGCGCGCCCAGCAGGCGCCGCGGATACTCGTCCACCGGGGACACGGCCGAGGAGCCGAACAGGTCGGGGAACACCCGGGCCATGACGCGCCGGTTCTCGATCACGTAGCTCACGCCCGACGGGTTGCGCAGGTTGTCCTCCAGCACCCGGAACTCGCCCTGGTCGTCGCGGATGATGTCGACGCCGGACACGTGGATCCGCACCCCGCCCGCGGGCTCGATCCCGTGCACCATGCGGTGGAAGTGGGGCGAGGAGTGCACCAGGCGGCGGGGCACGACCCGATCCCGGAACACCTCGCCTGGCCCGTAGACGTCGGCGAGGAACGCCTCGAGCGCGGCCACGCGCTGGCGGATGCCGGACTCGAGGTGGCGCCACTCGTCTGCGGCGAGCACGCGAGGGACCATGTCGAGCGGGAAGGGCCGCTCCTGGCCCGACAGGGCGAAGGTGACGCCACGATCCCGGTAGGTCTGGCGCAGGCCCTCGGCCCGCGCCGCGAGATCCGCGGTCGTCTGGGGCTGGAGGGTCTCGTGGATGGGCCGATAGGTGTCGCGCACCCGACCGAACCGGTCGAACATCTCGTCGTAGGTCCGTCGGGTCGACCCGGCCTCGTAGTCCTCGAACAGGTCGGTCACCCGCCCGACACTTCCCGACGGGGATTTCGGGTCCGTGCGCGCGTCGTGAACGGCTCGTGAACCGATCCGTCAGTGCGACGTCAGGTGTGGATCAGACGACGGCATCGCCCGCGGGGTCCAGCCGGACCTCACGGTGCATGCGCATCGCGCCGAGGATGCCGAACACGAGCATCCAGCAGATGATGCCGAGCACGACGTACTCGGGCAGGTGGCCCGCCGACGCCAGCAGGTAGGCGTACGGCGCCACGAACGACACGAAGAGCATGGCGATCCAGGGCAGGGCGTCGCGCACCGGGTGGCGCTCGTCGCGCAGGAGCTTCACGCCCATGGCCTGACCCAGCCCGTAGAAGGGCGCGGTGCCGACGTCGAGCACGAGGAACCACCACGGGTTGACGTGGTACTCGCGCAGGACCGGCCACACGACGACCGCCCGGGCGAGGCAGAAGCCCACCACGGTGATGGTCCACACCTGCCCGAGGAGCCCGAGCTCGCGGAGCTCGCCTCGGATCGTGTGCGGGACGTCGGCGGCATCGTCAGCCCCCTCGGCACCCATCACATCGGTCACTGGCACTCCTCGGAACACGCGGCGAGCGGCCCACGGTAGTGCAGGACCTGCCACTGGTATCGGCACCCCGCGTGACGCCATGAGCACATTCTCGTGTCCGACGCCTGACGGCTGACCGACGGCCTACCCAGCATGATGGCGCTCCCGGTCGAGCCACCCCAAAAGGATGGCGACCGCCCGCGGGTCGTGGCGCAGGTCGTGGGCGGCGCCCGAGATGATCCGCAGCTCCGCCGAGCCGTGCGCGTCGGACAGCACCCGGGCGTCGAAGGACGGGACGGACTCGTCGTCGGAGCCGTGCAGCACGAGGAGCGACCGAGGTGCGACGAGGGCCGCGTCGTCGACCGGGCGGATGTCGCGCAGCTGGCGGGTCCACGCGTCGAGGTGGGTCGGGAACGCCGGGTCGGTGATCGCGCCGACCTCGCGAGCGTGCTGCAGGAGGCGGCGCGGGTGGTTGGCCCAGTCGTTGAAGTCGGCAGGAGCTCCGAGGACGGCGACCCCGGCGATCTCCGGGCGGCGGGCAGCGGCACCGATGCAGAGGGCTCCGCCGGTGCCGAACCCGGCGAGCCAGACGCCGCGGGTGTCGCCGAGGGTGCGGGCCTGCTCGGCGACGGCGAGCAGGTCGTCGAGCCAGCCCCCGAGGGAGAAGTCGCCCTCGGAGCTGCCGCAGCCCCGGAAGGTGAAGGTGAGGACCCGCCACCCCTCGTTGGCGATGGTGTCGGCCAGCGCGGGGTAGGAGCGCCCGGTGGCCGACGCGCCGAGCGCGTCGGACGGGTACCCGTGGCACAGCACGAGCGTGGGCGGGTGCGGCTCGGCGACCGGCGGGTTGGCCAGGTAGCCGGTGAGCTCGTGCCCGCCGGAGGTGAACGAGATGTCCATCAGCCCGGCCGGCCGGGTCGGATCACTCGGCGGGGGTGCCGGCGCAGGCCGCGTGGGGCGCGTAGCCCCGGTTGCTCGCCTCGACGAGCGTGTCGGGCCCGAAGCTCAGGTAGGTGCGGGCCTCCATGAGCTCATCGATGACCTCGGGCGTGCAGTTGTCCAGGTCGTGGACGATCTGGGTCCGCTTGTCGCCGACGAAGCGGTGGTGCTCGAACTTGGTGGGGCGCTCCATGCCCCGCAACCTACGCGACGACCACGATCGGCGTGAACCCGGCTCGCG
>CAZUYW010000244.1:0-4885 GCA_964624775.1 uncultured Iamiaceae bacterium
GACCAGAACACCAGGCGGGCCATGGTCTCGCGCAGGTCCTCGGCGCGCACGCCCCAGAACTCGAAGCCGAGGCGGTGCGCCGACACGTGGGCCAGCATGGCAACGAGCACGCCCGCGATGGCGTTCGGGTCGATGCCCTCCTGGCCCTTGCCGACCCGCTGCTGTTCCTTGGCCGCCTCGGCGAGCGCGTTGTTGAGGTCGTTCAGGAGGCGGGTGCGGACGTTGGCGAACCGGCCGTCGCCCTCTTCGGTGGCGAGGTCGACGACGCGGAGCAGCGACTGGTGCTCGTCCCAGAACTCGAGCATGGTGCCGGCAAGGGCGTCGGCCGCCTCGTACCCGGCGCGGCCACGCCACGAGGAGGTGCGCACGAGGTCGGCGAAGCGCTCCACACCGCTCGACACCATCTCGTCGGCGAGCACGAGGATCGCCGACTCGACGTCGGGGAAGTACTGGTAGAAGGTGGCTGGCGAGGTGCCAGCCTCACGGGCGATGTCGACCACCTTGAGGTCGCGGTAGGACCCGGTGCGGAGCATCTCCTCGGTGCACCCGAGCAGGCGGGAGCGGGTGGCCCGGCCCCGCCTGCCGGGCACGCGCCCGTCTGACGCCCTGGGTTCGTCGACCGCCGCCGCGGGGAGCTCGGCCACGTCAGTCCTCGGCCGGCGGGCGGTAGCAGGTGGCGATCAGCAGCACGCCGGCCAGCAGCCCGAACGCGGCGACCGGCGCGGCGATCGAGGGGCTGAACACGAACTCGAGCTTCAGCTGCCAGTCGAGCGAGTAGGCGCCGGGACCGGTGAGGGCGACCGCCATGGCGATCGTGGCGATGACGAGGTTGTACTCCCAGCCGTCCTTGACGATGAAGAACCCGTTCTTGCGGTGCGAGGTCCAGGCCGCCACCACCATCACGCCGATGATGCCGGCGCTGGCCAGGGGCGTGAGCAGGCCAAGGGCGAAGAGGAGGCCGCCTCCCAGCTCGGTCGACGCCGCCATCAGGGCGTGGATGGTGCCGTTCGGGCGCATGCCCATGGAGTCGAACCAGCGGGCGGTGCCGGCGATCTTCCCGCCCCCGAAGAACTTGTTGTAGCCGTGCGCCGCGACGGTGAGCCCGAGCACCACGCGCAGCAGCAGCAGGCCGGCGTACAGGCCGTCCGCGTCGGACGAGATGTGCCAGTCGTGGGCGGCGAGCAGGTGGGGCATCAGGGCGTTCCTCCGAGGAGTCGGTCACGAAGCTCGAACTTCATGACCTTGCCGCCGGGATTGAACGGCAGGGCGTCGACCACATACACGTTAGATGGCACCTTGAAGTTGGCCATGTTCCTCCGTGACCAGGCGATCACCTCGTCGGGGTCCGGCTCGGTGCCGGTCACCGGGACGACGAACGCGACGCCGACCTCCCCGAGCCGCTCGTGGGGCACCCCGACGACGGCGACCTGCGCGATCTGGGGATGGCCCAGGAGGAGGTTCTCGATCTCGGCCGGATAGGCGTTGAACCCGCCCGTGATGAACAGGTCCTTCTTGCGGTCGGTGATGCGCAGGTACCCCCGATCGTCCATCACGCCGACGTCGCCCGTGTGCAGCCAGCCGTCGATGTCGATGGTCTCGGCGGTCGCCTCGGGGTTCTCGAAGTAGCCCGCCATCACGTTGTAGCCCCGGACCACGACCTCGCCCGGCTCCCCGCGCGGCACCTCGGCGCCGTCGTCGTCGACCACGAGCACCTCGATGCCCGGCATGGCGCGGCCCGAGGTGGTGGCGATCGTCTCGGCGTCGTCGCTGCGCCGGCACATGGTGGCGAAGCCACAGGCCTCGGTCAGGCCGTAGGCGGTGATCACCGTGTCGAACCCGAGGTCGTCGCGCATGGCCTCGACCAGGCTCACCGGCACAGACGCCGCGCCCGTGACCGCGAGCCGGAGCGACGAGGAGTCGAGGTCGGCCCGGTCGGGGTGGTTCAGGATCGTCTGGTACAGGGTCGGCGGCCCGGGGAGCATGGTGATGCGCTCGGCCGCGATCAGCCGCATGGCCTCGGGCACGTCGAACACCGGCATCGGCACGAGCACGCCGCCGGTGAGGAGCCAGGCGATGATCCCGGCCTTGTACCCGAACGAGTGGAAGAACGGGTTGACCACGAGGTAGCGGTCGTCGGCGCCAAGGCCAACCACGTTGGCCCAGGTGCCGACCGTGCGCAGCATCTGGCCGTGGGCGCAGATCACGCCCTTGGGCTTGCCGGTGGTGCCCGACGTGAACAGCAGGTCGGCAGTGCTCTCGGGTGCGACCGCGGCAGCACGCTCGGCCACCGCCGCGTCCTCCACGCCCGCGGCCACGGCGAGGAACGTCTCCCAGGTCTCGGCCCCGGGGGGCGCCACGCCGTCGGCCCGCAGCACCACGATGCGCTCGAGGTGGGGCAGGTCGTGGCCGCCGAGCATGCCGACGTAGTGGTTGCCGAGGAAGCCGTCGACGGTCACGAGGATGCGCGCCCGGCTGCGCCCGAGGATGTCGGCCGCCTCGGCGCCCTTGTAGCGGGTGTTCAGCGGGACCAGGACGGCACCGACGCTCTGGAGGCCGAACAGCGCGATGGCCCACTCGGCGCAGTTGGGCGCCCAGATCGCCACGCGGTCGCCAGATTCGATGCCAGCGGCGATGAACGCCTTGGCCGCGGCATCGACCTGCTCCCCGACCTCGACCCAGGTCCAACGACGGTCGCCGTCGACGATCGCCTCGCGGTCGCCACCGGCCGCGACCGCGCCGCGCACCGCGTTGGGCACGGTGCCCCAGCGGAGGTCGGCACGTGGATCGTCGCCGTCCGGGTCGGCGGCGTCGGGCGCCGCGGCTGCGGGATCAGGCGTCATGCGGGCTCCTCCTGAGACGGCGCCCCCACCTCGAGCACGCCCCAGGCGGCGGTGAGGTCGGCCACGGTCGTGACGGTGGCCAGGAGGGCGAGGGTGTTGTCGATCACGGCATCCGCATAGGCCTGCGGGATGCCGACCACGGCGTCCCTCGGCAGCACGACCTGGTAGCCGAGGTTCACGGCGTCCATGACCAGGTTCGTGATGGCGACGTTCACCGACACGCCGGTGACGACGATCGTGGTCACGCCGAGGTTGCGCAGGACCGGGTCGAGGTCGGTGCCGCCCATCGGGTTGAGCCCGTGCGTGCGGGTGAGGACGAGGTCCTCGGGCTCGGGGCCGAGCTCGGGCACCACCTGCACCTCGAAGGATCCGGGCAGCAGCGACACGGGCGACTTCTTGACGCCGGCGAACAGGCGGGCGTTGGTGTTGGCGCCAGCACCGTCCTCGCGCCGGTAGGCGGTGGCGTGCACGACCCGCACCCCCACGGAGCGGGCCGCGCCGCACAGGTGGGCCAGTCGGTCGATCATCGGGGCCGCGGCCTCGGCCAGGGCAGGCAGGGCCGAGCGCTCGCCGACGACGCCGTTCTGCACCTCGGAGGTGACGATCGCGGTGTGGGCGGGGTCGACGAGCCGGGCGAGGTCGGGAGCAGCCATACGGGGCCGCACCGTACCTGACGGTCCGTCAGGGAGTCGCCGGTGGGGTGCGGGTGACCGACATCGCACCCGAGCAGCGTCGTAGCGTGCGGCCATGCGTGGCGACGGCGGTGCGGGGTGCGCGGCAGGCGGGTGCGGCGGCGCGTCGCTCGTCGGCCTGCTGGTCACCCTCCTCCTGCTCGGGATGCTCTCGTCCAAGGTGGTCGACAGCGTCGGCGGGAACGACGGCGACACCCACCGGCCCTACCTCGGGGCCGAGCCCGCCCGCGTCGAGGTCGCCGTCACCCCGACCACGGACCTCACCGACGGCCGCCCCCTCCTGCTGACGAGCACGGCGTTCCCGAAGGACGCCCGCGTCGATGTCACGACCTGCCTCGACCCGTCGGTGACGAAGTACCGGGGCGAGGAGAGCTGCGACCCCGGCACCCGCACCAGCTACGCCGTGCTCGACGATGGCGCCTTCTCCCAGCCCTACGTGGCGCACCGGATGATCCGGGTCCACGGCACGGTGCACGACTGCGCGGCCGCCCCCGGCCGGTGCCGCGTGCTGGCCACCGGCAACGAGACCCAGCGCGAGGTGGGCGGCGGGCAGCAGCTGACGTTCCGGGCGGGCCTCCCGCCCGCGGCCGACCCGCCGGCCACGGACGAGGGCTCGCCGTCGGACCACCTGCCGATCGAGATCACCCCCACCGGTCCGCTCGCCCCCATGACGACGGTGCGGATCACCGCCCGGGGGTTCCGGCCCGGCGAGCCCGTGCTCGCGGGTTGGTGCACCGACGAGGTCGAGACCGAGGGCGTGCTGGCGTGCGCGGCCCCGATCGCCCTGGCCGATGCGCTGGCCGCAGCGGGTGGCGACTTCAGCAAGGTCAGGGCCCGGGCCGACGCACACGGAGTCGTCCACGCGACGCTGGTCGTGAAGCGCCGGGTCAGGCCGCTCGCCGGCAACGAGGTGGACTGCACGACCAAGGCCGGGCGGTGCCGGTTCGGCGTGATGGCCATCGTCGACACGCAGCGCTCCGCGCTGCTCCCCTACACCGTCCGCGATCGGTGATCAGCGGCGATGGGTGGTTCCTGACGGATCGTCAGGGTAATATCTGACGGTCCGTCAGAAACTCTGTGGAGGATCACCCGTGGCCGAACTGCCGAAGATCATCAGCGTGGACGACCACGTCGTCGAACCGCCCCATGTCTGGCAGACCTGGCTGCCCGAGAAGTTCCGTGCCGACGGCCCCCGCGTCGAGCGCCGCGGCATCGGCGCCATGAAGCACATCGGCGGCGGCGCCTACGAGCAGTCCTTCGACCCCGACGGCCAACCGGCCGACTGCTGGGTCTTCGGTGACCTCGTCTACATCCACAAGCGCCACGTCGCCGCCGTCGGCTACAGCCGCGACG
>CAZUYW010000245.1:0-4875 GCA_964624775.1 uncultured Iamiaceae bacterium
GGACCACGGCGACCCGCTCGACAGCGCCCGCAACGACGCCCTCGCCGAGATCGCCCTGCGTCGGGGCGTGGGCCTGATCGCCACCAACAACGTCCACTACGCCGTGCCGGCCAAGCGCCGCCTCGCCACCGCGCTCGCCGCGGTGCGGGCCCGGCGCAGCCTCGCCGAGATCGAGGGCTGGCTGCCCGCCGGGGCCGGCGCCCACCTGCGCTCGGGGGCCGAGCAGGCCCGGCGCTTCGCCCGGTTCCCCGGCGTGGTCGAGGCCGCGGCCGAGCTGGGGCGGGCGTGCGCGTTCGACCTCGCCCTGGTGGCCCCGAACCTGCCGCCGTACCCCTGCCCGGACGGGCTCGACGAGATGGCGTTCCTGCGCCGCCTGGTGGAGGCGGGCGCGGCCCGGGCCGATCGCTACGGTCCCCGTGGCGGGGGCGCGGGCGTCGCCGATCCCGGGGTCAACGAGCGGGCGTGGCGCCAGATCGACCACGAGCTGGCCGTCATCGAGGCCCTCGGGTTCCCCGGGTACTTCCTGATCGTGTGGGACATCGTCGAGTTCTGCCGCCGCGAGGACATCTACTGCCAGGGGCGGGGCTCGGCCGCCAACAGCGCCGCCTGCTACGCCCTCGGCATCACCAAGGCCGACGCCGTGCGCCTCGGCCTGCTGTTCGAGCGCTTCCTGTCACCCGAGCGCGACGGCCCGCCCGACATCGACCTCGACATCGAGAGCGGGCGGCGCGAGGAGGTCATCCAGTACGTCTACGCCCGCTACGGCCGGCACTGCGCGGCCCAGGTCGCCAACGTCATCACCTACCGCTCCCGGTCCGCGGTGCGCGACATGGCCAAGGCGCTCGGCGCCGACCCCGGCCAGCAGGACGCCTGGTCCAAGGCGCTCGACCCGTGGAAGGGGATCCGGGGCAACCTCGAGCCCGGCGCCGACGGCACGACCACCGTCGACCACGGCGTGCCCGTCGACGTCCTCGAGCTGGCCGCCGAGGTGGAGCACTTCCCCCGGCACCTCGGCATCCACTCGGGCGGCATGGTGCTCTGCGACCGGCCCGTCATCGAGGTGTGCCCGGTGGAGTGGGCCCGCATGGCGGACCGCAGCGTCCTGCAGTGGGACAAGGACGACTGTGCCGCCGTCGGCCTGGTGAAGTTCGACCTGCTCGGCCTCGGCATGCTCACCGCCCTGCACCACATGGTCGACCTCGTCGAGGGGTACCGGGGCGAGCGCATCGACCTCGCCACGCTGCCCCAGGAGGACGCCGTCTACGACATGTTGTGCCGGGCCGACTCGATCGGCGTCTTCCAGGTGGAGTCCCGGGCCCAGCTGGCCACCCTGCCCCGGCTCAAGCCCCGCACCTTCTACGTCCTGGTGGTCGAGGTGGCCCTGATCCGCCCCGGGCCCTTCCAGGGCGGCTCGGTCCACCCCTACATCCGGCGCCGCAACGGCAAGGAGCCCGTCACCTACCTGCACCCGCTGCTCGAGCCGTCCCTCGCCAAGACCCTGGGCGTGCCGCTGTTCCAGGAGCAGCTGATGCAGATGGCGATCGACGTGGCCGGGTTCAGCCCGGGCGAGGCCGACCAGCTCCGCCAGGCCATGGGGTCCAAGCGGTCGATCGAGCGCATGGAACGGCTCCGGGAGCGGCTCTTCGCGGGGATGGCCGAGCGGGGCGTCACCGGCGAGGTGGCCGAGGCGATCTACGCCAAGCTCGCCGCCTTCGCGAACTTCGGGTTCCCCGAGAGCCACTCGGTCAGCTTCGCCTACCTCGTCTACGCGTCGTCCTGGTTCAAGCTGCACGAGCCCGCTGCGTTCTGCGCCGGGCTGCTCAACGCCCAGCCGATGGGCTTCTACTCGCCGCACTCGCTCGTCCAGGACGCCCGCCGCCACGGCGTCGAGGTCCGCACACCCCACGTCAACGCGTCGGGGGCCGACGCCATCCTCGAGCCGTGCGCAACGAGCGCCGGCGGGGTGGCGATCCGCCTCGGCCTGTCCTCGGTGCGGGGCCTGGGCGACGACCTCGCCGAGGCGGTGGCCGCGGGCGCGCCCTACGCGTCGATGGAGGCGGTCGCCCGGGCCGTGCCGCTCACGCTGCCCCAGCTGGAGGCGCTGGCCACCGCCGGCGCCTTCGAGGGGCTCACCGCCGGGGGGTCCGGCGGGCGGCGCGAGGCCATCTGGGAGGCGGGCGCTGTGGCCCAGGGGTCGCCCGACCAGCTCGCCGGCATCGTCACCGGCGACCGTGCCCCCACCCTGCCCGGCATGGACGAGCGCGAGGTCGCCCAGGCGGATCTGTGGGCCACCGGCGTCGCCCCCGACGGGCACCCCACGCGGTTCCTGCGCGACGAGCTGCGCCGCCTCGGCGTGGTCCCGGCCGACGAGCTCGCCGGCCACGGCGACGGCGCTCGGGTGCTGGTGGGCGGGGTCGTCACCCACCGCCAGCGTCCGGCCACCGCGGCCGGCACCACCTTCGTGAACCTCGAGGACGAGACCGGCCTCATCAACGTGATCGTGTCCAAGGGGTGCTGGCTGCGGTTCCGGCGGGTGGTACAGACCGGCCCGGCCCTCCTGGTGCGAGGCCGCCTGGAGACCGTCGACGGCGTCACCAACGTGCTGGCCGAGACCATCTCGCTGCTCCCGCTGACGGCCACCGTGCGCTCCCGGGACTTTCGGTAGCGTGCCCCGATGCCCGTCCGAGCGGTCGTCCACGTCGATGCCGACGAGCTGGCCGTGCACCCCTGGCCCGACGGTCCGGTGTCCCGGCTCGACCTCCGTGCCCTGGCCATCCCGCTCGGTGATCCGCGCCTGGCCCGGGTCGCGGCCGCCGTGGCCGGGTGCCACCCCAACGAGCTGGTGTGGATCACGGTCGCGCCCCAGGCCGCGGCGATGGCGGTCGCGAGCGGTGGGTGCGTGGTGGGCGCGCCCGGGGAGGTCGCCGGGGCCGTCGCGGCGCGGGACACGACCGAGGCGGCCGCGGCCGACGCCGTCGGGGTCGGCCCGCACCCCGAGCCCTGGCCCGACGACCCCCGGCTCGACCCCGAGCTGCTCGCCGCCGGGGATCGCCGCAACGTGGTCGACGCCTACCGCTACTGGCGGGAGGAGGCGATCGTCGCCGACCTCGACACCCGTCGGCACCCGGTCCACGTCGCGGTCGAGAACTGGCAGCACGACCGCAACATCGGCGCGGTCGTGCGCAACGCGAACGCCTGCAACGTGGCCGGGGTGCACATCGTCGGGCGCCGGCGCTGGAACCGGCGGGGTGCCATGGCCACCGACCGCTACCTGACGGTGCACCACCACGACACGGTCGAGGCCTTCCTGGCGTGGGCGGGGGAGGAGGGGCTCGCCGTGATCGCGGTCGACAACGTGGCGGGCAGCGTCCCCATCGAGTCGGCCGACCTGCCCGAGCGGTGCGTGCTGGTGTTCGGCCAGGAGGGCCCGGGCCTGTCCGACACCGTGCTCGCCGCGGCCGACCTGGTGGTCGCGATCACCCAGTACGGATCCACCCGATCCCTCAACGCCGGGGTCGCGTCGGGCATCGCCTTGCATGTGTGGGCCCGACACCACGCCGGTTAGCGTTCCGCCGTGGCCAAGAGCAGTGCGTCCAAGCAGAAGCGCGCCCGGGAGAACCGGGCCCAGCGGGCGGCGCTGGAGGCCCGGACCAAGGCGGCGGCGGTTCCGATCGAGGAGCGCGTCGCCACCAAGGCCAAGGCCACCCCGCCCACGAGCCGCACCTCGGCCAAGGGCGGCGGCAAGGGCGACCGGCCCGCCCGCGCGCCCTTCGTGCGGCCCGGCAGCAGCCCGGTCGACGTGTCGACCCTCCAGGGGTCGTGGTTTGCGAAGGTGAACCAGGTGCCCGGGGGCCGTGAGGTGCTCATGACCGTGCTCCTCACGGTGGTCATGACCGCGATGGTGGCGTTCACGCCGCTGTTCGTGCCCGAGGGCGCGGCCAAGGACGCCAAGCCCACCCTCACCATCTTCGACTCGCTCGGCGCCACCGCTGCGATCGTCCTGGCCGTCCCGCTGGTGCTGGTGGGCTTCGCGGCAGCGATGTCGCTGCACCCGCGGCGCCGCACCGCCTGGTACGTGACCCTGCTCGGGCTCGGCGCGTTCGTGGCGTTCGGCGCCTCGGTCGGGATCTTCTACCTGTTCCCGGCCGGCTTCATGATGTGGGCCATCTGGCGTGCCGCCAAGATCGAGGGCTCGGGTCCCTCGCTCCTGCGCCGAGCCGCGGCCGCCGGCGCGGCGGGCGACGCCGAGGCTGACGCCGACGACTGAGCGCCTGCCCGCGATCGGGGGTTGACGCGCGGGCGCTCGGGGAGGATGGTGGCAGGGCGACGGACAACGGTCCGCCTGCACGGCTTCAGCACCCGATTCAGGGGAGGTGTCGAACCACCGTGAGGATCGCCGCACACCAGGAGCGCTCACCCCCGGGCTGAGCGAACCGCAGACCCCGGATCGTCGCCGGATCACCCGTTCCCAGTACGGACCGCGGATGCGCGATGGAGCGGACACCTCGGTGCCCTCCCCGCTCGCCACCGGGCCCGTCCACACCTGCGGCGGGACGATCGTCGACACCGGGACAACCAGGAACATCCCGCTGCTGACCCTGCCACCCCGGGTCGGCGGCGGGATGTTTCGCGTCCGGCGGTACCGTGCATCCCCGTGACCGAACCGCTCCGCCTGCTCAGCGTCCACGCCCACCCCGACGACGAGGCCTCCAAGGGGGCTGCCACCGTGGCCCGGTACGTGGCCGAGGGGGTCGAGGCCACCCTCGTGTGCTGCACGGGCGGCGAGGCCGGCGAGGTCCTGAACCCGGCGATGGACCGCCCCGAGGTGCACGAGCACCTGGCCGAGGTGCGCCGGGCCGAGCTCGAGGCGTCGGT
>CAZUYW010000246.1:0-1341 GCA_964624775.1 uncultured Iamiaceae bacterium
CTCGAGGTGTTCTTCACCGAGCACGACCCGACCACCGCGAACCGCCAGGGCAACGACGTGGGCACCCAGTACCGCTCGGCCATCTACTGGACCACCCCCGACCAGGAGCGCGAGGCGCGCGCTGCGGTCGAGGCCTACGGCGCCGCCCTCGCCGCCGCCGGTCGTGGCGCCATCACGAGCGAGCTGGCCCCCGCCGGCCCGTTCTTCTACGCCGAGGAGTACCACCAGCAGTACCTGCACAAGGTGCCCCACGGCTACTGCGGGCTCGCCGGCACCGGCGTGACCTGCCAGCTCCCCGGCCCGGCGGCCGACCTTGGGGTCGACCTCGCCGCTACCGTGCCCGACGTGACCGACGCCGCTGATCCCAAGCTCAAGCCGCTGCCCACCTCCGACGAGGAGTGGCGGTCGCGCCTCAGCCCCGCCGAGTACCAGGTGCTGCGCGAGGCCGGCACCGAGCGCGCCTTCGCCGGCGCCTACACCGACGTCGAGGACCCGGGCCTGTACCGCTGCATGGCGTGCGGCAACCCGCTGTACCGCAGCGAGACGAAGTACCACTCGGGCAGCGGCTGGCCGAGCTTCACCGAGACCGTCTCCCCCGACGCGGTCGAGCTCATCGAGGATCGCGGCCACGGCATGGTCCGCACCGAGGTGCGCTGCGCCCGCTGCCACTCCCACCTCGGCCACGTCTTCCCCGACGGCCCGCCCGAGGCGGGTGGCCTGCGCTACTGCATGAACAGCGTCGCCCTCGACCTCGACCCCGAGGCCTGATCGCGGCGGTCCGGACGCTGGGCCTCCGGGTCACCCAGCTGGGTGGTCCCGGAGGTCCTCCTTCCACGTCCGGAAGCGGGTGTGGTCGGTGGTCGGCCCGCGGCCCGAGCCGGTGCCGTCGGGGTGCAGGTCGAACGTGTGGGCCGTGGCGAGGTCGGTGGCGAGCGCCGCCCAGTACCGGGCGTGGTCGCCGCGGGCCGGGCCGACCCGCCACAGCAGCCACGGGCCGATGCGCCGGAGGTAGCGGGCCACGTCGGCGCCCGCCGGCCCCGGGAGGTCGCGCCCGAGGGCGAGCAGGTCGGCCGGCGCCTCGACCCACGCGGTGGCGGGGATCGAGCGATCCCGGGTGGGGGTGTCGGGGAGGTCGTCGGTGTGGACGGTGCGGTGGTCGAGCGGGCGCTCCGGGGAGGGGAGCGCGGGTCGGCCCCGCACCATGAGGTGCACCTCGCCGCCCGGTTCGGTCAGGGTGCCGAGGCTGGTGAAGCCGGCCCGGGCGAGGGCGCGCCACGACGCCTCGTTGGCGTGCAGCGGGGCGACCGCCACCTGGGTCCACTGCGGATGGCCGGCGAAGCA
>CAZUYW010000246.1:1441-4864 GCA_964624775.1 uncultured Iamiaceae bacterium
GATCGTGGGGGAGCGATCGCCCCGCCCCGCGCTACCAGCCGCGATCGACCCACTCCTGGAGGTGCGGCGCCTCGGTGCCGATGGTGGTCGACGCACCGTGGCCGGGCAGCACGAGCGTGTCTCCCGCGAGGGGCCGGAAGAGGCGGTCCTCCACCGAGGCGATCAGGGTGTCGAAGTCGCCGCCCTCGAAGGTGGCGTTGCCGACCCCGCCCGGAAAGAGCGTGTCGCCGCTGAAGAGGACCGGCGCGCCCTCGACGCGGAAGCACATCGAGCCTGGCGTGTGCCCGGGCGTGTGGATCGTGTGGAGGCGCAGGCGACCGACCTCGATGACCGACTCGTCCTCGAGGATCTCGTCGTAGGAGGGGAGCATCCCGGCGTCCTGCTGGGTCACGTGCACCGAGTAGCCCGCGTCGCGCAGCTCGGGTACGGCCTGGATGTGGTCCCAGTGCCCGTGGGTCTCGAGCACCTCGCGCACGCCGAGCGCCTGGCACAGCTCGAGCAGCTTCTCGTGCTCGTTGGCCGCGTCGAGCAGCACGGCGTCGCCCGTCTCCCGGCACCGCAGGACGTAGACGTTGTTGTCCATCGGCCCCACCACCAGCTGGTGGATCTCGGCGAGGGCGTCGGACCAGATCTCGGTTGCCATCGCGCCAGGCTAGGTCGACACCACGTCGAAGCCGAGGGCGACCGCGACGGGGATCTGCCGGGGGTCGAAGGTGACGAAGGTGACGGGCCGGGGCAGCCGATCGGCGGCGGCGAGGTGGAGGGCGTCCACGGTGCGCAGGGGTTGCTCGCGGGTGAGCTCGGCGGCGCGGTCGAGGCAGCGCTGGTCGAGGGGCACGACGTGGATGCGCTCCCAGTCGTCGCGCAGGGCGCGCCGCACGGCGTCGCCGTCGGCGGGGACGTCGCACACGCGGTCCACCATGCCGAGCGCCTCGGCCCGGGCGAGCGCCGACGCGCACCACAGCGGGTCCGCCGCCATCGCGTCGAGGATGAGGGCGCGGTGGGGCCCCGAGAGGTAGCGGCCGAGGAGGGCGGAGGTGTCGAGGGCGAGGGTCACGCGCCGCGCACCTCGCGCAGGGCGCGGTCGAGGCGGTTGCCGGTCCAGGAATCGATGCGCACGTCGGGCGCCGGTCGGTCGCCGCGCCGGGCCGGTTCGAGCAGGCCGCGGGCGACGAGGTCGTCGATCGACACCTGGTGGGCGGCCGCCTCGACCGGGCCGAGCTGGGCGACGGGCCGCCCGCCGATGGTGATCACGATGCGTTCGCCGGCGCCGGCGCGCCGAACCAGCGAGGTGAGGCGACCCCGCAGGTCGCGGATGCCCAGGCGTTCGGGGTCGACGGCCATGGTCGTAGCGTACACACGCGTACACCGTTGTGGTGGCGTGCGGTCGGGCGCCGGTGCCACGATCACCGGCGACATCCGACCCGACACCCAGGGGAAGCACCGTGAACTTCGCGTTCAACGAGGAGCAGGAAGAGCTCCGCCGCACCGTCCGCCAGTTCCTCGAGGCCAAGTCCGACGAGGCTGCCGTCCGCGAGCAGATGGACACCGAGGCCGGCTACGACGCCGCCGTCTGGTCCCAGATGGGCGAGCAGATGGGCCTCCAGGGCCTCGTGATCCCCGAGGAGTTCGGCGGCTCGGGCTACGGCTACATCGAGCTCATCGTCATCCTCGAGGAGATGGGCCGCGCCCTGCTGTGCGCCCCGTTCTTCTCCACCGTGGCCCTCGCCGCCAACACGCTCATCCACTCCGGTGACGACGCCGCCAAGGCGGCCCACCTCCCCGGCATCGCGTCGGGCGAGACGATCGCCACCCTCGCCTTCACCGAGGAGAACGGCCGCTGGGACGAGGCCGGCATCACCGCCACGGCCACCGCCGACGGCGATAGCTGGAAGCTCAACGGCACCAAGATGTACGTCCTCGACGGCCACACCGCCTCGCTGCTCATCGTGGCCGCCCGCACCGCGGCCGGCGTGAGCCTGTTCGCGGTCGACGGCGACGCTGCCGGCGTCACCCGCACCGCGCTCGCCACGATGGACCAGACCCGCAAGCAGGCCAAGGTCGAGCTGGCCGACGCCCCCGGCACCCTCATCGGCACCGACGGCGGCGGCTGGGCCGTGCTCGAGCAGGTCCTCGACCTCGCCGTGGTGGCCCTCGCCGCCGAGCAGGTCGGCGGCGCCCAGAAGGTCCTCGAGATGGCCGTCCAGTACGCCAAGGACCGCGTGCAGTTCGGTCGCCCGATCGGCTCGTTCCAGGCCATCAAGCACAAGTGCGCCGACATGCTGCTCGAGGTCGAGTCGGCCAAGTCCGCCGCCTACTACGCCGGCTGGTGCGCCTCCGAGCTCAACGACGAGCTGCCCTCGGTGGCCTCGCTGGCCAAGGCCTACTGCTCGGAGGCGTACTTCCACGCCGCCGCCGAGAACATCCAGATCCACGGTGGCATCGGCTTCACCTGGGAGCACCCCGCGCACCTGTACTTCAAGCGGGCCAAGTCGTCCGAGCTCCTCTTCGGTGACCCCACCTACCACCGCGAGCTCCTCGCCCAGCGCATCGGGCTCTGAGCTTCCGCCACGCCTCGGGACCCCGCTGGGTCCTAACCTGGTTCGACCCTGAGCATCGGTCCCCGTGGCCGCCGCTCAGGGTCGAACCCGTTGTGCCGATACTCCACCTGATGGATCCCTCCCATCCCGCCCCGCACCGGCGCGCCCGACGCGCCCGCACGGCCCTCGCGGCCGCGCTCGTCGCCGCGCTCGCGGTCGGCGTCGCCGCTCCCGTCGCGGCCCAGGACCCGCCCCCGACCACGGTGCCCGCGTCGGCCGACCCGCACGACAAGGCGCCCTCGGAGATCGAGGTCGATCCGGTCGAGGCCGCCGCGGCGCTCGAGGCGACGCTCGCCGCCGCCCCCGAGGAGGTCCCGCCCTCGCCTGACGATCCCTTCGTGGAGGTCGTCGCCGCCGAGCACGAGGCCCAGGACACCGCGCTGGTGCTCTGGAACACCACCAAGGCGTCTGACAACGCCCGCGCCCGTTCGCTGCAGGCCATCGCCGTCCAGCGTGATGCCACCGCAGACAAGGACGTCGCCGCCATCGAGCGCGACGGCGCCCGTGCCGCCCTCGCCGACGAGCGCGACCGCCTCAGCAAGCTCACCGTGCAGGCCTACGTCTCCGGCGGCGAGACCAACATCGAGCAGTACCGGGCGATCATGCGCGGCGACACCAGCGATCCCGTCGCCGGCCGGCGCCTCCTGTTCAGCCAGGTGATCGAGCGCCAGAAGCAGGTCACCGGCCAGGCCGAGCACCGGCTCAGCGTCGCCCGCCGCCGCCTCGAGGCCGCCCGTCGCCGCCTCGCCCGGGCCACCCGGGCTGCCGACGCCGCCGCCGACCTCGCCGCCCACCGGGCCGAAGCCCAGGCCAAGGCCCAGGC
>CAZUYW010000247.1:0-3526 GCA_964624775.1 uncultured Iamiaceae bacterium
GGCTTCAAGTTCTCCACCTACGCCACGTGGTGGATCCGTCAGGCCATCACCCGGGCGATCGCCGACCAGGCCCGCACCATCCGGATCCCGGTGCACATGGTCGAGTCGATCAACAAGGTGCACCGCATCCAGCGCCAGATGATGCAGGAGCTCGAGCGGGAGCCCACGATCGAGGAGCTCGCCGCCAAGGTCGACATGACCCCCGAGCGGGTGCGCGAGATCATGCGCATCTCCCAGGATCCGCTGTCGCTCGACTCGCCGGTCGGCGAGACCGACGACTCGAACCTGTCGGACTTCATCGAGGACACCCAGGCCGACGCCCCCGCCGAGATGGCGGCCCGCAACATGTTGGGTCGGGCCGTGGTGGAGGCGCTCGACGAGCTGAGCGACCGGGAGAAGGAGGTCGTCCGGCTGCGGTTCGGGCTCGACGACGGCCAGGCCCGGACCCTCGAGGAGGTCGGCAAGGAGTTCGGCGTGACCCGGGAGCGGATCCGCCAGATCGAGGCCAAGACGCTGGCCAAGCTGCGCAACCCGCACCGCAGCCAGAAGCTCCGCGACTACCTCGACAACGACTGAGCGCCCTGCCGTCGAAGGGGTTCGCGGTCGCGGTGTCGCCGCTGCTACCTTGACCATTCGCCTTCGGAGGTAGCTCAGCTGGCAGAGCAGCTGACTGTTAATCAGCGGGTCGTGGGTTCGAGCCCCACCCTCCGAGCCACAGCGATCGAGCGCCGGACCTGCGGGTCCGGCGCTCGGCGCGTCGAGGCGGGGCGATCCTCCCAGTTCGTTGATCGCTCAACCACTAGCGTGGCGCCATGGCCGAGCGCAGCCCGCAGGAGCCCTCGCCGGCTGCGACCAGGCGGCGCCGGTGGGGCATGGTCGCCGCCCCGGTCGCCCAGTTCGCCCTCCTCGGCCTGGCCGCCTTCGTGATCGTCGGGCTCGCCGTCTCGGTGGCCTCGCGTCGCGTCGGCCAGCGGGAGGCCACGGTGGAGGCCCGTTCCAAGGCCCTCTCGGTGGCCCAGGCGGTCGTCGAGCCAGCGCTGGCCGACGGCCTCGTCCAGGGTGACCCCGCATCGATCAAGGTGATGGACAAGGTCGTCCGGGAGCAGGTGCTCGACGCCGACCTGGTCCGCGTGAAGATCTGGACCGGCGACGGCACGATCCTGTACTCGGACGAGTCCCGGCTGATCGGGTCCACCTACGACCTCGGCGACGACGAGCGGGAGACCCTGGCGCGCAACCAGGCCCAGGCCGAGGTCAGCGACCTCTCGCGGCCCGAGAATCGCTTCGAGACCGAGGACAAGCTCCTCGAGGTGTACCTGCCGGTCACCACGCCGGACGGCACCAAGGTGCTGTTCGAGGCCTACTTCCGCTTCGACGCCGTGGAGGAGTCCGGCCAGCGCATCTGGGAGTCGTTCGCGCCGATCACCCTCGGCGCCCTCCTCGTCTTGATGCTCGTCCAGATCCCGCTCGCCTTCTCGCTGGCTCGCCGGCTCGCGAACCGCCAGCTCGAGCGGGAGCGGCTCCTCAACAGCGCCATCGGCGCCTCCGAGCGCGAGCGCCGCCGCATCGCCCAGGACATCCACGACGGCGTGGTGCAGGACCTGGCGGGCGTGTCCTACTCGTTCGCCGCGATCGCCCGACAGGACCGGTCCCCGACGGCCGAGGAGCTCGCCTCGGCCGGCGACACGGTGCGGGCGAGCGTCGAGGCGCTGCGCACGCTGCTCGTCGAGATCTACCCGCCGAACCTGGCCGAGGAGGGTCTCGGGCCCGCGCTCTCGGACCTGCTCGCGCGGGCCAGCGCGTCGGGGCTCGACACCGAGCTCGACATCGACGGCCTCGCCGCCGAGCTGCCGGCCGGCCCGGCCTCGCTCGTGTACCGCGTCGTGCAGGAGGCGCTCCGCAACGTCACCAGCCACGCCGGAGCGTCATCGGTCGCGGTGCGGGCCGGATCCGATGCCGCGGTCGTCTGGGCCGAGGTCATCGACGACGGCGCCGGCTTCGAGCCCGGCGCCCAGCTCAAGGCCAGCGCCGACGCCGGCCACTTCGGCCTCACCGGCCTGCGCGACCTCGTCGCCGACGCCGGCGGCCGTCTCGACATCGAATCGGCACCAGGTGCCGGCACCACGATCCGGGTGGAGGTAGCCCGCACATGATCCGCGTCCTCATCGTCGACGACCACGCCGTCGTGCGCGGCGGCCTCGAGCAGCTCCTCGCCACCGCGGACGACATCGATGCCGTCGGCACCGCATCCGATGGTGCCGAGGCGGTGCGCGTCGCCGCCGAGCTCACGCCCGACGTGATCCTCATGGACCTGTCCATGCCCGAGCTCGACGGCATCGCCGCCACCCGCCAGATCAGCGAGGCCCAGCCGTCGTGTCAGATCGTGGTGCTCACCTCGTTCTCCGACAGCCAGCGCATCGGCGACGCCCTCGACGCCGGGGCCGCCGGGTACGTGCTCAAGCACGCGGCGCCCGACGACCTGCTCGACGCCATCCGGGCCGCGAGCCGGGGTGAGGCCCCGCTCGACCCCAAGGCGGCGCGGGTGCTACTCGACCGTCAGCGCGGTGGTGCCGGCACCGGTGGGCGGGCCGCCGCCAAGCTCAGCGACCGCGAGATCGAGGTGCTGCGCCTCGTGGCCAGCGGCCTGGCCAACAAGCACATCGCCCGTCGCCTCGGCATCGCCGAGCGCACGGTGAAGGCCCACCTCACCAACATCTTCCAGCGCATCGGCGTCGGCGACCGCACGTCGGCTGCCCTGTGGGCCCGGGACAACCTCCCGCCTGAGCACGGGGACTGAGCGCGCCCTCGGGCGGGCCGCTGGAGCGACCCGCCCGAGCACGGGTGGAACATGGGGTCGGCCGGGGCCGACGCTGGAGGGGCTGGGATCAGCCGTCGATGCCGGTGTCGTCGCCGCCGTGGCCGCCGCCCGACCCGCCGCCGTGGCCGCCAGAGCCGGAGCCGCCGCCGTGACCCGAGCTGTCGTCCGAGCCCGAGCCACCGCCCGAGCCACCCGAGCCGGAACCGCCACCCGAGCCCGAGCCGCCGCCCGAACCGCCCGATCCCGAGTTGGGGCTGTCGACCGAGCCCGGGCCGCTGTTGTCGCCGCCGGAGCCGCCCGAGCCGCCGCCCGAGCCGGAGTCGCCGCCGTGGTCGTCGGTCGCGTCGTGGCTGGGGCCGTCGTCGCTGCCGCCGGACCCGGAGTCGCCGCCGTGGTCGTCACCAACGTCGTGGTTGGGGCCGTCGTCGCTGCCGCCGGTGGGGTTGGCGCCGCCGTGGTCGTCGGTGGCGTCGTGGTTCGGGCCGTCGTCGCTGCCGCCGGTGGGGTTGGCGCCGCCGTGATCGTCGATCGTCGTGGTGGTGACGGCGATCGTCGTCGACGTGGAGGTCGTGGTCGACGTGGTCGTGTCGTCGGCGCCGTGCTGCTTGGCGGCGGCGGGCACCCGGCGCACGACCGGGGTGGGGGCGGGCGTCGTGGTCACCGCGTTGGCGACCGAGACGGCGGCCACGCCGCTGGCCGAGACGATGG
>CAZUYW010000247.1:3626-4856 GCA_964624775.1 uncultured Iamiaceae bacterium
GTGGTCACCGCGTTGGCGACCGAGACGGCGGCCACGCCGCTGGCCGAGACGATGGCGGTGGCGATGGCGAGGGGGACGAGCTTGGAGCGCATGGTGATCTCCGGGGTCGGTGGGGGATGGCTCCACGATCGGCGTGGTCGGGTGCGGGGCGAAAGTGGTCGATGGTGCTAGTACCCCGACCTTCGGTCGTCGCAGGGCCCTGACCTGGGCGTAGGGTCCCCGGATGCACGACGGGGTGGAGCGGTGATCCTCCTGATCGCCGCGGGCGCGATCGCGGCGCTGGTGGTGGTGACGTGGGTCGTGAGCGTCGTGGTGCACGACGCGTCGATCGTCGACCCCGTGTGGCCGCTCGGGTTCGTGGTGGTGGCCTGGACGGTGCGCGCCGTCGCCGACGGGAACGACGCCCGCCAGTGGCTGCTCGTGGCCCTCACCACGATCTGGGGGCTGCGCCTGTCGGGGTACCTGGCGTGGCGCAACCACGGCCAGGGCGAGGACTACCGGTACCAGGCCATGCGCCGGCACTGGGGGCCGAACTTCTGGCTCATCAGCCTCGGCACGGTGTTCCTCCTCCAGGGCGCCTTCATGTGGGTGGTCTCCCTGCCCGTGCAGCTCGGCCAGCTGCGCCCCGACCCGCCGCTCGGCCCGCTCGCGGTCCTCGGCGTGGTCGTGTGGGCGGTCGGCTTCGCGTTCGAGGCGATCGGCGACGCCCAGCTCGCCCGCTTCAAGGCCGACCCGGCCAGCGCCGGGCAGGTCATGGACCGGGGCCTGTGGCGCTACACCCGCCACCCCAACTACTTCGGCGACGCCTGCGTGTGGTGGGGCCTCGCCCTGATCGCCGCCGAGACCGGCGTGGGCGCGTGGGGCATCGTGGGCGCCGTCGTCATGACCGTGCTGCTGCGGCGGGTCTCGGGCGTCACCATGCTCGAGGCCACCATCGGCCAGCGCCGCCCCGGCTACGAGGACTACATCGCCCGCACCAGCCCCTTCGTCCCTCGCCCGCCGCGGGTACGGTCCCACGATGCGCGACGGTGAGTGGGTCAGGTTCGTCATCCGGTTCGAGGTCCGCGACCTCGCCCGAGCCCGGGAGATGGCCGAGGCCATGGTGGCGGTGAGCCGCGACGAGCCCGGCACGCTCGTCTACGACTGGTACCTCGACGAGGAGGCCGGTGTCATGACGCTCTACGAGGCCTACGCCAGCTTCGACGCCGTCATGGCCCACACCGCCGGTGC
>CAZUYW010000248.1:0-4852 GCA_964624775.1 uncultured Iamiaceae bacterium
GATGATGGACATCATCGGGGAGGACCTGTGACCGCCACCGCCCCCACCGCGCCAGGCCCGCTCGAAGCGCACCTGCGCGCCCGCCGCGACGCCGGCGCCAAGCTGCTCGTCCCGTACCTGACCGGCGGCCTCGGTGCGTGGACCGACCTTGTGCGCGCCGTCGCCGACGCCGGTGCCGACGCCATCGAGATCGGCATCCCGTTCTCGGATCCGGCCATGGACGGTCCCGTCATCCAGCAGGCCAGCGAGCGGGCCCTGCGCGAGGGCACCACGCCCGGCACGATCCTCGCCGCCCTGCGCGGCATCGACGCCGGGGTCCCGCTGCTGGCGATGACCTACTACAACATCGCCTTCCACATGGGCGACGCCCGCTTCGCCGGCGAGCTGGTCGACGCCGGCTTCAGCGGCGTGATCCTGCCCGACGTGCCCATGGAGGAGCAGGGCCCGTGGCGGGCCGCCGCCGATCCCGCCGGCATCGAGACGGTGCTGCTGGCCGGCCCCGTCACGCCCGACGACCGCCTGGCCCGCATCTGCGAGCAGAGCCGGGGCTACGTGTACGGCGTCAACCTCATGGGGGTCACCGGCGAGCGGGCCGACATCGGGGCCCGCGCCGCCGAGCTGGCCGGGCGACTCAAGGCGCACACCGACAAGCCGGTGATCATGGGGTTCGGCATCTCGGGACCCGAGCAGGCCGTCGAGATGGCAGCGTGCTCCGACGGCGTCATCGTGGGCACCGCGATCGTGCGACGGGTCCTCGACGGCGCCTCGGTGGAGGAGATCCACGACTTCGTGGCGAGCCTCCGCCGCGCCCTCGACGCCTGATCCCGCTTACGGTGACTAGACTCCTGACCATGTCGGAATCTCAGTCCCTGGCGACGGTGAAGGCGAAGCTCTCCGAGATGGTCGATCGTGTGGAGTACACGCACGACCGCATCGTCGTGACGCGGAACGGGAAGCCGGCTGCCGTGCTCATCAGCCCCGAGGAGCTGGCGTCGCTCGAGGAGACGCTGGAGCTCCTGTCGGATCCGGTGGCCATGGCGGAGCTGACCGCGTCGCGTCGCGCCTACGAGGCCGGCGACGTCGTCACCGGCGATGAACTGCGCGAGCGCTACCTCCGGCGGTGACCGATCCATCGCCCTACGACCTACGGGTCACCGGGCCGGCAGACCGCCAGCTGAGCCGCCTGTCCGAGGCCGCGGCCACCGCGATCGTGGAGTTCATGCTCGGAGCGCTGCTCGAGGATCCCCACCGCGTCGGGGGCGAACTCCGCCGGGAACTGGCTGGCCTTCGCTCCGCTCGGCGCGGCGCCTACCGGGTGCTCTACGAGATCGATGAGATCGACCGTCTCGTGATCGTGCATCGCGTCGACCATCGGTCGACCGTGTACCGGCCCCAGTGACGAGCCTCCGCCGCGCCCTCGATGCCTGATCCCGTCTAGCGGGGCATGTAGAGAGCTTCGATCACGACCCAGGCGCCGTTGCGCTGCTCCATGTTGAACTGGATCGTGGCGTAGGTGGCGGGGGAGCGGTAGAGGCAGCCCGAGGTGCCGAACTCGCCGGTGTCGCAGTGGTTGTAGAGGCTGTAGTCGCCGGGGGCGGTTGCGAACATGCCGGCGACCGCCTCGGGGGTGGCGACCTTGGCCGCGGTGACCTTGTCGTTCGCCTTCCACGCGCCGTAGAGCGTGCCCGCGGCGTCGCTCGGGGACCCGGCGCCGGTGGGTGGGGGCAGGGTCGTGGTGGTCGGCGCCGTGGTGGTGGTCGTCGTCGAGGTGCTCGTGGCGCTCACCGGGGGCGCGACCTTCGTGGACCCCTCGGTGCCGTCGTCCCCGCTGCAGCCGGCGAGGCCGAGGCCGATCGCGAGCACCGCGGCGAGGGCAGCCGTCAGGGACGGCGTGCGGTGGCGGGCGCGATGGGCGGGGGCGTCGGTCACGGCGCCGACGGTACCCCGGGGACGGTCTGGCACCGGCGCACGCCGTCGACCAGGAAGGCCACGGCCTCGGCCCACGGGTCGGGCGCGGACCGCAGCGCGTCCCAGCCGAGCACCGCGCCGAACGGGGCGTTCCAGTAGCCGCCGAGGCCGGGCCGGCGGTCGTCCCAGGGCCCGACGTACAGGTAGGGCGCCTCGTGGAACCCGTCGCCCGCCGACGCGCCCAGGTTCACCCGGTCCCCGGGGCCGGGGCCCACGGCCACGTTGGTGCCGACGTCGACGTGCTCGGGCCACAGCTGGGTGCGGGCCGGCGCGAGCGCGGCCTCGCTGCCGCCGACCGCGTCGAGGACCGCCCATCCGAGCGCGAACCAGCCGCCGAGCAGGGCGATCACGTCGGGGTCGAGGTCGAGCGGTGCATCGGGGTCGCCGAGGGGCGGCGTGTCGGTGCCGACGTCGAGCGGGACGTCGACGTCGGCCCCGGCCGCCTCCGCGAGGCGGCGCAGCGTGGCACCGGTGAGCGGGACGACGGTGCTGTCGCCGGCCCGGTCGACCACGAGGGTGGTGGGGGTGAGACGGACGACGGAGGCGTGGGGCCCGAACGCCGGCGTGGCGATGCCGTCGGGCGCGGTGACCAGTCCGATGCGGCCGACGGCCTGGCTGCGGGCTCGGGCGAGGACGTGTACCGCCACGCGGGCGACCTCGATCCGCGCCGGCACGAACCCGGCGGGGAGCTCGGGCAGGGCGCTCGTCACGACGACGCCGTCCCGGCTGGCGGCGCGGCCGGGTCTGGTGGGTCGATCTCGGCGTGGAGGAAGGCGAGGGTGCGCGACCACGCCTGCGCGGCGGCGGCCGCGTCGTGCGCGGCGGGGCGGTCGGTCTCGACGAACCAGTGGCCCGTGTCCGGGTAGAGGTGGAACTCGGTCTCGTGGCCGGCGAGGCGGAGCTGGGCCTCGAGGTAGACCCGCTCGTCGTCGGACACGAACTCGTCGTGCTCGGCGAAGTGCCCCTGGAACCGGGCGCGGGCCGGGGCGAAGTCCATGTCCTGGCTGCCGTAGAACACCGAGACGGCGGCGACGTCGTCGGGGAACCGGGTTGCCGCCCACAGCGCCCACGACGCGCCCATGGAGAAGCCGAGGATGCCGACCCGGCCGTCGGGCGTGGCCGGCATGCCGCGCAGTGCGGACAGCGACGAGGCGATCAGCCCGGCCGTGCGGTTGGGGTCGGTGGACGCCAGGAGCGCCTCGGCCTCATCGGGCGTGTCGGCGGTGCGGCCGTCGCCGTGGAGGTCGGGGGCGAGGGCGACGAAGCCCTCGTCGGCCAGGCGGTCGCACACCTCGCGGAAGAACGGGGTGAGGCCCCACCAGGCGTGCAGGACGAGCACGCCGGGACCCGTGCCCGAGTCGGGGGCGACCACGTAGCCGGTGCCGGCGGAGCTGCTCATGGGCCCCGACGGTACCGGTGCCGGGCGCCGGTACGGGCGAGGGCGGGTCCTACCATGGGACCCGTGACCCTCGACCGCCCCCACGAGCCGACGTGCGTGCTGTGCCAGGCCGACCGCATCACCCCGTGGCACCACGAGGACGACATCTGCTGGATCGCCGACTGCGAGATCTGCGCCACGCCCATGGTCGTGTGGCGGGGGCACGGCACCGAGCCGCCCCAGACCGAGCGGGACCACATGATGGCGGAGCTGGCACGGATCGCCGAGACCGTCTTCGACGGCCACTGGGTCGACGGCCAGATGCGCAACATCCCGAACCACTTCCACGCCCACGCCCGTCCCGCCGGAGGGTTCTTCGGCCCGGGAGGAGGACCCCGATGAAGCTGCCCGTCGAGCTCAACGCCGAGAACGTGTACGAGGCGGTCGGCGGTCGACCGTGGTTCGACGCGCTCGTCGAGCGCTTCTTCGCAGGCGTCGAGGCCGACCCCCTCGTGCGCAAGCTCTACCCGGAGGACCTCACCGCCTCCAAGGCCCACACCGCCGGGTTCCTCGCCCAGTACTGGGGTGGCGGGTTCGAGCACTACAGCGAGGAGCGCGGCCACCCGCGCCTGCGGATGCGCCACGCCCCCTTCGCGATCGGCCAGGCCGCGCGCCACGGCTGGTACCGGGCGATGGAGGCGGCGGTTCGGGCGGGCGATCTCCCACCCGAGATCGAGGCGAAGATGCTCGACTACTTCGCCCACGCGTCCACCCACCTCATGAACGTGGAGTAGCGGGATCGCTCCGGCGCCGGACTCGCTACGGTGAGGCGATGGCACCCACCGCTGGCGACAAGGCCCCTGCGTTCAACCTCCCCGACCAGACCGGCACCAAGGTGCGGTTGTCGAGCTTCACGGGCCGCAAGGTCCTCGTGTTCTTCTACCCGAAGGCCAACACGGGCGGCTGCACCGCGCAGGCGTGCGGCCTGCGCGACATCGCCGGCGACATCGGCGACACCGCGATCGTGGGCATCAGCCCCGACCTGCCCGACAAGCAGGCCGCCTGGGACGACAAGCACGGCCTCGGCTTCCCGCTGCTCTCGGACCCCGACCACGCGGTCGCCGACGCCTACGGCGTGTGGGGCGAGAAGAGCCTCTACGGCAAGAAGTACTTCGGCATCATCCGCTCCGCGTTCCTGATCGACGAGAAGGGCAAGATCGAGGCCGCGTGGCCCAAGATCAGCCCCAAGGACACCCCGATCAAGCTGCTGAAGGCGCTGGCCGACGGCTGAGCTGCCCCGCCTACACTCGGCGTCTCACCACCCGCCCGGGTGGCGGAATGGCAGACGCGGCTGACTCAAAATCAGCTGTCCGAAAGGGCGTGCGGGTTCGAATCCCGCCCCGGGCACCATGAGCTCCGCGCCGCGCCCGGTCGGCGGCGCCGGCGCGGCCAGCACGGCCGGACGCTACCGATCGGCCAGCGCGGCGGCCACGGCCTCGGCCACCG
>CAZUYW010000249.1:0-2416 GCA_964624775.1 uncultured Iamiaceae bacterium
CATAGGCCTGGAAGATCGCCAGGGTGATGGTGCCCTGGATGGATCCGCAGCCGCCTTCGAACCGGAACGAGCCATCCAGGTTCTGACGCACCGAGAAGTCACGGTTCTCGTGGTCACGCTCGGCCTTGTCTCGCTGGCCGTCGGCGTCGGCGAGGCGCTCCCAGTTCGACAGGTACTGGTGGAAGTGCCCGTAGGAGATTGCCCCGGCCACCACCGCCAGGTGGTCCTCGCTGGCGATCAGCTGATCGCGCACGCGCGTGTTCGCGTGGGTGACCCCGATCCGATCCAAGGTCGACACGCTGATCGCTCCAGCTGCGACGGCTGCGGCGACCGCGGGCATGTCGCGCAGCACCTTCGCCGCACGGGCCCGCTTGGTGGCGTCCCCGCTCGAGAGATCGGCCGCCCAGCCCACCATGGTCCGCACCGACTTGTGCCCATCCGCTCGATGCAGGCCACGCCGATCGATCTCACCCACCAGCTCGGCCTGCAACCCGTACAAACGACGACCCACGCCTTCGAGCCGCCGCACCACCCGGATCGCATCCTTCGGATCGACCGGCACGATCCCGACCCCGCGCAGCTCGACCAGCGCATCGTCGACCTTGACGAACGCTGCTTCGAGCCGGGGATCGGACACTGCTTCCATGCCCACCATCATCCCCGGGGGGTCTGACAGTGAAGGTCTTCACAGTCCCTTTCGACCCATATGACCGAAAAGAACGCTGGGAGGTGGGTGCTCAGTCCTTGAGGGCGACCGCGTTGGGGGTCACGTTCATCTTCGGGACGTAGTCCGCGGCTTCGATCTCGCGGGCCTCCCCGCCGAGCGTGGCCCGGAGCGCGGCCCGGCAGGTTGTGCACGGGCCGTACCAGGCCTCCACGACGTCGGTGCCGCAGCGCGGGCACGCGAACGACTGGGTGTCGGGGGCGGGCTCGGTGAGGGTCATGGCGCCAGGATCGCGCGCCGGGGCGGTCACGGCCGGGACCCTCAGGCCGAGCGCAGGTCGCCGGCCGGGGCGGCGACGGCCAGCACGGGGGTCGCTGCGTCCTCGACGCGGCGGATCACCAGCACCTCCGAGGTGCGGAAGCTGGCCACCCGGGTGCTCCAGGTGTCGACCACGGCGCGGCCCGAGCCGGTGCGGAAGAACGTGGTCATCTGGCCTTCCTGCTGGTACGCGTCGGCGTCGTCGATGGCCTCGGTGGAACGGTCCTTCAGGGTCACGAGGTAGCGGCACATCGCGGGTCCTCCTGTCGTCGTGGGCAACCTACGACGGGTGCCCTGTGAGGAGGAAGGGGCACAACCCTGTGACTTGCCGAGGTTATCCACAGGCCCGGCGGCGGCGGGCCGGGGCGGCCGCCCCGGGCTACTGGTTGCGGATGTCGCGGGGCGCGTAGCGGGGGCCGCGGCGGGGGGCGTGGAGGTTCGCGGTCATGATCAGGCGGATGACCCGGCCCCGCTGGCCGTCGAAGGGGGCGAGGGCCTCGAGCATGGCGTCGTCGTCGTCGACCGCCTCGCCGGTGAGCACGTAGGTGACGTCGCTGGGCAGGTGGGCGTCGCCCACCGGGACGGCGTCGGGGTCACCGAAGGCCACGAGGGCGACCTCGGCCGCGGTCCACGGGCCGATGCCGGGCACCTGGAGCAGGCGCTGGTGGGCGTCGGCCGCCGGGAGCTGGGCGAGGGCGTCGAGCCGGCGGTGGTTGGCCGCCACCCGCCGGACGGTGTCGGCGCGGCGCTTCTCGACGCCGGCGACGTGGAGGTCGTAGTACGGCACGCCGGCCAGGACCTCGGGATCGGGGGTGAGCAGGAGGGTGGTGGGCCCGGGGGCGGGGTCGCCCCAGGTCTGCACGATCTGGGTGTGGGCCCGGCGGGCCTCGAAGGTGGTGACCCGCTGCTCGAGGATGCAGGCGAGCAGCGCCTCGGTGACCGCCCCGGAGCGGGGGAGGCGCACGTCGGCGTGGCGCTTCCAGAGCTCGGCGACGATCGGGTGGTCCGGGGCGAACCCCTCGTCGTCGTCGTGGCAGCCGATCAGGTTGGGGACGACGTCGAGCGCGGCCTCGGCGCCCTCGCCCCAGGCCCGCGCGTGCACGAGGTCGCCGTCGGGCACCAGCTGGACCGTCGAGGGGCCGGCGGGGGAGCGCGACGCCCGCCAGATCCCGTCGCGCCGGAACTCGCACGTGGTGTCGTGCGCGCCGCGCCGCACGCCCCACAGCGTGCGGGGCAGGTCGATCGGGAAGGGGAGGCGGATCGTGCGTTCGAGCATCGGACGAGGCCCGCCCGAACACCTGTTCCGGCGGACCCAAGAAGCTAGCTGCTCGCGGGGTCCTCGACCACCTGCTCGCGGGCCCAGGCGTAGTCCGGCTTGCCGCTCGGGCTGCGGGAGATGGCGGGGCGCACCACGACCGCCTTGGGCAGCTTGTA
>CAZUYW010000249.1:2516-4805 GCA_964624775.1 uncultured Iamiaceae bacterium
GAGCCGAGCACGTCGACGATGCGCACCTGGGGGATCAGCTCGAGCACCTCGGCGCGCAGCGCGGGCGAGAGGATGGCCCCGCCCGTGAGCAGGAAGCGGAGGGACGACAGGTCACGGGGCCGGGCGCGCTGCTCGTCGAGCAGGGGCCGGGCGAACGCGTCGCCCACGATGAGCACCGAGCTGACGGCGTGGCGCTCGCAGGTGTCGAGGACGTCGGTGGGGTCGAGGTGGGCGACCTGGTCCTGGATGACGATCGTGCCGCCCGAGATCCAGGTGCTGATCGCGTTCCACATCGCCGCCCCGTGCATGAGCGGCGGTGCGGGCAGGGTCCGCAGCGTCCGCCGGCGGGCGGCCTCGACCAGCTCGTCGAGCGATCCGATGTCGGTGCCGTCGGGGCGGCGCACGCCGAGGGCGGCCACCAGGAAGTCGGCCTGCCGCCACAGCACGCCCTTCGGGTTGCCGGTGGTGCCGCCCGTGTAGAGCACGTAGAGGTCGTCGGGTCGCCACTCGACGTCGGGGCGCTCGGACGACGCGGCGGCCAGGGCCGCCTCGTAGTCGAGCGCGCCGGGCAGGAGGTCGTCGCCCGAGCCGTCGTCGACCCGCAGCAGCAGGGGCTGGTGGTGGAGGCGGGGGAGGACGTCGGCGAGCGTTGCGGCGAAGCAGCCCTGGTAGACGATCACCGCCGCGTGGGCGTCGAGGAACAGGTAGGCGAGCTCGTCGGCCACGTACCGGTAGTTGACGTTGAACGCCGCCGCGCCGGCCTTCGACGCGCCGAGCTGGCCCTCCAGGTACGCGTTGGAGTTGTGGAGGTACAGGGCGACGTGGTCGTGCGGGGACTCCCAGCGGGCGCACGCGTCGAGATCGGTCCGGCGGCCCACGCCGTGGGCGAGCAGGAGGTTGGCGAACCGGCGGGTCCGATCGGTGACCTCGGCCCACGTCCAGGTGCGGTCGCGCCAGATCAGGCAGGGGCGATCAGCGATGTCGGCCGCGATGGCCTCGTGGATCGCCGGGAGGTTGAGCTCCACGGGCGATCGGGCTCAGGCGGCGGGGCGCTCGGTGACGGTGACCGCGTCCATCGTGTCGCCGACCTTGATGGCCTGGGCCACGTCCATGCCCGAGGTCACGTACCCGAACAGGTTGTAGAGCGGCTGGAGGCTGCGGCGGCAGTCCTCGATGCAGATGAAGAACTGGCTGCCGTTGGTGTCGGGGCCGGCGTTGGCCATGGCCACCGCGCCGAGCGTGTACTCGCCCTTGACCGGCTCGTCGGCCCAGCGGTAGCCGGGGCCGCCGCGGCCGCTGCCCTCGGGGTCACCGCCCTGGATCACGAAGCCCGGCACGACCCGGTGGAACGTGAGGCCCGTGTAGAAGCCGTCGCGGGCCAGGTTCACGAAGTGGTTGACCGAGTTGGGCGCGAGGCGGGGGTCGAGATCCATCACGATCGTGCCACGGGTGGTCTCGAGGGTGATCGTGTAGATCGTGCTGAGGTCGATGTTCATCGCAGGGGGCGTAGCCATCCGGACATCCTGCCAGACTGTCGGCCCCGAGGAGGATGCCCCGTGACGAGTGACCTGGACCTGCGCGAGCGCCGTGAGCTGGCCGACCTGTTCGACGAGCTCGGGCCCGACGCCCCGACGCTGTGCGGCGAGTGGACCACGGCGGACCTCGCGGCCCACCTGGTGGTGCGCGAGCGCGACCCGATCGGGGCGCTCGGGATCTTGATCCCGCGCTTCGAGGGCACCACGAACGCGCACATGGCCGGCGAGCTGGCCAAGCACGGCTACGCCGGCACCGTGGAGCGGGTGCGCACCGGGCCGCCGATCGGGCCGATGAAGCTGCCGCCCGTGCGCCACGCCGCCAACCTGATCGAGTTCTTCGTGCACCACGAGGACGTGCGCCGGCCTGCGGGCCGTCCGCCGCGCTCCGATCGCCCCGATCTCGACGCGGAGCTGTGGAGCTTCCTCGGCCGCATGGGTCCGCTGATGGTGCGCCGGGCCAAGCTCCCCGGCATCAGGCTGCGCCTCGTGGCGCCCGGCGATCGGGAGCGCACGATCGGCAAGGGCGACGCCGAGGTGACCCTCACGGGGGCGCCCGGGGAGCTCGTGCTCGAGCTGTACGGCCGGCAGGGCCACGCCCAGGTGACCTACGACGGCCCCGAGGCGTCAGTCGCCGCCGTGCGGGGCGCCTCGTTCGGCATCTGAGGGCGCGCTCGCCAGCAGGGCGCGGAGGCGGGCCAGCACGTCGCTGGCCTCGACGCCCCGGTTGACCCAGGCGCCGACGCCGCCGAGCAGG
>CAZUYW010000250.1:0-4785 GCA_964624775.1 uncultured Iamiaceae bacterium
CCCAACGTCAACGACTTCGTGGAGGTGCCGAACCCCGACGTCGACGACCCCCACCACAACGAGTCAGCACCCGACGGCGAGTAGAACACCACATCATCCTTGCTATCACCATCGAAGTTTCCGGCCACGAGCTTGTAGTCGGTGCCCGACACCGTCTTGGACACGCTCGTCCAGGAGTTCCGGCCACCGGTCGAGAACCACACGACGTCGGCCACTGAGCCCGGGCCGTACCAGAAGATGTCCGATGCCCCGTTGCCATCGAAGTCCCCGACCGCAGGCTGATAGGTGCCGTCCACGTTCGTTCCGCCGAGCGTGAAGGTCGTGCCCGGGTCATCCACCGTGGCGCTGCCCCACCAGATGACATCGGCGGCGGTGCCCGCCGCATACCAGTAGATGTCGCTGTAGCCGTCGTTGTCGAAGTCCCCGGCGAGCGGCACGAAGGTGCCGGTGGCGGTGAAGGCCTTGGAGTCGTAGCCGCCGCCGTTGCGGCCGAACCAGAACCACACGTAGTCCGACGCGCTGCCGGGTGCGTACCAGAAGATGTCGTCGAACCCGTCGCCGTCGAAGTCGCCCGACACCGGGGTGAAGGTGCCGTTCACCGGGTAGGCGCCGGCTGAGCCGCCGAACGTGGTCCGGGAGGCGCCCCAGGTGGCGTAGTCCGTGCCTGAGCCTGCCCGGTACCAGAACGCGTCGTCCTTGCCGTCGCCGTCGAAGTCACCTCCGATCGGCACGCCGTCCATGGCCGAGATCGGCGCGATCGATCCGTCGGTGACCGTCGACAGTCGGTTCTCCTGGTCGTAGGTCAGCGTGCGCGCGTAGCCCGACGCCGGCACGTCGTTGGTGCGGTTGCCCTTGGCGTCGAAGCCGTAGGCATCGGCATCGCTCGGCAGCGGGCTCGTGGTGCAGGTCGGGGCCGGGGTGGTACCGGCCGCGGTCGTCGAGGTCCAGCAGAGGCGTTGGGCGGGATCGAACACCTGCAACCGACCGTCAGCGCGCTTCGTCAGGTTCGACGCGTCATCGATGCCGAGGTTGCTCGCACCGACGGTGGCGAGGCGATCGCGGTCGTCGTACCCGAACGAGGTCGCGGTGGTCCCGGCAACGCCAGATGGCGTGATCGAGCCGACCATGCCCGCAAGGCCCTGCGGACGGGCATAGACCTCGGCGCCCAGCACGGTCCCCGCCGCGCCGCCCTGGCGCCAGGTCCGCGAGGTCAAGGTGTCCGCGTCGTCGAACGTGGACTGATCGGTGTTGTGCGGCGAGCCCGACGGGCCGAACGTGCTCGAGGTCCAGTTGCCGTTCGCGTCGTAGCCGAAGGACACCACCCGTCCTGCCCAGTCGGTCACCTGGTCGAGCTGGCCGGCGGCGTCGAAGTGGCGCACCACCGGGCTAGCCATGCCCGGATAGGTGATCGTCGTGTTGTTCCCGTTGCGATCCCAGCCATAGGCGGTGGCACGGTTGTTGGCGTCGGTGTGGCCGGTCATCTGGGAGCGGGCGTTCCAGGACCAGCTCTCGGTCCAGTTCGTGGTCGCCGTCGCCGCTCGGGCCGACACGCGCCGACCGAGCGCGTCGTACCCGTAGCCGTTGCCGAAGTCCGTGGCCGAGGCCGGGCCGACGATGTCGGGGGTTGCCGGGTCGCTGTGATCGACGCCGGTCAAGCGGCCCGCGTCGTCGTAGATGTAGGTGATGCAGTTGACCTTGGTGCCCGTGCAGGTGGACCCGCTTCCGGGCTGGGCGGTCGTTGCCAGCCTTCCTGCGGTGTCGTAGTCGTAGATGGTGGAGCCCGTGGTCCCCACCTGCGTGGAAGGCCCGGTCTCCACGCGGAGGCGCAGCGCCTCGTTGTAGTCGTAGGTCCAGGTCGCCCCCATCTCGTTGGTGACCGTGTGCGACAAGCCCGCCGGCGTGTACGTGTAGTCGCGGTGCGCCGCCGGGCTGGCGCCGACGGCCGGGAGCGTGACCCTGGTCAGCTCGCCGCCCACGTTGTAGCTGGACGCGGTCACCTCGCCGGCGGGGTTGCCCGAGGTCACGCGTTCGGCCGTGGCGGCAACCCTGCCCTCCAGGTCGAGGGTCTGCTTCGACACCTCGCCGGTCGGACCCGTGACGGTGGTCGTGCGGGTTGCCTGGTCGTACGCATAGCTGGTCTCGAAGTCGTGGGCCGCAGCTGACGCAACGCCCTTGGGCGCCGTGACGACCTTGACCCGGCCGATCTCGTCGTAGGTGGTCGTGGTGGTCGCCCCGGAGGGCGAGGCGGCCGTCGGGGGCGTCGTCGACGACGTCCGGAGGCCGGTGGCCGCGTCGTAGCCGAAGGTCCAGACCTTCAGCTCGGCGTCGGTGATCGAGGTGACGTCGTCAAGATGGGCGGGATCGCGGGTGAAGGTCGTGGTCGCCGCAGCAGAGCCCTTGTTCGACGCCACCGTCACCGACTTCAGGTAGCCGAGCGTGGCGTCGTGGTCCGAGGTGGTGGTCACCACATCGGCGGTCGAGCCGATCACCTCGCCGACCGACTCGGTGGCCACCTGGTCGAACGCGTCGTAGGTCCATCGGGTGATGCGCCCGGTCGGATCGGTCACCGAGGTCTGGTTGCCTGCCGCATCGGAGGTGTAGATCCATTCCTTGTTCGCGCCATCGACCATCTTCGCCAGCGCGTTCGTGCCATCGGTCGTGAACTCGTAGCGGGTGCTCGTGGCCGCCGCCGAGCCGTAGCCGTCGATCGTCTCGACCCGCCGCTCGTCCACGTACTTGTCGAGGCGCTTCCCGGCACTGGGCGAACCGGGGAGGGTCGTCAGCGTCCACCCCTGGTGACCCTGATAGTCGTAGTCGAGCGTCGTGACCCGGCCGAGCTCGTCGGTCTGGGTGTGCACCCGACCTTCGGCGTCATAGGTGTTGACGAGAGTCGGACCCGAGGGCTGGTTCGTGGGCCGCCGTCGGGTCAGCATCCGGTGCGGCCCGACGGTGGCCGACGCCGACGTGTAGGTGAAGCCCCAGTGCCCGCCGAGCGGATCCTTGAGGTCGATGAGGTCACCGTTGGCGTCGTAGGTGAACCCCAGGGTTCGGGGCCCGCCTGACGCGGCCGGTAGCCGGTCGGCGACCGTGGTGATCCGTCCCCCCCGACCAGGTGATGTCGAGGCGCCGGTTCCCCGACGTCGCGAGCGAGCTGCCCTGGTAGAGGGCACTCGGCTCCAGCGACGTGGACGACGGGTACTCGAGCTTGGTGGCATTGCCGAACTGATCGGCGATGGTGACGAGGCGCCCGATCGTGGTCGGCGAGGTGGAGGAGGTCGCCGGCGGCGAGTCGAACACGAACCGCTCGAAGTGGTTGCGGGTGAACGTGTAGCGAGACGAACCGCTGTCATAGGTCAGCGTTGCCGAGAACCTCGGCGCCGTGGTCCAGGTCGATCCTGCTCCAGGGGAGAACGGCACCGTCGCACCGGTCTCCTGCACCACCGAGAGTCGTCCGTCGACGCTGCGCTCGAGGCGCATCCCGAGCGAACTCGACCATCCGTAGCCCACGCCCTGATCCATGTCGGCCGCCCCCGAGTTGTACGCGGCGCGCACCGCCAGCCCCGGACCGCGCCCGGCCACCGAGATCCCCGGCACCGGCATGAACTCGTTGCCCGAGCCCGTGTCGATCGGATCCCCTGAACACTCCCGGCAGAGGGCCTTGTTGCGCATCGAGTCGTTCGGGCCGAGCAGTTCGCGTGGGTCACGCGCCGGGATCCCGCCGACCGCGTGCCCCGATGCCACCTGCAGGTCCCGCATGTCCCCGATGTCCATGGCCGTGCCCGACTCGTCACCAGCCACGAACGCCACCTCATCGATGGACCCCTGGAACGCCTTGTCCGGGGTGCCATTTGCCGTTCCACCGACCGCAAAGCCCGGATATGCAACGCCAACAGACTGCGCGAACCAGCGCAGCGGAGCTGCGGGAGTCCACTTGGTGACCTCATCGGTCCCGTCGAAGCCGAGGAACAACATGCCGCTCTCGTCATAGGTCAGCGTCACATGGGACCACGTGCCGACAGAAGCGACTGATTGCGAAATCGCCTCGACGGTCGGGGACAGATTCGCCGTGCCTGCGAATCCCGCTGAACCGTGTACTCGGCCGTTCGAGTCGAGCCACATGGTGAGCCCCATTTCTTTGCTGTAACTCCCTGACCACTCCTGCGCGTCGAAGATCACCGCCGGCGTGCCAACGGCGGGCAGCACGGCCGGCTTGATCCACAGATCCACCGTTGCCGAGCTCCACGGCGTCCCTGACCCGTCGTCCTGCTTATCGCCGTACGCCGTCGTTCCCGACGAAGAGGGCACGCTGAACGCCTTGCCCGGGGCGCCACCTGCGAGCGCTCCGGTGACCCCGACGGTGCTGTTGGGGAATCGAGTCAGGGCAAGGGCGCCTTGTGCTGACACCTGATCGGCGAAGTCGTCGTAGGTGGCTGGCTCATCCTCGAATCGCCAGTAGTGCACGAGATGGCCGAGGCCGTTCACCGCAGCGGGATACTCCGTGTCCGGACTCGCACCGGCAACCTCACGGCCAACCGGCACCGTCACCGCAGCAACCACCGCAACAAGCACGACCAACCAACGACGCATGTGTCCGCCTTCCGTCGACGCATCTCACGCGCATGAGACGCGTCGGCGACCATATACCGCGAACCATCGATCCGCCATATTCAGTCATTTCGCCCAAGACTGGAGGGGCGTGACCTTCGTCTCGGGAGCCGACGCCGGGCATCTCGCCGCGTTCTGCGCCGATGGTGATAGCAAGGATGATGTGGTGTTCTACTCGCC
>CAZUYW010000251.1:0-4757 GCA_964624775.1 uncultured Iamiaceae bacterium
GGGCGACGGTGAGGGCCCAGGCCTCGACGCGGTCGCTCGCCGCGAGGGTCGCGGGGGAGCTCGTGACATCGCAGGTCGGCGGGATGAGCGCGCTCACCACGGCGGCGCCGGCGGGTGTCGTCCCGAGGGTGCCAGCAGGCCAGCGTCGGCCGGCGACCAGGTCGAACCCGAGCCGACCGACCCCCGCCGGTGGGTCCGGCGCCTGGGTGAAGCGCGCCGGTGCCCGCATCCCCAGGGCGTGCAGCTCGTGCAGGTACGGGCGGAGCGCGGGCTCGATGTGGTGCAGGCGGCGACGGTAGGGCCGGGCGACGCACACCTGCGGGCGCGTCCCAGCGCAGGCCACCGCGACCGGCACCGACCGGAACGGCGTGCCGTCGTCGGCCAGCAGGAAGGCAGCCGAGCCCACGAGCGCGGCCCACGCGACCACGACCGCCAGCGACGCCCGGGCGCCCCGGCCAGGCGCAGCGCCGAGCAGGGCGACACCGGTGATCCCCGCGAACCAGGCGAGCTGCCCCAGCTGGATGGACGGTCGCAGCTCGAGGCCGATCAGGTCGGCCGTCGCGCCACCGACCTGCACGAGCTTCGGCGCGTCGACGAAGGCGAGGAGGGTGAGCCCGAACGCGCCGATGGCCGCGAGCGGTGCCGTCAGCGCCTGGGGCCACCGGAACCCGAGCCGCAGGCCGATGGCCGCCCAGGCGCCGACGACGGCGACCACGCCGGGCACGGGGGTAAGGGCGCGCCACCCGGGCGCGTCGAGGGTGCCGGTCACCGCCAGCACCGCCACGAGGGTCGCCACCGCCGCGACATAGGCGGCGGCCGCCCAGCCGGCGAGGCCGCACCAGGCCAGCCCGAGGACTCGGCGCCGGGCGCCGCTCGCGTCGACGAGCGGGGCCTGCCGGGCCAGGTCGCGGCCCTCCCACGCACCGAGGCCCGCCGCCAGCGGGCCCAGGAACACCGTGACGAAGCCGAGCTGGTAGATCGCCCAGTTCCACTCCCACCGCCAGGGGTGCCCCCGCAGGGCGACGTCGGCGGCGACCACGAGGAGGAGAGCCGGTGCCGCGATCCTGCCGATGCTCGTGCGGAGGCCCAGCCGAACGATCGGGTCGGGGCGGATCGTCACGACGGTGCTCCGAGCCGGTCCACGCCGCGCAGGGCGGCTTCGAGCAGCCCCTCACCACGATCTCGCCCGACCGTGGCGTCGACCGCGGCTCCCAGCTCGGCGGGCGACCCGCGCCACGCGAGGTGCCCGTCGCGCAGGACGAGGATGTCGGTGGCAGCGAGCTCGAGGTCCTCCGCGAGGTGGGTGGCCACGAGGATCAGCCGTCCGGCGCCCAGCTCGCGCAGGAGGCGACGCTGCTCGTGGCGGTGCGCCGGGTCGATCGCGGCGGTCGGCTCGTCGAGGAGCAGGACCCGGGGATCGTGGACCAGCACCTGGGCCAGCGCGACCCGCCGGGCCAGCCCGGTCGAGAGGGCGCCGCAGCGCGCACCTCGCCGACGGCGGAGGTCGACGGCGTCCAGCGCCGCGTCGACCGCCGCCGCACGTGGGCCCGGCGGGACCCGCTGCAACCACGCGGCGTAGGTCACCGCGTCCTCCACGGTGTGGCGACCCACCAGCCGGGGCTCGGCCGGCAGGTACCCGATCGGACGCCCCACCTCGACCGATCCCTCGGTGGCGACCAGCCCCGCCAGCGCCCGCAGCAGCGTCGACTTGCCGGCCCCGTTGCCGCCGACGACCGCGACGACGCCCGCGTCGACGTCGAGGTCGAGCGGTCCGAGGACCCGCCGCCCTCCCAAGGTCACCGCGAGCCCCCGGGCCCGCACGCCGGTCAGCCGGGCGTCGTTCCCAGCCACCGCCTAGTAGGAGAACGACGGGATGGCAGACGCCGCGCAACTGTCAGGCACAGGCCAACCCATCTGGGCACAGGCCTGCGTCGCAACGCGCACCCTCGAGCCCGATGACCAGAGCGCCTTCGAGTGGTACCACGAGCCTGTGGTGTTCGAGATCTCCGGGGTCGAGAGCCGCCCGGCATCCTTCCAGCGGTTCGTGCACTGCTCGCCCCAGACGTTGCACGAGTAGACGAGGAAGAAGAAGCGCGTCGACCCGTAGACCGTGTTGCCGTCCCGTCGGTCGTCGCGCACCGAGATGTGATTGCGGGCATAGGTGTTACCCGAGTTGTAGAAGCTCCCCCACCCGGTGGCCCGGCGCGTCCCGTCGTAGTAGGTGGCGTTCGGCCCCCAGGAGACTGCTGCCGCAGGCCGGGCGACGAACGCCATACCGGCGGCGAGGACAAGGACGACAAGGAAACGGCGCACGACAACTCCCGTGATTCACGTCCCTCTCGCAGCCAAGACTGTACTGATACGTAGCGCCCTGTCAACCGTCTCGCTCACGCACGACACCTCCCATGGCTGGCCAAATGGTGCTGTTGCATTCCATGACGACATGCACGAAGCTCCCGATAGGTAGCGGAATGCACACGAGCGATCGGAGCACCATGTCGTCCACCGAATTCCTCGCCGCCAACATGCGGCGCCTGCGGCGCACCAAGGGACTCACCCAGCAGCACCTCGCCGACCTGATGGGCATCCATCGCACGTTCGTCGGCGCGATCGAGGCCCAGCGCAACATCACCTTGTCCACGCTCGACAAGGTGGCGGCGGCCCTGGACGTGTCGTCGGCCGAGCTGCTCGGCGTCCCGAAGCCACCCGAGGCCGATCCGCCCGCCGACCACTCAGTCCGAAAACCAGCAGATCCCCTCCGTGCTGCTGCGCGGCCGGCCGGGTCCGGCGCGCCACCGCCCCGGGTCCCGACGGGTCCGGGCGGCCCCTCGCACCTCGTCGACGGTGCGCCTCAGAGCATGCCGACCCAAAGCTCGTAGCGGTCCGAGGGCGACACGAAGCCCCATCCGGCTGCGCGGAGCAGGCGCTTGCTCCGGTCGTTGTCGCGGTGGACCAGTCCCGCGAGGCGATCGCCGTCCCGCTCGACGGTGCGGAGGTGCTCGACGACGAGATCGTAGGCACGTCGACCCCGCCCAGCGTGCTGGTGGTCGGACGCAACGGCAAGCACCTCGAGCCAGATGCCCTCGAGGTCGACGCGGACGATGTCCTGCCATGCCGCGACTGCCACCAGGTCGTCACCCTCCACGACGCATGCCAGCTGTCGGCGCTGGAAGGCCGTGCGAGGCATGTCGTTGAGCCAGAGGGTCGCCTGCGTCCTGATCCACGACTCGACCTCGTCCTCGAACGGCTGCCCGGTCGAGCACGTGAACCGCGCGAGCCGAGCGACGTCGCCTGCCGCCGGATCGAAGCGCCGGAGGATCACCGGGTGGTGGAGACCGGGCGCGCGAGGCGTTCCCGTTCCGCCGGGGTGAGGAGGTGCGGACCGCCAGGCACCCGCTCGTTCCGGTCGGCCTCCGGATCGAATGCGGGACGAACCCACACCGACGTGGCGCCGCCAGACAGATCCTCGATGTCCACCGCCACGAGGGCACCCGGCCACGCCATCGGCGATCCGGACGGAGCCGGGACCGGCAACGACCGCCCCGTCTCATCGACGACGAAGGCGATCCGACCGGACAGGTCGGTGACCCGGCCAGCGATCGTCTCGACGCGAAGGTCAGGGAGGAGCCGGCCGCGCGCCGAGGCCGTCAACGTGGCGAGCCGGGTGAGTGCTCCCCCCGTCCCGAGGTCGACGTCCGCGGGGTCTGGATCCGGTCCGCCGTGCTCGGCCAGCCACTCGGCGACGAACCCTGCCGCTCGGTGCCGGGCCAGCTTGGCTGCCGCTGCGTGCGCGGCGTCGGCCGTGGCGAGGTCACCGGCCCGAACCAACCGGGCGACATCGATCATGAGCGACGAGTACCAGACGACGCGACCGTCGGCGCCACGCCCAGATCTCGGGACCACGCTGATGGGCGCTGCCGGTAGTCCCTTGTCTCGCAGCGCGCGCAGGGCCGAGTCAGGCCGGAGGTGCCCCCCAGGTCGGAGCACTCCGGCGAGCTCCGATGACGTCGCGAGCGGCCAGGCCAGGATCATGGTCCAAGCCTACTCCTGAATCTGCGAAATGCAGCATCAGAACGCGGATGGGTGAGCGAGGCGCCACCGCCTGAAAACGACGAAACCCCCTGCGTAGCAGGGGGTTTCGCTCCGAGCGGACGACCGGATTCGAACCGGCGACCCTCACCTTGGCAAGGTGATGCTCTACCAACTGAGCCACGTCCGCGGGGAGGTCCAGCATAGCGCGACGTCTGCGCCGCGACGAAACGTGCAGGTCAGGGTGCGATGCGAGCCCGGATGGCCTGGGCGAGCTCCACGGCGAGGGCGCGGTCGACGATCTGGTCGACGACCAGCTCGTTGCCGCCGAGCACGAAGGTGAGGCTGGCGAAGCGATCGTCCTGCCAGCCGCGCACCTCGAGCGGTGCCGCCAGATCGAGCCGCTCCACGACGGGGCGCCAGGGCCGATCGTCGACGATCACCACCTGCTGGTCGGTGAGCGCGACCGCGGCGTCGTGGCCCTCGATCCGCCCGACCGCGAGGCCCTGGACCTGCTCACCGTCGTGCAGCACCGCACCGAGGACCGCGAGCGCGGCCTTCGCCGCGACACCAGCACCCGGGGTGAGCCGCGCCGCGGCGACGCCGAGCGCGTTGGGATCCGGTGGCGGGCCGGCCTGGGGGGCAGCAGCCGGCGGAGGCGGCGCGTAGGCCGGTGCGGGCGGCGGCGCGTAGGCAGGCGGGGGCGGCGCGTAGGCGTGCTGCGGGGG
>CAZUYW010000252.1:0-2708 GCA_964624775.1 uncultured Iamiaceae bacterium
CGACGACCATGCTGTGGCCACCCCCTCGTCCCACGGGAGCTCCTGATGCGGATCGCGATCGGTTCTGATCACGCCGGCTACGACCTGAAGGCCCACCTCGTCGCCATGTTGCGCAGCCTCGACCACACCGTGGTCGACGTGGGCTGCGACGGCACCGACTCGGTGGACTACCCGGCCTACTGCGCCGCGGTGGCCCGGGCCGTGGCCCGCGGCGACGTCGAGCGCGGCATCGTGCTGGGTGGTTCGGGCCAGGGCGAGCAGATCGCCGCCAACAAGGTGGCGGGCGTGCGCGCCGCCCTCTGCAACGACCTCTACACGGCCCGCATGGCCCGGGAGCACAACGACGCCAACGTCGTGTCGATCGGCGGGCGCATCGTGGCCCCCGCGCTCGCCGACGAGATCGTCATCTGCTTCCTGCAGACCCCGTACCAGGGCGGCCGCCACCAGCGCCGCGTCGACCAGCTCGCCGAGATCGGCGCGTTCGGCACCGACGGCGCCGCCCTCGACGCCTACCTCGACCAGCTGGTGCCCGGTATCACCGAGCGCGCCGGCGGCACCCCCCAAGGAGATCACCGATGACCTGGCCCACCTCCCGCGACACCGAGCTCTTCGGGATCATCGACGACGAACGGGCTCGCCAGAACTCCACGGTGCAGCTCATCGCCTCGGAGAACTTCACCTCGCCGGCGGTCATGGAGGCCACCGGGTCCGTCCTCACCAACAAGTACAGCGAGGGCTATCCGGGCAAGCGGTACTACGGCGGCAACGAGGTCATCGACCGCGCCGAGGACCTCGCCCGCGAGCGGGTCAAGGCGCTGTTCGGTGCCGACCACGCGAACGTGCAGCCCCACTCGGGTGCCAACGCCAACATGGCCGTCTACCTCGGCCTGCTCCAGCCCGGCGACACGGTGCTCGGCCTGCGCCTCGACCAGGGCGGCCACCTCACCCACGGCTCGCCGGTGAACGCGAGCGGCATCCTCTACCACTTCGTCTCCTACGGCGTGACGCCGAGCGACGAGCGCATCGACTTCGACCAGGTCCGCGACCTCGCCAAGGCGCACCAGCCCAAGATGATCGTGGCCGGCGCCACCGCCTACCCGCGCATCATCGACCCCAAGCCGTTCCGGGAGATCGCCGACGAGGTCGGCGCGCTGTTCCTGTTCGACGCCGCCCACATCGCCGGGCTCATCGCCGGCGGGGTCCACCCCAACCCGATGCCGTACGTGGACGTGATGACCTTCACGACCCACAAGACCCTGCGCGGGCCGCGCGGCGGCTGCATCCTCACCCGCGAGGAGCATGCGGCCGCGATCGACAAGGCGGTGTTCCCCGGCTCGCAGGGTGGCCCGCTCGACCACGTGATCGCGGCCAAGGCGGTGGCGTTCCGGGAGGCCGCCCAGCCCGAGTTCGCCGACTACGCCAAGGCGGTCGTGGCCAACGCCGCCGCCCTCGCCGAGGCGCTGGCCGGCCACGGCCTGCGCCTGGTGTCGGGCGGCACCGACAACCACCTCATGCTCGTCGACCTCCGCAGCTTCGACGAGGACCTGTCGGGCAAGAAGGCCCGCCTCGCGCTCGACAAGGCCGGCATCAGCCTCAACGAGAACACCGTCCCCGACGACCCGCGCCCGCCCTACATCACCTCGGGCCTGCGCATCGGCACGCCGGCGGTCACCACCCAGGGGATGGGCGCGGCCGAGATGGCCGAGATCGCCCGCCTGATCCACACGGTGCTCGTGCACCGGGAGGACGACGCCGTGCTGGCGCAGGTGCGGGCCGAGGTGGCCGACCTGTGCGCGCGGTTCGCCCCGTACCCGGACTGAGCGGCCCCGAGTCCCGCTGATGCCCGCCACCTCGGCCTACGTCATCGTCTTCGTGGTCGCGGTGGTGGGCACCTTCGTGCTCACCCCGATCTGCAAGGTCGTCGCCCGGCGGCTCGGCGTGCTGGCCCCGGTCACCGACCGTGCGGTCCACGCCGAGCCCATCCCGTACCTCGGCGGCGTCGCCCTCCTCCTCGGGTTCCTGCTCGCCCTCGTCGTGGCCTGGCGGATCGAGGGCTTCGCGCCGATGTTCGAGGGCTCGTCGCTGCCGCTCGGCGTGGCGGCGGGCGCCGTGGTGATGTGCGCGGTGGGCACCCTCGACGACGTGCGCGACGTGTCGGCCCCGGCCAAGACGGCGGGCATGGTGTTCGCCGGCTCGATCATGTTCCTCGCCGGGGTCAGCCTCCTGTACTTCCGGGTGCCCTTCGCCGACAGCCTGTTCGTGGTGGGCCCGGACCTCGCGCCGCTGCTGACGGTGCTGTGGGTGCTCGGCATGGCCAACGCCGTGAACCTGATCGACGGGCTCGACGGCCTCGCCGCGGGGATCGTGGCGATCGGTGCCGGGTCGTTCTTCCTCTACGGCCACGAGCTGGCGACAGCCGACGTCGCCGTCATCGGCCCCGACAACCCGAGCCCGCTGATCGCGCTGATCACCGCGGGCATCTGCCTGGGCTTCCTGCCCCACAACGTGCACCCGGCGAAGATCTTCATGGGCGACGGCGGCGCGCTCATGCTCGGCGGCCTCATGGCCGCGGCCACGATGCTCGTGGGCGGCCAGGTCGACGTCGAGTTCTCCGGGCAGGTGTACTTCTTCTTCGCCCCTCTGTTCATCCCGTTCATCGTGATGGGCGTGCCGATCATCGACACCGCGTTCGCGATCGTGCGCCGGGC
>CAZUYW010000252.1:2808-4734 GCA_964624775.1 uncultured Iamiaceae bacterium
CCGTCCGAGGCCTGAGGATTTGCGGCCCTCCGGGGCCTCCCCTAGATTGCGCAGCGATTCACAAGCGGTGACGGCGATCACGCTGACGCCAATCTGCACCCTTGTGCAACACCTTCTCCGATGAGCGACCGCACGCCTCTCTCGACGGGCAACGATGCCCCCGGCACGCCCACCCGCGGCGACGTGCCCGACGTGCGGTACTCGAAGAACCCGCTCCTGCCGAAGAACTACAACCCCGAGCTCAACCGGGGCTATGGCACCGCGAACAACCGGGGCATGGAGCTCGCGCTCACCGTCGTGTTCATGACCGGCCTCGGCTTCATCGCCGACAAGATCATCGGCACCACGCCGCTCTTCACCATCGTGCTCAGCGTGCTCGGCTTCGTCGGCATCTCCGTGAAGCTGTGGCTCGGCTACGACCTCGAGATGAAGGCCCACGAAGAGGGCGCCGTGTGGAACCGCCACAAGGAGACCGGCGCATGAGCACCGCGACCCCCTCGGTGATCACCGCCCGCGACCTCGGCCCCGCCCCCGAGCGCGACGTCGCCCGCGACCTCGTCAAGCGAGGCCTGCTCGCCCTGCCCGTCGCCGTCCTCGTCGGCTACCTCGGCTGGGGCACCGCCGGTGCCGCGTCCGTCGCCTACGCCGCCGCGCTGGTGATGGCCAACTTCCTGCTCGCCGCCGCCCTGCTCACCTGGGCGGCACGCATCTCGCTCGGCCTGCTGATGGGCGTCAGCCTGTTCGGCTTCGTCGTGCGCATGGCGCTGGTGGCCGTGGCCGTCCTCGCCGTGCGCGACCAGGCGTGGGTCGCCGAGGTCCCCCTCGGCATCACCCTGATCGTCGCCCACCTGGGCCTCCTGTTCTGGGAGACCCGTTACGTATCCGCATCCCTGGCCTTCCCGGGCCTGAAGCCAACTCCCGAGGAGTCGTGAGCGTGCTCGCACTCGAGTTCCCGCCGCTGAGCCACATCGTCAACTGGCCGGGGTTCTTCGGAACCGACGGCCAGGTGTACGAGATCAACAAGGTCGTGCTGATCTACGCGTTCGCGGTGATCTTCACGATCACGCTGTTCTCCCTGGGCTCCAAGAAGCGCCTGGTGCCGAGCGGCGCCCAGAACCTCGCCGAGATGGCGGTCGACTTCATCGAGGACGGCATCGCCGTCGAGACCATGGGCGCCGAGGGCCGCAAGTACACCCCGTACCTGCTCAGCCTCTTCATGTTCATCTTCTTCACGAACATCTTCGAGGTCGTCCCGATGTTCCAGATGCCGGCCTCGGCCCGCATCGCCCTGCCGATGTTCCTCGCCTTGCTGAGCTACGTCATCTACCACGGGGCCGGCTTCAAGAGCCACGGGTTCGGCTACTTCAAGCACGCCCTCGTGCCGCCGGGCGTGCCCGTGGCGCTGCTGCCGCTCGTGATGCTGATCGAGTTCGTGTCGAAGTTCCTCGTGCAGCCCTTCAGCCACACGGTCCGTCTCTTCGCCAACATGCTCGCCGGGCACATCCTGCTCGTCACCTTCGCCGTGCTCACCAGTGGCCTCATGGTCGCCAAGTGGTACGTCGTCCTGGCGCCGCTGCCGTTCATCGGGGTCGTGTTCTTCACGGCCTTCGAGGTGTTCGTCGCCTTCCTGCAGGCCTACGTGTTCACGCTGCTCACCGGCGTGTACATCAACGCCGCCCAGAGCCACGAGCACTGATCGCCCCGGCGATCTGACGCTCACCTTCTCCATTACCAAGCACCAAACCAAGAAAGGGCAAGGAGACTCATGCTCCTCGCAGAACTGACCAACAAGGGACTCGCCGCTCTGACCTATGGCCTCGGCGCCATCGGCCCGGGCATCGGCATCGGCTACCTGGTCGGCCAGGCCGTCCAGGCCATGGCCCGTCAGCCCGAGTCCGCCGGCATGGTGCGCACCACCATGTTCCT
>CAZUYW010000253.1:0-2374 GCA_964624775.1 uncultured Iamiaceae bacterium
CCATCGAGCCGACGTAGTCGGTGCCCTGGAGGTGGCTCATGTCGTAGCACTCGATCCGCAGCGGCGGCTCGGGCAGGCCGAGCGCGTCCTGCAGCTCGTTGAGGGCGCGGGCCCGGCTGTTGTGGTCGCTCGCCCGGCGCAGCCGGTGGCGCACCAGCTCCTCCTTGGCGTTGCTCGTGACCGTCTCCTGGAGGGTGCGCTTCTCGCCGCGCTGGGGCACCCGGATGGTGACGGCGGAGCCGCGCTGGTCCGAGAGCCACCGCTGGTAGAGGTCGAGGTCGTCGGGGTCCCACGGCACGAGCACCTGCTTGGGCATGCCGATCGGCGGCGGCTCGTCGTAGAGGCCCTCGAGGATGCGGCCAGTCAGCTCGTGGGGCGTGAGGTCCTCGACCTTGTCCATCACGAAGCCCTTGCGCCCGACCACCCGCCCGTGGCGCACGTGGAAGACCTGCACGGCCGCCTCGAGCTCGTCGTCGGCCACCCCGATCACATCGAGGTCCTCGTTGCGGTCGGCCACCATCTGCTGGCGCTCGATGGCCTTGTTGACGGCGGTGAGCCGGTCGCGGAGCCGGGCGGCGCGCTCGAACTCGAGGGCCTCGGCCGCGGCGCGCATCTCGGCGTCGAGGCGGCGCACGACCTCGTCGGTGTCGCCCTCCAGGAACTGGAGCAGGTCGTCGACGTAGCCCTGGTAGCGCTCGTGGTCGACCTCACCGACGCAGGGCCCCGAGCACTTCTCGATGTGGAACAGCAGGCACGGCCGCCCGAGCCGCTCGTGGTGCCCGAACTTGTTGTCCGAGCAGGTGCGCACCGGGAACGTGCGCAGCAGCAGGTCGAGCGTCTCGCGGATGGCGTAGGCGTGCCCGTAGGGGCCGAAGTAGCGCACGCCCTTCTTGCGGGCGCCGCGCATCACCATGGGCCGCGGCCACTCGTCGGACACGGTGACGGCGAGGAACGGGTAGCTCTTGTCGTCGACCAGGCGGATGTTGAACCGGGGCCGGTGCTGCTTGATCAGCGAGTACTCGAGGAGCAGCGCCTCGACGTCGTTGCGCACCTGGATCCACTCGACGGTCTCGGCGGTGGCCACCATCTGCGCCGTGCGGATGGGCAGGTTCGTCTGGAAGTAGTTCGACAGGCGGGAGCGCAGGGACTTCGCCTTGCCGACGTAGATCACGCGGCCATGCGCGTCCTTGAACTGGTACGAGCCGGGCGCGTCGGGGATCGAGCCGGCGGGGGGACGTTGGACCACGTCCCTAGGTTGCCGGATGGAGGGCCCCCTGCGGCGCGGCGATCTGGTCCGCCCCCGCAGCGACGGCGACCCCGTCACCAACGGGCACCCGGCGCGGCGTGGCCGCCGCGTGGGCGAGCACGGACGCGAGCACGAGCGGCAGCAGCACCCGCCCGAAGTCGAGGTAGCGCACCCACACGGGCGTGCCCAGCACCGCGGCGAGGGCGACGTGGGCCGCCACGAGCACGCGCAGCTGCCCGGAGCCGGATCGGGCGAGCGCGCTCGCCGCCAGCACCGCGATCACGCCGAGCGCGAGCCACTCCTCGGCCTGCCACTGCCCCACCGCGCCCACGAGCCCGGCGAAGGGCACCACGGACAGGCGCCCGCCGACGGACCCCTTGGGCAGGGACCCGATCCGCAGCTGCAGCACCACGAGCCAGACGGCGTAGGGGACGAACGCGCCGAGCAGCGCCCACGGCGCCGGGCGGCCGCGCCGGCGGGCCACGAACCAGCCCGATGCGAGCAGGCTGGCCGGCACCAGCAGCATCGTCTCGCGGGCGAGCCCGGCGATGCCGAACAGGGCGACGGCGAGCCAGGTCCGCCGCTTCGGCCCGAACCACGCCGCGATGCCGAACGCCAGCAGCGCGGTGCCGAGGATCTCGGGACCGCAGCGCAACAGGTCGGCGAGCACGCCGGGGGCGAGCAGCATGACCATCCCCCACAGCGGTGAGCCGCCGAGCCGCACCGACGCGACGCCGGCGGCCACCACGAGCAGCGGGGTCGCGGCGATCGTCAGGAGGATCAGGGCCAGCCCGACGTCATCGCGCCGACCGCCCGAGCCGACCCAGCCGAGCCAGCCGTAGAGCGGCCGCTGGTAGCGGTAGGCCTGCTCCGCAGGCACGAGGCCGACCCGCTCGGGGTGGCGCATCAGGGGGTCCATGGCCTCGGCGGCGAACAGCTGACCGTCGCCCTGGTTCATGTAGAGCCCGACCTTGTCGACGGGCGGGTCGTAGGCCGCGCTGATGAGCCGACCCTTCTGCCACGTCGCCGGGTCCGGGTAGAGGAAGTTGCGGTTGAACCACCCGCCGACCACGGCGCCGGCGAGCACCAGCGCGACCAGCGCCATGAGCACGAGCTGGCGCCGGATGG
>CAZUYW010000253.1:2474-4733 GCA_964624775.1 uncultured Iamiaceae bacterium
GCGCCGGCGAGCACCAGCGCGACCAGCGCCATGAGCACGAGCTGGCGCCGGATGGCGGGCTCGGGGCGCGACGGCATGGCGACAACCATGGCCCATGGATCGGTCGCCGCTGGTGGATCGTGAAGCACCACCGTGGCGGGAATGCCCGCACCACCCCCGGAGTTGGTGGAGTGCTCGGCGCACCCGGGCACCTACACTGACCCAGCCGGCCTGGAATCCGGCATCCCTCGGTCCTGTGGCCGACATCCCCGTGGCGTGGCGTCCAGGCTGCCCCCACCGGCCACAAGCAGGACATCACCTCATCGGAGGTCCCCCCACATGCTCAGGCTCCAGACCCCCCTCCCCGAGCGGTACCGCGACGCGTCGCCCGACGACCTCGCCGCCATGATCGCGGGGGCCAAGGCGGCGCTCGGCGACCGCGTGTTCCTGCTCGGCCACCACTACCAGCGCGACGAGGTGATGACCTGGTGCGACGCCCGCGGCGACTCGTACCGCCTGTCGGTGCTGGCCCAGGAGCACCCCGAGGCCGAGTACATCGTGTTCTGCGGCGTGCACTTCATGGCCGAGTCAGCCGACATCCTCACCGCCGACCACCAGGCCGTCGTCCTGCCCGACCTCAACGCCGGCTGCTCGATGGCGGACATGGCGGACCTCGATGAGGTCACCGAGGCGTGGGAGGCGCTGGGCGAGGTGATCGACACCGATCGCCTGGTCCCGATCACCTACATGAACTCGTCAGCCGCGCTGAAGGCGTTCGTGGGCGAGCACGGCGGGGCGGTCTGCACGTCGACCAACGCCCGGGAGATCCTCGAGTGGGCGTTCACCCAGGGCGACAAGGTGCTGTTCTTCCCCGACCAGCACCTCGGCCGCAACACCGGCATCGCCATGGGGTACACCCACGACGACATGCGCGTGTGGGACCCGCGCCACGAGCTCGGCGGCCTCACCGGCGCCGACTGCAAGGAGGCCACGTTCCTCCTGTGGAAGGGCCACTGCTCGGTGCACCAGCGCTTCAGCCCGGCCCACGTGGCGGCGTTCCGGGCCGAGCACCCCGACGGGATCGTGATCGCCCACCCCGAGTGCAGCCACGAGGTCTGCTCGATCGCGGACCAGGTCGGCTCCACCGACTTCATCATCCGAGCCGTCGAGGCGGCCCCGGCCGGGTCGACGATCGCGGTCGGCACCGAGATCCACCTCGTGAACCGCCTGGCCGCCGAGACGCCGGACAAGACGGTCGTCTCGCTCGACCCGCTCGTGTGCCCCTGCTCGACGATGTTCCGCATCGATGCACCCCACCTGGCGTGGATCCTGGAGAACCTCGTGGAGGGTCGGATCCTCAACCGCATCGAGGTCGATCCGGTCACGACGGAGTGGGCCAAGGTGGCCCTCCAGCGCATGCTCGACATCACCCAGGGCGCTCAACCGTCCACCTAACCTGCCGATGGTGTGGGCGCGCGAGCGCACCCACCTGGACGGGTCGCCGCACGAGGAGCCAGCCATGAGCGAGCAACCGAAGGACGCACGGATCTTCGTCGCCGGTCACCGGGGCCTCGTGGGCTCCGCGATCGTGCGACGCCTCGAGGGCGCCGGCTACACGAACATCCTCACCGCCTCCCGGGACCAGCTCGACCTGCGCGACCAGGCCGCGGTCAACTACTGGTTCCGCGCCAACCGCCCGGACTACGTGTACCTGGTGGCCGGCACGGTCGGCGGCATCCTCGCCAACTCCACGCGCCCGGCGGAGTTCCTCTACGACAACATGATGATCCACGCCACCGTCGTGGAGGCGAGCCGCCTCCACGAGGCGACCAAGCTGCTGTACCTGGGCAGCTCGTGCATCTACCCCCGCGAGGCCACCCAGCCGATCACCGAGGACGCGCTCCTCACCGGCCCGCTCGAGCCCACCAACGAGGCCTACGCGATCGCCAAGATCGCCGGCATCAAGCTGTGCGAGGCCTACCGCCGCCAGTACGGCTGCAACTTCATCTCGGCCATGCCCACGAACCTGTACGGGCCGAACGACAACTTCGACCTCACCTCCAGCCACGTGCTGCCGGCGCTGATGCGCAAGTTCGACGATGCCCGCGAGGCCGGCGTCACCGAGGTCGAGGTGTGGGGCTCGGGCACGCCGTACCGCGAGTTCCTCCACGTCGATGACCTGGCCGACGCCTGCGTCCACCTGATGGACACCTACGACGGCGAGGGCCACGTCAACGTCGGCACCGGCGAGGACCTCACGATCCGCCAGCTCGCCGAGAC
>CAZUYW010000254.1:0-4720 GCA_964624775.1 uncultured Iamiaceae bacterium
CAGACGCGTCGGGCGCGCGACCGAGGAACGCGCGGTAGAGCCGTGCGGTCGGGTCGACGTTGGTGGTGTTGTCGGCGCCCCGACGAAGGGCCGCGACCAGGTCGCCCTTGGTCGCCGAACCTTCGCCGAGCGCGGCGACCCAGCTGTGCAGGTCGACGTCGCTCGGCACCACCGTGGTCAGGTCGGCGTACTGGCGCTTCACGAAGCGCACCCAGCTGGCAAAGGGCGCGCTGGCCCGATCGCCGAGCACCGGGCCGACCTGCAGGCCGATCGGCGAGGACGTCCCCCACGGTGTCGTCACGGTCACCTCGTGGAGCCCCGCCGCAAGTCCAGGCACGTTCATGGTGAGCTCGGTGGGGTCGATCTTGGCGAAGCTGACCGGACCGCCGTCGACCGAGACCTTGGTCACCGAGCCCAGACCGACGCCGGCGATGGTCACCACGCCCGGTTGGCCCACCTCAGGCGCCGGGCCCAGGGCCGAGATGGCCGGCCCGAGGTCGGTGACGACGAACTCGCCCGCCTCGGTCGCCGTGTACGCGTGGTCGCCGGCCGCATCGAGCGCGAGGGAGCGACGGGCGGGGATCCCCGCGAGCTGGGTCGAGGCCTTGGGGGTTCCCTTGCGCATCGCCACATCACCGAGCGCGACCACGCCGCCGTGCCCGGCGGACCAGGCCACGGCCCCTCCGGCATGGCCGAACGGGTAGGACACACCGGTCGGTTGCATCGTGGCGAGATCGAGTTCGGTGCCCCACGCGTTCCATGCACGCTGGGCGCTGCTCGATGCTGCGAAGTCACTCGGATCGGTGCCGAAGGTGGAGAACGGCGCTTCGCCGACGTGCTCGATCGTGCCCGATGCCGCGTTCCAGTTGACGACCCTCGACGACGAGAGCCCGACCTCGAAGGAGATGAACGACTGCGGGGCGCCCTGGACCGGGGCGTACTCCGGCGTGTACTGGGTCGCGACCTCGTCCTTCACCGCGCCGGTCGTGAGGTCGAAGGAGGCGATCGAGGTCCACTGATCGTCCCCGTCGGTGAAGTGGATGCGGTTGCCGGTCACCGCCAGCGAGCCGGTGTTGGCGCGCCGCAGCTTGAACGTGCGATCGACGGCGAGGGTGGGGATGTCGATCCGCGAGACGCGTCCGGCATGGTGGAGCATCACGTACAGCTTCGTGCCGACCACCTGGAGGTCGCTCGCGGTCCACTGGTCGTGGACGCGCCCGAGCAGACGGCCACGGCTGTCGAACACGACGACCTCGTCCCCCACCGCCACGAACACGTCCCCTGACGCAGGGTCGCTCACGGTCCGTCGCACGGCGCCCGGGGGCAGGGCGTACCGACGCACCTCGGCCGACGCCGGGGGTGGGTCGAGCAGGTCGACGTCGAGCGTCCACGGTGCCGGCTCGCCGAGCGTGCGGTCCCAGAGGTGCACGGTGCGGTCACCATCGGTCACCGTCAGGTCCTGGTGGGGCCCGGCCGCCACCCCGGCTAGGGACCACGTGCCGTCCACCGCTGATGTCGTGGTCCGCACGCCGTCGGGCCCGTCGAGGCGGACCTGGACCCCTCGGGCAGGCAGGCCGCCATCGGTGACCGTCCCGGCGACGGTGCCGGTCGTGGCGCCGAGCACCGTGACGGGGGCGCTCAGGTTGCCGAAGGGGCCGACGAACTCGAGCGTCGCCGGGCCGGGCGGCAGCGATGTGGACACATCGAGCACGAGGCGACCCGGGCCGTCGTGGGCGAACTGGACCGGGTGCCCACCCAAGGTGATCGACGCGATCGACCCAAGCCCCGTCCCGGTCACGATCGATCGAACGATCTGCCCCGCGGCCAGGGTGGTGACCGTCAGGCCATCCAGCGTGGGCGCCAACGACTGGCTGAACAGGCGCACCTGCCCGGGCGCGGTGCCGCGCAGCACGGCGTACACGGTGGACGCGTCGGCGGTGAGCGCCACCGCTGCAGGCAGGGGATCCGCCGGCAGGTCGATCAGGTGGGTCGCGCTGGGCACGCCCCGCCGTGCGATCGAGATCTGATCGTCCGAGTTCAGGGTGCCAGCGAAGACCCCGCCGGCTCCCGGCGAGTACGCCACGCCGTTGGGGTACGGGGACCCCGGGTACTCCACCCCCGTGCGGTGCAGGAACCCACCCTCCGGGGTGAGCGAGTACTCGGGGAACTCGTAGGGCGCCCCCGTGGCGGTGACGAAGGTCCCGGCGTCGCTGGCCGCCACGTCGAAGAGGCTGCCGGCGTGACCGAAGGGCACCGCCCCGAGCGACACCGCCGGGTTGGCCGAGACGTCGTAGAGCGCGGCCTGGAAGGGGCTGCTGCCCGAATCGCCGACGAGCAACCGGTCAGCGGCGCCGGGGATGGCGACCACGCCGCTGCTGCTGACGTCTCCTCTGGCCGTGATCGCGCCGTCGAGGGGGTTCAGCGACCGGAGCTTGTGCGTGGTGTCTTCCACGACGAAGAACACGGCCCCGCCGACCGCAGCGAGCTTCCGTCCGATGGTGCCGCCGGCCGGGTACTCCCCGACCTTGGCGAGCGTGGAGGGATCGATCTTGGCGATGGCGGCTGCACTGGTCTCCGCCGCCCACAAGAAGCCGCCGGCGAACGCAAGACCCCGTGCCCCGAAGACATCGTTGACCACCCCGACCTGGGTGCCGGCCGCGTCGAAGGCGATCACCTCGTCGTCGCCCGACACGAAGACCCGGCCGGTTGCGTCGTGGACGACGATGTCCCCGAAGGACGACAGGGTGGCGGTGGTGATGCCCGACCCCACGGCCGGAGCGGCCTCGACCAGCGACATCGCGGATGCGAGCACGGTCAGCACCAGGACGACCACGGCCCGCCCGCTCCACCGTCCGCCACGTGCGTGCGCCGCCATGATCAACTCCTCTGCCGAGGCCCGGGTGGCTCGACGAGGAAGAACGTAGCGGAGGGGGGACCTCCCTCCCCCGCGCCGCCAGCGATGGATCGGGACGGGTCAACCCACGCGGGCGGCGTAGGCGGGGCTCTGGATGATCTGGGTGGCGAGCAGGGCCGGGGTGAGGGTCGCGTCGTCGAGCGCGGCGACCTGCTCGGCGAACTCCTGCGCCGTCGGCGCCCGACCGAGCATGAGGATCGTGAGCACCGAGACGGTGACCTCGCTCGTCTGCTTGTTCTTGTACTCGTTGGACTCCGAGAAGCCGACCATCACCTGGCCGCGGGTCTTCTTGCCGAGGTCGAGCTGGCTCGTCCAGTAGGCCACGCCCGACGCCTCGCCGGGGCGGCCGAGCACGTTCTGGTACACGAGCTCCACGAACGCCTTGTTCGACAGCGTGCCGTAGCGGTTCTTGAACTCGTTGGACGCGGCGAACGTGTCGGAGATGGCGTTGAGCGACTTGCCGGCCCGGCGCTGGGCGATCCAGTAGGTGAGGCCGCCCTTGTCGGGGATGCGCAGGAAGTAGGCCCGGTACAGGCGGGTGACGGGGTCGACGTTGCCGATGTGGTCCGGGTCCGTGCGCAGGGCGGCCACCACCCCGCCGGGTGTGATCGAGGCGTTGGCGAGCTGGCTGGTCCAGTTCGTCAGCTCGGACGCGCTGGGCGCCCGCCCGAGCAGGTCCTGGTAGAAGCGCTTCACCATGGCGTCCCAGGACGCGAACGGCGCGAACGGGTCGCCAGGGGTGATGGCGGCCGACGGCGCCGAGTCGGCCCCCGTCCCGGCGTCGGTGATCGCGGCGACCACGAAGGTGTAGGCGGTGCCGTCGGTCAGGCCGCCGACGATCTGGGTGGTGGCGGCGGTCGGGTAGGTGTGCGGCGCCTGGTCGACGCCGGCGATCCGCGGCGTGACGCGGTAGCCGGTGATGGGCAGGCCACCGGTGGCGACGGGCGCCGTCCAGGAGAGCTCGACCTCACCCGAGCTGGCCACGCCGACCACGCCGGTCGGAGCGCCGGGCACCGTGGCCGGCGTCACCGACGCGGACAGGGCGCTCTGGGCGCCGGTGCCCACCGCGTTCTTGGCCGCGACCGTGAACGTGTAGGCGGCACCGTTGGCGAGGCCCGTGACCGTCTGGGTGGTGGCCGTGGAGTCGAAGGTCGTCGCCGCTTGGGGCACGCCCGAGAGGTACGGCGTGACGATGTAGCCGGTGATCGGTGATCCCCCCGTCGAGCCGGGCGCGGTCCACGAGACCGTGACCTGGCCGTTGCCCCGGACCCCGCTGACGTCGGTCGGCGCACCCGGCACGGTGGCGGGCGTCACCGGCGCCGAGGCCGCGCTGGCCGCACCCGTGCCGGCCACGTTCTTGGCCGCGACCCTGAACGTGTACGCCGTGCCGTTGCTGAGGCCGGTGATGGTCTGGGTGGTCGCGCTGGTGTCGAACGTCGAGGCCGACTGGGGCGACGCGCCGATGTAGGGCGTGACCACGTACCCGCTGATCGCAGCCCCGCCGTCGTCCGCGGGGGCGACCCAGGACACCGTCGCCTGGGCGTCGCCGCGCACCGCGGTGACGCCGGTCGGCGCGCCGGGCACCGTCGAGGGCGTGAGCGGCCCGAACGGCGCGCTCGATGCGCCGGTGCCCACGCCGTTCACCGCGGCGACCGTGAACGAGTACGTGGTGCCGTTCACCAGGCCCGCCACGGTCTGGGTGGTGGCCGTCGAGTTGAAGGTGACCGGATCGAGGGCGACCGCGCCGATGGAGGGCGTGACCACGTAGCCGGTGATCGCCGAGCCGCCGGTGCTGGCCGGGGCGGT
>CAZUYW010000255.1:0-4685 GCA_964624775.1 uncultured Iamiaceae bacterium
GAGTCGTTCGACGAGTTCCGCCGGGTGGTCGACGTGAACCTCAACGCCACCTTCCTCCTGGCCCAGCTCGCCTTCCGGCCGATGGTGGCGGGCGGCGGCGGTGCCATCGTCAACATCGCCTCCATGCTCGGCCTGGTGGCGGGCACGCCGGTGAAGCAGGCGTCGTACTGCGCCTCGAAGGGCGGCGTGGTGAACCTCACCCGCGAGCTCGGCGCCCAGTGGGCGGCCAAGGGGGTGCGGGTCAACGCCATCGCGCCCGGGTGGTTCCCGAGCGAGATGACCGCCGACATGTGGGGCGACGAGGCCTCGGAGGCCTACGTGGCCCGCAACGCGCCGCTGCGCCGCGAGGGCCGCGACGACGAGCTCGACGGTGCACTGCTGTTCCTGTGCTCGGACGCGTCGACCTATGTGGTGGGCCAGACGCTCGCAGTCGACGGCGGCTGGACCGCGCGCTGACCCACCCGCGGCCGGCCTGCGGGCCGGTCAGCCCCAGGGGTTGCGCAGGACGGGCTCGGCCTCGCCGGGGCACGGGATGAGCGACGCCCGCTCGATGGCCGCCTCGCGGTGGGCGAGCGCGTCGCGGTAGCCGGGGACGTCCTCGAGGGCGAGGAAGGCCGCGATCGACGGGTACCAGACGGCGACGACCTCGTCGTAGGCGTCGTGCTCGCAGCCGATGACCGGCGTGCCGCAGTCGGCGGCCCACAGGATGGCCCCGCCGACCTGGGCGATGGCGCCGTAGGCGACCAGGCCGTACTGGAGGTAGGCCTCGCGGCCGGTCATGCCGTCGGTCGCGCGGCCATCCGCGTACTCGGCGAGCGGCTTGTAGGTGTTGAGGTTGAGCATGACGACGGGCGCGTCGTCGCCGCCGGCGGCGCGCTCGGCGAGCGAGGCGAGCACCTCGTCGGACGGGAAGGTGTGGTCGGCTGCCATGCCGACGACGCTAGGTACTGACACTCAGAGTGTCAATAGCCTCGGCGGCGGGATGGGGTCAGAGCAGGCCCTTCAGCAGCTCGCGCGTGGCGGTCGCCTCGGGCTCGTCGGTGCAGAACTCGACGGCCACGAAGTCGGTGACCCCCGCGTCGCGCATGCGACCGATCCCCGCCTCGACCTCCGCGGCGGAGCCGATCAGGGCGACGTCGGCCGGTCCGGCCACGCCCTCGCGGTCGAGCATGGCCCGGTACGACGGCAGCATCCCGTAGACCTCGAAGATGGTGGCGCAGCGGGCGCGGGCGGCATCCGGATCGTCGGTCACCGCGACGGGCAGCGCGCTCACCACCCGCATGTCGCCGGTGCCGGCGGCGGCCGCGGCCGCCTGGAGGGTCGGCACCGTGTGGTCGGCGAGCGTGGCCGGTCCGGTCATCCAGGTGACGGTGCCCGACGCGAGGCGGGCGGCGAGGCCGAGCATCTTCTCGCCGAGGGCGGCCACCAGCACCGGCACCGCGCCGGCCTCGGTGACCCGCACGCCGCCGTGCGCGGTCCACGCCTCGCCGTCGACGTGGGCGTCCTCCTGGGCGAGGAGCGGGCCGAGCGCCTCCAGGTACTCGCGCATGTGCCGGACCGGCTTGTCGAACGAGTAGCCCCACATGTGCTCCACCACCATCTGGTGGGAGAGGCCGATCCCGAGGGTGAGTCGGCCGCCGCTCGCCGCCGATGCGGTGAGGGCGGCGCTCGCCAGCGCCATCGGGTGGCGCGTGAAGGTCGGCACCACCGCGGTGCCCAGTTCGATCCGCGGCACCTCGGCGCCGATCAGGGTGAGGGCGCCCAGGGCGTCGACGTCGAACACCTGGGGCAGCCAGAACGAGTCGAAGCCGTCCGCCTCGGCCTGGCGGGCGGTGGCCCGGATGTGCTCGAGGCTCGGGCTGCCGGTGAAGATGCCGATGCGCATGGGGGTCCTCCTGCCGGCCTCAGCCGGTGTAGCTCGCGGTGCCGTCCACGGCGTCGGCGCCGGGTGCGGTCGGGGTGGTGGTCGTCGTGGTGGGCACCGTCGTCGGTGGCACCTCGTCGGGATGGCAGTCTGCCGAGTCGGGCAGCACGCCGGCGGCCACCCGGTAGGTCTTCTTGGTGGTCGGGGTCGCGGCCTCGTCGTAGGTGTCGATCACCCGGAAGTCGACCTGGCAGCGATCGCGGGTGATGGACACCAGCCCGTAGCCCTGGTTCAGCAGGTCGATGTAGTCGACGTGGGGGTTGAGGGCGAGGAAGGCCGCCTCGAGCCCGTGGATCTGCTGCTCGGCCTCGTCGGGCGGGAGGTCGGGGAAGTACTGCTCGCGGGCGTCGGGGTCCGCCGTCAGCGATCCGGTCGTGAACTCCCAGGCCACGACCGGCGAGCCCTCGAGGTCGTCGTAGTCGGGGCGGATGCCCGAGGCGAAGTAGATGTGGGTGTGGCCGCTCGTGATCACCACGTTCTCGATGCACTCGTCCGCGATCGTGTCCATGATCTCGCGGCGCTCGGCCCAGTAGCCGTCCCACTGCTCGGTGGAGAGGTACTTGCCGCCGTTGACGTGGAAGCCCTCGGGCGGGTTGGCGCGCGCCTCGGGGGTGTCGTAGTCCTCGAGGCGCAGGGCGACGAACGGGTAGCCGGTGCCGATGTGGCGCCAGCGGGCGGTGCTCGTGGTGAGGCGGTCGAGGAACCACGCCTTCTGCGTGGCCCCGAGGCTCGACCGGCCCTCCTCGAAGATGGCGGCGCCGCTCGGGAGGGCGGTGTCGGTGGTGGGGAGCAGCGTGTCGAAGGTGTTGGCGTCGATCAGCTTGTCCCGGTGGGTGCGCACGTCGAGCATGAGCACGTCGACCAGGTCACCCCATGCGATCTGCCGGTAGGTGCGGTTCGGATCGTCGTCGGGCCGGTCGAAGGGCAGGTAGTCGAACCAGGCCTGGCGGGCGGCGTCGAGGCGGGCGGGATCGAGGGTCTTGTCGATGCCGTTGACGAACTCGCCGTCGTCCCACATCGCGACCATCGGGACGGTGGCGTGCAGCTCCTGCAGCCAGGGGTTGGCCTTGAAGCGCCGGTAGACGCCCCAGTAGTCCTCCAGCGTGATGGTGCCGCCGTCGGAGACGTAGACGTAGTCGCCGTAGTGGATCACGAAGTCCAGGTCCTCGGCGGCCATCGCGGCGTGGGCCACGTAGTAGCTGGCGGTGATCTGCTGGCACGAGCAGAACGTGAAGCGGAGCTCGTCGGGCGAGGCATCGGGCGCCGGCGCGGTGCGGAGGCGGCCGGTGCGGCTCGTGTGGTCGCCGTACGTGAAGCGGTACGCGTACCAGGTGTCGGGCTGGAGCCCCCCGACGAGCGCACGGAAGGTGTGGTCCCGCGCCGCCGTGGCGAGGCCGCTGCCCGTCGCCAGGACGAGCGCGAAGGTCTGATCGGACGCGACCTCCCACGTCACCTCGACGCCGCCGCCGGTGTCCGCGGTGCCGTCGACCGCGGTCCAGATCGTGGTGCCGTCCGGCAGCGGGTCGCCCGATGCGATGCCGAAGGGGAAGGCGGGGTCGACGGTGGGTGCGGCCCCGGCGGGCAGCGCGCCCGACCCGAGCCACCCGGCGGTCGAGGCCCCGACCCCGCCCACGGCGGCGGTGGCGCCGGCGGCGCCCAGCAGGCCGAGGAAGGAGCGCCGGTCGAGCGCGGTCGGCTCGGTGGCGTCGGGCGTGGTGCGGTCCCCTGCTGGCATCGTCGGTCCCCCGGGTCGTCGTCCCCCGCATGATGGCAGCTGGCCTAGGGTGCCGCCGTCGGTCTGCGGGCCGACGCCTCACCGTTCGCCGTCAGTTCCGGAGGCAGCCATGCGCGTGCCACTCACCGTTCGCGACTTCCTCGATCGAGCCGCGACCGTCTACCCCGATCGCATCGGCGTGGTGGACGAGCCCGACCAGCCCGCGGCGTCCTGGGGGGCGCGGACCTACGGGGAGCTCGCGGCCACCGCCGCCGCCCAGGCGGCCGCCCTCGACCGGCTCGGCATCGGCCGGGGCGAGCGGGTGGCGATGGTGTCGCAGAACTCGGCCCGGCTGCTCACCTCGTTCTTCGGCGTGTCGGGCTCGGGCCGCATCTTCGTGCCGATCAACTTCCGCCTGGCCGCCGCCGAGGTGGAGTACATCGTCGGCCACTGCGGGGCGTCGGTCCTCCTCGTCGACCCCGAGCTCGAGGACCAGCTCGCCGGCGTCACCGCGAAGCACCGGTTCGTGATCGGCGCCGAGAGCGACGAAGTCCTGTTCGCGGCCGACACCGAGCCCGAGCCGTGGACGCCAGACGAGGACGCCACCGCCACGATCAACTACACGAGCGGCACCACCGCCCGGCCCAAGGGCGTCGAGCAGACCCACCGCTCGCTGTGGCTGAACGCCACCACCTTCGGCTGGCAGGCCGGCGTGAGCGACCGCGACGTGTACCTCCACACGCTGCCGATGTTCCACTGCAACGGCTGGGGGATGCCCTACGCCACCGCCGGCATGGGTGCGAGCCAGGTCGTGCTGCGCAAGGTCGACGGCGTCGAGATCCTGCGCCGGGTCGACGAGCACGGTGTCACCCTCCTGTGCGGCGCGCCCGCCGTCGTGGCCATGATCCTCGACGCCGCCGCCACCTGGGACGGCCCTGTCCCCGGCGCCGGACGCACGCGGATGGTCGTGGCCGGCGCCCCGCCGCCCACGCGCACGATCGAGCGGGTCGAGACCGAGCTGGGCTGGGAGTTCATCCAGATCTACGG
>CAZUYW010000256.1:0-2552 GCA_964624775.1 uncultured Iamiaceae bacterium
GGGAAGCGGAACCCGCTCGGGTAGCGCTGGACCGTCTGCCACTCGGGCCTCTTGCGCAGGTCGCCGAGCTTGGCGCCGGTCCACGAGCCGAAGTCGCACTCGAGCAGGCCCTTGTCGGTCCGGACGCGGTTGCCGGTGGCCTTCCCGATCGGTGCGGCGGTCTCGCGGGTGCGCTCCAGCGGCGAGGCGTAGACGGCCGCCACCGCCTTCAGGGCGCCGATGCGGGCGGCGACCGCCTCGGCCTGGGCCCGGCCGGTGTCGGCGAGGTGCAGACCCGGTGCCCGCCCCGGGAGGGTGGCGCCGGTGGTGGGGGTCTGGCCGTGGCGCACGAGCAGCACGAGGGTGTGCTCGGGCGGGGCCTTGCGGGGAGTGCGTGCGGGTGCCATGGGTCGGCCCAACCTACCGTCGGGGGCGTGGATGACCTCGCACGCCTCCGAGCCGACGTCGTGGCCTGCCGGGCCTGCCCGCGCCTGGTCGCCTGGCGCGAGCAGGTGGGCGAGGAGAAGCGGGCGGCCTACCGCGACGAGGTGTACTGGGCCCGCCCCGTGCCGGGGTTCGGCGACCCGCGCGCCCGGCTCGTGATCATGGGCCTGGCGCCGGCGGCCCACGGCGCCAACCGCACGGGCCGGATGTTCACCGGCGACCGCTCGGGCGACTTCCTGTACGCCGCGCTGCACCGGGCCGGGTTCGCCTCCCAACCCGACAGCACGTCGGTCGACGACGGCATGGTGCTGCGCGACGCCTGGATCACCGCGCCCGTGCGCTGCGCGCCGCCGGCCAACAAGCCCACGACCGCCGAGCGCGACGCGTGCCGGCCGTTCCTCGACCGCGAGCTCGCCCTGCTCGCCGATGCGCAGGTCTTCCTCGCCCTCGGCGGCTTCGCCTACGAGGGCCTGGCCGCCTACCTCGGGCTGCGGCCCCGGCCCCGGTTCGGGCACGGCGTCGTCGTGCCGGTGGGTGAGCGCACCATCGTGTGCAGCTACCACGTGAGCCAGCAGAACACGTTCACGGGGCGGCTCACGCCGACGATGCTCGACGAGGTGCTGGCGACGGTGCGGGCCCTGTTCCGCCCGCCCGGCGACGTCAGTGGCCCGGCAGGGACGCCCTGATCTCGGGGATCAGCTCGACGTCGACGTCCACGTCGCCGAGGCCGGCCTCGTCGAGGTCCCGCCGGAGCTGCTTGGTGTCCGGCGGATCGCCGGCCCCGACGGCGCGCACCACGACCACCCGGCCCTGGGCGGTGGTCACCTCGATGACCGACCAGTCCCCGCGCTCGGCCCAGCGATCGGCGACCCGCCGCACCCGGTGCTCGTTCACCGTGGTCCGCCCCACCACCGTGGAGGTGGCCGCGAGGGGGACGCACACGGCCACGACCAGCGCGGCCACGACCAGGGTGGCGCGACGGCGGTGCACGACCGCGTCGGCGCCGGCCGCGGGCTGCTCGGTCGCCGCGAGCCGGTGGACCCGGTGCAGCACCATCACCACGATCCCCGATGCCAGGATCGCCACGACGTTGGTGACGAACAGCAGCAGGGCGCCGCGCGCCTGATCCGGTGCCCCGGACTCGAGCGTGAGGCCCACCACGGCGAGGGGCGGGACGAGCGAGATGGCGATGGCGACGCCGGGGAGCGTGTCGGAGATGTCGGCGCGGCAGAGCGCGAAGGCACCCACCGCGCCGGTGGCCAGGGCGGCGAGGAGGTCGATGAGCCGCGGCGAGACGCGCGCCGCGACCTGGGTGTTCGTGGTCTCGAGCACGGGCACCTGGATGATCGACCCGATCAGCCAGGCGATCGCGACCACGAGGGTGGCGCCGACGATGACGAGGGCGAGCGAGCGCACGAGGTTGGCCCGGTCCGGCAGGACGATGGCCAGGACGATCCCGAGGATCGGCGTCATCAGCGGGGCGACGATCATGGCGCCGATCACCGTGGCGGTGGAGTCCCCGATGACCCCTGCGGTGGCGATGATCGACGCGGCGACGAGCAGGATCCAGAACCGGCTGCGCTTGGCCCCGGCGGTCGGCCCGTCGAGGAACAGCTGGTCGCGCATGCGCGCCAGATCAGATGCGATGACGGTCGGCATGGAAGGCCCCTCTCTGGCACAGCGCCGGCCCACCGATGATGGTCCGCGCTCGGTCGCCGATCGCGCACCTCGGCCTTCGTTGTCGGTGCCCCTGGGGATGATGGCGCCATGTCACCCGTGCTCGTCGCCATCGCCGTGATCGCCGCCGCCCTCGCCGGGGCCGTGGTGGTCGGCCTCATCGTGCGTGCCGGTGCTGGCGCCTGGGCGCCGGCGCCCGCCGGTGACACGCCGGCCCTGCTCGAGCAGCACCGGGCCGAGGTGCGCCACCAGCTGGACCGCGTGGCCGATCTGGTCCACGGCCTCGGGGAGCGCCAGGCGAGCCAGGCCGGCTCGCTGTCGGCGGGGCTCGCCGAGGCGGTGCGGGCCACCACATCCCTGGCCGACACCACCGCGCACCTCCGCGAGGCCCTGGCCAGCCCCAAGGCGCGCGGCCAGTGGGGCGAGCGCCTGGCCGACGACGTGCTGCGCCT
>CAZUYW010000256.1:2652-4684 GCA_964624775.1 uncultured Iamiaceae bacterium
GTCACCGTCGACCACGTGCTGCTGTTCATCCCCAACGAGGCCGTCTACGGCGCGGTGCACGAGCTGGATCCCCAGCTGGGCGACGTCGCCCTCCACCACCGGGTGGTGCTGTGCTCGCCGTTCACGCTGGTCGCCGTCCTCGGGGTGATCCGCCAGTCGGTCGAGGCCCACGCCCTCTCCCGTGCGTCGGACGAGCTCCTCGAGCACCTGGCGGGGTTCGAGGCGCAGTGGGTGCGGTTCACCGAGTCCCTCGACCTGGTGGCCAAGCGGTTCGACACGGCCCACCGCGGCCTGGAGGACCTCGCCGGCACCCGGCGGCGCCAGCTCGAGCGCGAGCTCGAACGGATCGCCGATCTGCGGGCCCGTCGGGACCCGCCCCGCCTCGATCTGGTGGCCGATTCGACCGTGAGCAGGTCAGGAGGTGGTCGCTAGGGTGGCCCGGTGCCCGACCGCTACTTCGTGACGACGCCGATCTACTACGTGAACGACGTGCCCCACATCGGGCACGCGTACACGACGGTGACCGCCGACGCCCTGGCCCGGTGGCACCGCCTCGTCGGCGACGACGTCTACTTCCTCACCGGCACCGACGAGCACGGCCTCAAGATCGCCCGGGCCGCCGATGCCAACGGCATCACCCCCAAGGAGCAGGCCGACGCCACCTCGGCCCGCTTCGCCGAGACCTGGCAGCTCCTCGACATCGTCCCGGATCGCTTCATCCGCACCACCGACGACGACCACCGGGTGGCGGTGCAGCGGTTCCTCCAGCAGGTCTACGACAACGGCCACATCTACCGCTCCTCCTACGCCGGCTGGTACTGCGTGGCCTGCGAGGCGTACTACGCCGAGGAGGAGCTGCTCCCGAACCCCGACGGCGGCCCGGGTCTCGACCCCGTGCACAACCGCCCCGTCGAGTGGTTCGAGGAGGACAACTGGTTCTTCCGGCTGTCCGCGTTCGAGCAGCCCCTCCTCGACTGGTACGCGGCCAACCCCGATGCCGTCGGTCCAGAGGGGAAGCGCAACGAGGCGATCGGGCTCATCAAGCAGGGCCTGCGCGACATCTCGATCAGCCGGAGCTCGATCGACTGGGGCGTCCCGGTCCCGTGGGATCCCGAGCAGGTCTTCTACGTCTGGTACGACGCGCTCATCAACTACGCGACGGCGATCGGCTACGGGAGCGATCCGGAGCGCTTCGCCGCCTGGTGGCCCCACGTCCACCACCTGCTGGCCAAGGACATCCTGCGGTTCCACGCGGTCTACTGGCCGGCCATGCTGCTCGCCGCCGGCGAGGCCCCGCCAGCCCACCTCCACATCCACGGCTACCTGCTGGTGGGCGGCGAGAAGATGTCCAAGACGGCCCTCAACCAGATCTTCCCGGCCGATCTGGTCGAGGAGTTCGGGGTCGACGGCTTCCGCTACCAGTTCCTGCGCGACGCCCCCTTCGGGCCCGACGGCGACTTCTCCTACGAGGGCATGGTCGGGCGCTACAACGCCGACCTCGCCAACAACCTGGGCAACCTGCTGAGCCGGGTGGCCACCGTCGTGGGCAAGAAGTGCGACGGCATCGGTCCCGCCCCGCGGCCCGACAGCCCGCTCGCTGCGGTCGCCGCCCAGGTCGTCGCCGAGGCCGCCGAGGCCTGGGCCAGCACCCAGCCGTCGGTGGCGCTGGAGGCCACCTGGCGCCTGATCCGGGAGGCCAACGCCCTGCTGGAGGCCACCGAGCCCTGGAAGGCCGAGCCCGGCCCCGATGTCGACGGCGTGCTGGGCGACGCGCTCGAGGTCCTGCGCCTGGTGGCGGTGCTGGCCGGCCCCGCCCTCACCCGTGCGCCAGCGGAGATCTGGCGGCGGATCGGCCTCGAGGGCCGGCCCGACGAGGCTCGCCTGCCGGAGGCCGCGGCCTGGGGCGGCTACCCGGGCGGGTTGCCCGTGGAGAAGGGTGCCCCGCTGTTCCCGAGGCTGACGGCATCATCGTGACGAGGGCCGAAAAGCTGCGGAGCCGGGGCGACCAGATGGTCACCCCGGCTCGACCGGG
>CAZUYW010000257.1:0-4656 GCA_964624775.1 uncultured Iamiaceae bacterium
ACCCGCTCGGCGTCGTAGCCGAGCTCGTCGGCGAGCACGGCGTCGGTGTGCTCGCCGAGCCAGGGCACGCGGGCCTCGGGGCCCTCGGCGGCGTCGGACAGCTTGATGGGGTTGCCGGGCACCAGCACGGGCTGGTCGACGCCGTCCGTGCGGGGCACCTCGACGAGCATGTGGCGGGCCGCGACGTGCTCGTCGCCCACCACCTCCTCGTCGGAGAAGCACGGGCCGGCGGCCACGCCCACCGCGGCGAGGTCGTCGCAGGCCTGGACCTTGGTGCGGGTCGCGGCCCACGCCTCGATCGCCGGACGCAGCACCGTGTCGAGGTGGTCGATCCAGCCCTGCCGTTCGGCGAAGCGCGGGTCGGTGGCCCACTCGGGGTGGCCGATCGCCTCGACCAGCTTGGCGAAGTGCTGCTCCCGGCCCACCTGGATGATGAACCAGCCGTCGCCGGCCTGGAAGCCGTGCATGATCAGCGGCCCGAGGTCGCCGTTGCGCAGGCCCATGGACCAGAAGTTGGGGACGATGTCGCAGATGGCCACCAGGGCGTCGAGCATGGCGATGTCGACCCGCTGGCCCCGCCCGGTCGCCTCGCGCTGGCGGAGCGCGGCGAGCACGCCGATCACCGCGAACAGGCCCGAGCCGATGTCGCCGAGGCCGCCCATGGGGGCCACGAGCGGCGGGTCGTCCCCCTGGCGCTTGAACTCGTAGATGCCGGACATGGCCTCGGCGATCGGCGCGTAGGCCGGCCAGCGGTCGTAGGGCGAGCCGCTCGCCCCGAAGCCGGACACCGAGAGGTAGATCGCGCGGGGGGCGACGGCGGCGATGTCCTCGTAGCCGAGGCCGAGGCGGTCGAGCGTCCCGGCCTTGAAGTTCTCGCAGACGACGTCGAACCGGGGGGCCAGGTCGAGCACGAGCTGACGCCCCTCGGGGTGCTTCAGGTCGACGCAGATCGAGCGCTTCGAGAGGTTGTTGCGCAGGAAGGTGGCGCCCACCCGGCGCCCGTCGGGGTCGGTCATCGCGGGGAGCGAGCCGCGTCCGGAGTCGCCGCCCTTCGGGTGCTCGACCTTGACCACCTCGGCGCCCAGGCGGCCCAGGAGCTGGGTGGCCCACGGGAGCGACTGCATCTGCTCGAGGGCCAGGATCCTGATCCCGTCGAGCGGCTTGCCGTTGCCCGCCGCGGCCTCGTTGGCGATGTCCCCGAGCTGCATGGTTCCCTCCGGCCGGGCCGCCCCGACGGCGTCCCTGATCTGACGGACCGTCAGGCTAGGGCCGGCGGGCGCGCCGGGCTCAACGGTCCTCGTCGACCACGACGCCAGCGTCGGCCAGCAGGGCGAGCCCGACGGCGACGGTCTGCTCGGGGTCGATGACCGTGCGAGCCAGGGCGCTCGCCCCGCGCAGGTCGGCGAGGGTGGCCCCGTGCAGCCGGGCGCCCTCGAGGCGGGCGCCGGACAGGTCAGCACCCGTGAGGTCGACGTCGTGCCAGCGGCTGCCCACGATCGACGCCCGGTACAGGTCGATGCGCGCGGCGGTGCCACCCTCCACCACGAGCCGCTCGGCGCGCACCATGCGCAGGGCCGCCTCGTCGAGCTGGCAGTCGGTGAAGCGCACGTCGACCAGGCGGGCGTCGCCGAGGTCGATCCCCGAGCAGCGGCAGCCCACGAACGCCACGCGGTCGAGGGACCCCTCCTCGACCACCACCCCGCTGAGGTCGCAGTCGCGCAGGATCACGTCGGTGAGGGCGAGCTTGCGGAGGTGGGCGGCCGTGAGCCGGACCCGTTCCAGGGTGCTGCGGGCGATGTCGACGTGCTCGGCGTCGGCCCCGATCGCGACGCCGGTGAGCGCGGCCTCGCGCCAGCTGTCGTGGTCCTCGAGGCCGTCGAGCTCGTGGGCATCGAGGTCGGCGGGCAGCACCGGCGCTCGGCACTCCTCGGCCGCCCGGCGGCGGGCGGGACCACGAGCGGACGAGGGCGGTGCCATGAGCCCATCATGGCCGCGCCCGCCGACGGTCCATCGGGAGCAGCGGATCTGACGATTCGTCAGATCTCGGCGTAGCCTCGGCGCCCTATGCGAGGGATCCTCAGCTTCGGCACGTACCTCCCCCACCGTCGCCTCGACCGGTCGACCATCGCCGCGGTCGCGGGCACCGGCGGCGGCAAGGGCACCCGCACGGTGGCGTCCTACGACGAGGACACCACCACGCTCGGCGTGGAGGCGGCCCGACGGGCGCTGCGCGCCGCACCCGCGGGCGCCGCCCCCGGGGCGCTGTGGTTCGCCACCGTCGCCCCCGCCTACCTGGACAAGACGAACGCCACCGCCATCCACGCCGCGCTGCGCCTGCCCGCCGACGTGATCGCCGCCGACTTCGGCGGGGCCATCCGCTCGGGGGTGGCCGCCCTGCGCGCCGCCCTCGCCGGCGGACCCGCCGCGCTCGTCGTCACCAGCGACAGCCGCACCGGGCTCCCCGGCAGCGCCGACGAGGCCGCGGGCGGCGACGCCGCCGCCGCCGTGCTCGTGGGCGACGACGCCGACGGCCCGCTGCTCGCCGAGGTCATCGGCTCGGGCACCGCCACCGACGAGTTCCTCGACCGCTGGCGCACGCCCGGCGACGCCCGCTCGAAGCAGTGGGAGGAGAAGTTCGGCGAGACCCGCTACGTCCCGCTCGCCCAGGCCGCGTTCGCCGCCGCCCTGGCCGACGCGGGGATCGACGCCGACCGCGTCGACCACCTCGTCGTGGCCGGCCCCCACGCCCGCGCCGCCAAGGCCGCGGTCCGCAAGCTCGGCGTGCCCGGCGATCGCCTGGTCGACGACCTCGCCGGCACGGTGGGCAACCCCGGCGCCGCCCAGCTCGGCCTGCTGCTCGCCGCCACCCTCGAGGCGGCGACCCCGGGCCAGGTGATCGCCCTCGTGTCCCTCGCCGATGGCGCCGACGTGGTCCTCCTCCGCACCACCGACGCCCTCGCCGGCTTCGCCTCGGCGCCCACCGTGGCCGACCAGGCGGCAGGCGGTGCGCCCCTCCCCTACGGCAAGTTCCTCGCCTGGCGCGGGATGCTCACCCCCGAGCCGCCCCGGCGCCCCGAGCCCGCCCGTCCGTCCGCCTCGGCCGCGGGTCGCAGCGAGGAGTGGAAGTTCGGCTTCGTCGGCAGCCGCGACCACGAGAGCGGCGCCATCCACCTCCCGCCGAGCCGGGTGTCCATGGTCGGCGGCGCCGTCGACGACATGGAGCCGGTCCCCATGGCCGACGTCGTGGGCACCGTCGCCACGTACACGATCGACAAGCTCGTCTACTCGCCGAGCCCGCCCGTGGTCTTCGCGGTGGTCGACTTCGACGGCGGCGGCCGCGCCCCGGTGGAGCTCACCGACGTCGACCCCACCGACGTCGCCATCGGCACCCGCATCGAGATGACCTTCCGCCGGTTCTTCACCGCCGACGGCATCCACAACTACTTCTGGAAGGGCCGCCCGCTCCCCGGGCCGGCCGCCCCGATCGCAGAGGAGGCCTGATATGGCGAGCCACGGCATCAAGGACCGCGTCGCGATCGTCGGGATGGGCTGCACGCCCTTCACCGAGCACTGGACCAAGGGCGTCGACGACCTCGCGCTCGAAGCCTCGAACGAGGCGTTCGCAGCCGCGGGCGTCACCAAGGACGACGTCGACGCCTACTGGCTGGGCACCGCCCAGTCCGGCATGAGCGGCATCACCCTCGCCCGCGCCCTGCAGCTGCAGGCCAAGCCGGTGACCCGCGTCGAGAACTACTGCGCCACCGGTTCCGAGGCCCTCCGCCAGGCCGCCTACGCGGTGGCGTCGGGCGCCTACGACATGGCCATGGCGGTCGGCGTGGAGAAGGTGAAGGACTCGGGGTACCAGGGCCTCAACGCCTTCCCGATCCCCAACGACGGCACCACCCGCACGCTCACCGCGGCCGGCTCGTTCTCGATGGTGGCCCCGGCGTACGCCGCCAAGTACGGCGTGCCGATGGAGGACCTGAAGCGCACGCTCGCCCGCATCGCCTCCAAGAACCACCACAACGGGGCCCGCAACCCGCGTGCGCAGTTCCGCCGGGAGATGAGCGTCGAGCAGATCTGCGCCATGCCGAACGTGGCCGGCGACCTCTCGGTGTTCGACTGCGCGGGCGTGGCCGACGGCGCCGCCGCCGCGATCGTGGTGCGGGCCGAGGACGCCCACCGCTACACGGACCACCCGATCTTCATCAAGGCCCTCTCGTTCGTGGCCGGCAACGGCTCGGGCCTGGTGGACCCCGGCTACGACTACACGTGGTTCCCCGAGATCGCGGCCTGCGCCGCCGACGCCTACGCCCAGGCCGGCATCGACGATCCGGCGAGCCGCATCGCGATGGCCGAGGTGCACGACTGCTTCACGCCCACCGAGCTGGTGCTCATGGAGGACCTGGGCTTCTCCGAGCGCGGCACCGCGTGGCGCGACATCGAGGCGGGCCGCTTCGACCTCACCGGCGAGCTGCCGGTGAACCCCGACGGCGGCCTCAAATCGTTCGGCCACCCGGTCGGCGCCAGCGGCCTCCGCATGATGTTCGAGGCGTGGCTGCAGCTCCGGGGCGAGGCCCCCGAGGAGCGGCGCATCACCTCGATCACGCCCGAGCGCAACCTGGCCCTCACCCACAACCTCGGCGGGTACCCGGG
>CAZUYW010000258.1:0-4635 GCA_964624775.1 uncultured Iamiaceae bacterium
GCCCAGGTCTCCCGCACCTTCTACGCCCGGGGCCAGACCGGCCAGCAGCTCCTGCTCGGCGCCTACCAGCAGCTCGCCCGCCAGATCGGGCTCGGCAACGTCAAGCTCTACAACCGCATGGAGCTCGTCGACGTGGTCGTCGTCGACGGCCAGGCGGCCGGCATCGTGGTGCGCGACCTGCTCGACGGCACCGTCCAGAGCCACTCGGCCCACGCCGTCGTGCTCGCCACCGGCGGCTACTCCAACGTGTTCTTCCTGTCCACCAACGCGATGGCCTGCAACGTCACCGCGGCGTGGCGGGCCCACCGACGGGGCGCGGCGTTCGCCAACCCCTGCTACACGCAGATCCACCCGACCTGCATCCCCCAGAGCGACGACTTCCAGTCGAAGCTCACGCTCATGTCGGAGTCGCTGCGCAACGACGGCCGCATCTGGGCCCCCAAGAACCCCGACGACAACCGCCCCGCGGACCAGATCCCCGAGGCGGACCGCGATTACTACCTCGAGCGCCGCTACCCGAGCTTCGGCAACCTCGCCCCGCGCGACATCGCCAGCCGGGCCGCCAAGGTCGAGGTCGACGCCGGCAAGGGCGTCGGGCCGCTGAAGAACGGCGTCTACCTCGACTTCTCCGACGCGATCAGCCGGCTCGGCGAGCACGTCATCGAGGAGCGCTACGGCAACCTCTTCGAGATGTACGAGCGGATCACCGACGAGTCGCCGTACAAGCTCCCGATGCGCATCTACCCCGCCCCCCACTACACGATGGGCGGCGTCTGGGTGGACTACGAGCTGATGACCACCATCCCCGGCCTGTACTGCACCGGCGAGGCCAACTTCTCGGACCACGGCGCGAACCGCCTGGGCGCCTCGGCGCTGATGCAGGGCCTGGCCGACGGCTACTTCGTCCTGCCCAACACGATCAGCAACTACCTGGCCCCCCAGCTCGGCACCCAGCCGGTGCCGACCGACCACCCGGCCTTCGTGGCCGCGGAGGCTGAGGCCAAGGACCGCTTCGCCCGGTACCTGTCGATCGGCGGCACCCAGTCGCCCGACGCCTTCCACATGAAGCTCGGGCGGATCATGTGGGACTACTGCGGCATGGAGCGCACCAAGGAGGGCCTGGAGAAGGCCCTCGCCGAGATCCCCGCGCTGCACGAGGAGTTCCGCAAGGACCTCCGCGTCACCGGCTCGGGCGAGTCCACCAACCAGACCCTCGAGAAGGCGGGCCGGGTCGACGACTTCTTCGAGCTGGCCCAGGTGATGTGCCTCGACGCCCTCACCCGCGAGGAGTCCTGCGGCGGCCATTTCCGGGCCGAGCACCAGACTGACGAGGGCGAGGCCGAGCGCGACGACGCGAACTTCGCCCACGTCGCGGCCTGGGAGTGGACCGGCGACCCCGCCAACCCCACCCGCCACGTCGAACCCCTCACCTTCGACAACGTCCACCTCGCCGTCCGGAGCTACAAGTGAGCAAGGAACTGAACCTCACCCTGAAGATCTGGCGGCAGGACGGGCCGAACGACGCCGGCCACTTCGACGTCATCGCCGCCCCCGGGGTCAACGACGAGATGTCGTTCCTCGAGATGCTCGACCTGGTCAACGAGCGGCTCATCAACGAGGGCAAGGAGGCCGTGGTCTTCGACCACGACTGCCGCGAGGGCATCTGCGGCACCTGCTCGCTGATGATCGACGGGCAGGCCCACGGGCCCCAGCGGGGCACCGCCACCTGCCAGCTGCACATGCGCAAGTTCAACGACGGCGACACCATCACGATCGAGCCGTGGCGGGCCACCGCCTTCCCGATCGTGAAGGACCTGATGGTCGATCGCTCCGCGTTCGACCGCATCGTCGAGTCGGGCGGCTTCATCACCGCCGAGACCGGCGGCGCCCCCGACGCCAACCTCATCCCGATCCCCAAGCCCGTGGCCGACGCCGCCATGGACGCCGCGGCCTGCATCGGCTGCGGCGCCTGCGTGGCCGCCTGCCCGAACTCGGCGGCCAACCTGTTCACCGCGGCCAAGATCAGCCACCTCAACCTGCTCCCCCAGGGCCAGGCGGAGCGCTACAGCCGGGTCGAGGCCATGGTGGACACCATGGAGGAGTTCTTCGGGTCCTGCACGAACCACGGGGAGTGCCAGGAGGCGTGCCCGAAGTCGATCTCGATCGACTTCATCGCCCTCATGAACAAGGACTACCTGAAGGCCAAGTTCAAGAACCGCCGGATGCTGGCGCGCTGAGCGCGGTGGCGGGCGAACCCCCGCCGTGGCCGTCACACCCCCTGGGTAGGGTCGGGCGATGGAGCTGATCCTGGTCCGGCACGGTCAACCGGCGTGGTCCACGCCCGACGGGCGCGGTCGCAACGATCCCGGGCTCACCGAGCTGGGCCACGCCCAGGCGGCCGCGGTGGCGGCCCGCCTCGCCGATCCCGCCCACGAGCCGGCGCCCGGGCCCGTCGACCGGCTCCTCGTCTCCACGGCGGTGCGCGCCCGGGAGACCTGCGCCCCGATCGAGGCCGCGCTCGACATGGACGCCGAGCTGCACCCGTGGCTCCACGAGATCAACAACCCGCCTGCGTGGGAGGGCGCCCCGCTCGAGCACATCGATGCGGCGTTCCGCGAGCTCCGAGGTCGGCCCCGCGCCGAGATGTGGAACGGCATCGCCGGGATGGAGCCGCTGCACGACTTCCACGAGCGGGTGCTCGGCGGCCTGCACGGCTTCCTGCGCGAGGTCGGGGTCCTCCCCGACGGCGAGCCCGGCCTGTGGCAGGTGGCTGACGACGCGCCCACCCGGGTGGTCGCCGTCGCCCACGGCGGCACGAACTCGACGATCATCGCCCACCTGCTCGGCATCCGGCCCGAGCCCTGGGAGTGGGACCGCTTCGTGATGGGCCACGCCTCGGTGGCGATCCTGGCCACCTCGCCCCTCGCCGGCGCCAACCTGTGGTCCCTGCGGGCCCTGGGCGACGCCAACCACCTCGCGCTCGACGATCGCACGCTCTGAGCGCCTCGGCCGGGCGAGACCGATACGGTCGCGGCCGTGACCGCCCCCACCACCCTTCCCCGCCGTGCCGCCGCCCTCGTGGTCCTCGCCGCCCTGGCCATCACGGTCGCGGCCTGCTCGTCCTCGGACGACAGCGGCGGCACCACCACCACGGCCCACGCCGAGGGGTCGTCCACCACGGCCGCCGCCGCACCGCAGGGCAAGCCGCTCGCCCGCTACGCCGGCTACCAGAGCCACGAGTACCACAAGCCGGCCCACTGGGTCTGCCGACCCGACCACCCCGACGACATCTGCCACAGCGACCTCGACGCCACCAAGGTCGACGCCGACGGCACGCTCACCAAGGAGCCCTTCACCCCGGCGAAGGATCCGGGCTTCGACTGCTTCTACGTCTACCCCACGATCTCACGGGATCAGACCCCGATCGCCGACTGGAACTGGTCGCCCGACGAGGAGGGCTTCGTGACCCTCCAGCAGGCCGCACGGCTGCGGGCCGACTGCCGGGTGTTCGCCCCGGCCTACCGGCAGGTGAGCCTCAGCGGACTGAGCGGCCGCATCGACGACGCCAACCGGCGCACCACCATCGACTTCTCCAAGCCCTTCGCCGACGTGCTCGACGCGTTCAAGACGTACATGGCCGACGACAACCACGGCCGCGGGATCGTGCTCATCGGTCACTCCCAGGGCGCGGGGATGCTGTCCCAGCTGCTGGCCTCCGAGTTCGACACCCATCCCGACGTGCGCAAGCTCCTCGTGGGCGCGTACCTCGCCGGTGGCGCGGTCGGCGTGCCCGAGGGCGAGGTCGTGGGCGGCGACTTCGCCCACATCCCGCTGTGCACCAAGGAGGGCGAGGCCGGGTGCATCACCACCTGGGCCTCGTTCCGCTCGACGAGCCCGCCGCCCGCCGACTCCTTCTTCGGCAAGCCCCGCGACGGCAAGGGCGTGGCCGGCTGCGTGAACCCCGCATCCGTGGGCAACGCGCCGACCGACCTCGACAGCTACTTCCCCGGCGACGCGTCCGCGTCGATCCTCTCCGCGCTGGGCGTGAGCGGCGCGGGCAAGGCCTGGACCGACGGCTCGACCGGTGAGATCACCACGCCGTTCGTGCACCTCACCGATCTCACCAGCGGCGAGTGCACGAGCCAGGACGGCTTCAACTACCTGAGCGTGACGGTGCATCCCGACCCGGGCCCGCGCGCCGACGACATCAGCGGTGACCTCAGCCCGCAGTGGGGCCTGCACCTCGTCGACGTGAACCTCGTGATGGGCGACATCGTGCGCACCGCAGCCGATCAGGCCGCCACCTGGTCGGCGGGCCGCTGACGCCATGTGCGACACCCTCGTCAGCCTCACCGACGACGGGGTCCTGTTCGCCAAGAACAGCGACCGCGACCCCAACGAGGCCCAGGTGCTGCGGTGGCATCCCGCCGCCGACCACGCGCCGGGGGACACCGTCGCCTGCACCTGGATCTCCATCCCCCAGGTCGCCCGCACCCACGCCGTGCTCACCTCGCAGCCGTGGTGGATGTGGGGCGCGGAGATGGGCGCCAACGAGCACGGCGTGGTGATCGGCAACGAGGCGGTGTTCACCCGCGAGCTCGCCCTCGCCATCCGCCCGGATCCCGACGCGCTGCT
>CAZUYW010000259.1:0-1369 GCA_964624775.1 uncultured Iamiaceae bacterium
GGAACCACGGGTTCACCGTCCACCGCGACGCTGACGGGACCCTCCACGTCCACCGACCCGACGGCACGAGGATCGAGTGATGGACGGCCGCGCTCGGGAGCGGGGTGGGCTACCAGCCGCGCAGGTCGACGGCCCAGCGGTCGACGATCTCGTCGCCCGAGGCCACCCAGAGCGCCTCGTGGTAGGCGACGGTGGGATCGACGTGGGCGGGGCGGATGCGCACCCGGTCGCCCACCGTCGGGAGCGGGCCGCCGTCCCGAGGGGCGAAGGTCGTGTGCTCGTCGGAGCAGAACCACACCGAGGCGCCGTCGATGGCCGGGTTGCCGTGGTCCATGCCGAGCGCCTTGAGGCCGGCATCGGCGACCGCCCAGCCGCCGCGGCGGTGCACCGACACGACGGTGGCCACCAGGGAGAGCGCCGGCGCGAACCCGACGCCGGCCGCCTCGTAGGCGGTGTCCATGAGCGTGTACGACCCGGCCTGGAGCTCGGTCACGAACGGGTTGCAGTCCCAGGTGCCGGTGCCGCCGCCCGAGACGATCTCGCCCCCGACGCGCTCGTGGGCCGCGAGCAGGAGGGCCATGCAGGCGGCCACCTTCCCGGCCCGGTCCTCGGCCTCCGCCATCAGGTGGCCCTCGTAGCCCATGACGCCGCGAACCGTGAGGCCTGCGGCGCGGGCGGCGTCGGCGAGGGGTCCGGCGTCGTCGGGGTGGCAACCGCAGCGGGGCATGCCGACCTCGACGTCGACCAGCACGTCGGTGATGCCGGCGCCTGCGGCGGCCGCGACGGTCTCGGGCGAGTCGATCGCGACGGTGAGCCGGCCACCGGCGGCGTCGAAGGCGTCGACGGCGGCTCGGAGGCGCACGGGGTCGACCGACTCGTTGGCGAGGAGCACGTCGCTGCCGAGGCCGGCCTCGGCCAGGCCGACCGCCTCCCGTAGCGTGGCGGTGCAGAACGCGGTGTGCCCTGCTGCGGCGAGGCGGGCCGCCAGGCTCGTCGCCTTGAACGCCTTCACGTGGGGCCGCAGGGTCGTCCCCGGCCAGCGGGCACCCATGCGAGCGATGTTGGCGTCGAGGGCGTCGAGGTCGACCACGAGCGCCGGGGTCGGCAGCTCGTCGACCCGGCGGGGCTGGGGCGAGGACGCGGTCACGGCCCGATCCTCGCAGGTCGGTCAGCCCGGCTGGCAGACCGGGCAGGACCAGGTGGTGCGCCCGGCGATCGGGTACACATCGAGCTCGGTGTGGCAGCGCCCGCAGCGCTCCTGCTTGTAGGCGTAGCGCCCCTCGCCGCGAGGGAGCCGGGCCACCGGCACCCGCAGCTCGTCGGCCCGCATGGTCACGATGCGGTTGCGGCGCACGCCGAGGCGGAGCTG
>CAZUYW010000259.1:1469-3302 GCA_964624775.1 uncultured Iamiaceae bacterium
CCGGCCCGGAACCGGTCCTGGCTCGAGGTGGCGTGGACCACGTGGCCGGCGAGGTCGGCGGTCTGGTCCCGGGCGAGCCGATGGATGGTGTGGCCCTCGGGCATGTCCGGGAGGGTGCCAGAACCCAGACGGGGCCGGCCAACCCGGTCGCTAGGCTCGGCCGCCTCGCCGGCGTAGCCCAATTGGCAGAGGCACCAGGTTTAGGTCCTGGCCAGTGCGCGTTCGAGTCGCGCCGCCGGCACCAGTGCGGGACCCCGCGGGGTCCCCGCTAACCTGCGCCGCATGGAACAGCCCCCGCTCGTGCCGGTCGCCCAGGGCCCCGGCGGATTCGACCTCGGCCAGGACATCTACAACCGCCTCCTGAAGGAGCGGATCGTGTTCCTCGGCACCGACGTCAACGACACGATCGCGAACCAGATCGCGGCCCAGATCCTCTACCTCGACGGGGTGGACTCCGAGCAGGACATCTGGCTCTACATCAACTCGCCCGGCGGCTCGATCTCGGCCGGCATGGCGATCTACGACACCATGCAGTTCGTCACCGCCGACGTCGGCACGGTGTGCATGGGCCTGGCCGCCAGCATGGGCCAGTTCCTGCTCTGCGCCGGTGCGGCGGGCAAGCGCTACGCCCTCCCGCACGCCCAGATCATGATGCACCAGCCCTCGGGCGGCTTCCAGGGCCAGGCCTCCGACATCGCCATCCAGGCCGAGCGCATGATCTACATCAAGCGCCTCATGGCGGAGCGCATCGCGTTCCACACCGGCCAGTCGGTCGAGCAGATCGAAGAGGACTCCGAGCGCGACCGCTGGTTCACCGCGGAGCAGGCCAAGGAGTACGGGATCATCGACAACGTCGTGGTCCGCCGGGGCCAGCTCGACTGATCAACCCCCGGTGGTGCTGGTCACCGCGCCCGGCACCGTGGTGGTGGTCTCGGGCGGCAGCTCCGCCGGGTTCAGGGTGACGTTGCACTTGGTAGCGCCGTAGGCGGCCACCCGCAGCGACGCCTTCGCCGCGCCCAGGCGTCCCTTCATGGCGGTGCGCAGGTCCTTGGCGACCGCATCGGGGTCGTCGCGGTGGCGCTCGACGGCGTCGAGCACGTCGTCGACGAGGGCCACCATCTCGTCGACGTCACCGTCGATCTCGCTGGGCGCGCTGGACCGGAGCTGGTCGAAGGCGTCGCGGGCCTCGTCGAGGCGGTGCTGGAGCTCGTCGGGATCGCTGTCCGCGTAGTCGGCGACCACCGACTCCAGGGTGGGGACCTTGCGCAGGTCCCTGCAGAACGCCTCCTGCGACCCGCCCTCCTTGGAGCAGGCGCCCAGGCCGATCACCCCGATCGTGAGGAGGCAGGTGGCCAGGACGCGGGGAGCGGCGAGCGGTGCGGGCATGGCTCCAAGTATCGCCGGAGGCGGCTCGCCGACGGGGTCAGCCCTAGCATGCCCGCCTGTGACACGGGTCGAGCTTCGGACGACAGGGATGGCCGTCGGAGGCGAGGCGGTGGCGCGGGAGCCGTCGGGACGGGTCGTCTTCGTGGCCGGCGCCGCGCCGGAGGAGACCGTGGCCGTCGAGCTGATCGAGGAGCGGTCGTCCTTCGCTCGGGGGCGCGTGGTCGAGGTCATCGCCGCGTCGCCCGATCGCGTCGATCCGCCCTGCCCCGAGCTGGTGGCGGGCTGCGGCGGCTGCGACTGGCAGCACCTCTCGCTCGACGCCCAGCGACGCCTGCGCATCCAGCTCGTCACCGAGGTCCTCGCCCGGGCCGGCGGCATCGCCGATCCGGTGGTCGAGGCCGGCCCCGACCTGGCGGCCACCCGGTTGCGCACCAGCGTGCGGGGCAC
>CAZUYW010000259.1:3402-4623 GCA_964624775.1 uncultured Iamiaceae bacterium
GAGGGCGGCCACCTCGTGGACCTCTGCTGCGGCGTCGGGCTCTTCGCCGGCACCGTCGGGGCCGGTCGCCGGGTCACGGGCGTCGAGCGCAGCGCAGCGGCGGTCGCCGACGCCCGCCACAACCTGGCCGACGTCGACGCCCGGCTGATCAAGGTGGCGCTGGGGCGCTGGCGTCCTTCGCCGGCCGACATCGTGGTGGCCGATCCCGCCCGGTCCGGCCTCGGGGCCGACGGGGTCCGGGCCGTCACGGGGACCTCGGCCGGGCTGTGCGTGCTCGTCAGCTGCGACCCCGGCGCGCTCGGGCGCGACGCCCGCCTGCTCGCCGACGCCGGCTACCGCCATGCCGGCAGCGTCGTGCTCGACCTGTTCGGCCACACCGGGCAGATGGAGGTCGTCTCCGCGTTCGTCCGTCCCACCGCTGGCTGATGGCCCTGCCTCCGCCGCCCCTGCCCCCATCGTCATCCAACCCGCGGACCGGCTCCGTAGAGCCGGGCAGTGAGGACACGATGACCAACGAGTTCACCGAAGCATCCGACGCCCGGCTCGTGGTGGCGATCAGCCGCTACGAGCAGGACGCCCTGGCCGAGGCATACCGGCGCCATGCGGGCGCCGTGTTCGGGCTGGCCAAGCGTCTCCTCTCCGATGCCGCTCTGGCCGAGGAGGTCGTGCAGGAGGTGTTCCTGCGCCTCTGGAACGCCCCCGACCGCTTCGACCCGGCGCGCGGGACCCTGCGGTCCTACCTGCTGGCCCAGTGCCACGGTCGCTCCGTCGACCTGCTCCGTGCCGAGACGGCGCGGCGCCGGCGCGAGGAGCGCGACGTCCGCCGCACCGCCGAGGCCGGGTACGACCTCGAGCGCGAGGTCTGGGACCTCACCGTCGCCGACCACGTGCAGGCCGCCATCGCTGCGCTCCCCGAGGGCGAGCAGGACGCCATCCGCCTCGCCTACCTCGGAGGCCACACCTACCGGGAGGTGGCCGCCATCCTCGGAGAGCCCGAGGGCACGGTGAAGAGCCGGATCCGGGCGGGGCTGAAGCGCCTGCGGGTCGAGCTCGCCGCCGTCGGCGTCGCGGCCGACGAGGGGGTGCGGCCGTGATCACCCGCCACGACGACTTCTCCGACCTGCTCGGGGCCTACGCCCTCGACGCCGTCGACCCCGGCGAGGCCGCCGAGATCGAAGCCCACCTGCGGACCTGTGCCGTGTGCGCCCAGGAGGTCGCCGA
>CAZUYW010000260.1:0-4600 GCA_964624775.1 uncultured Iamiaceae bacterium
CCGCACCGCCGGCGCCGTCCCTCGCCTTCTGGGCGCCGGCCGGGGTGCTCGCCGGCCTCACGCTCGTGCTCGGCGTGGTACCGGCGGTCGCGTCGGGCCTCGTCGGTGCGGCGGCCCGCAGCCTCGACCCCGAGGCGGGGCACCCGCACCTCGCCGTCTGGCACGGCGTCGGTCCGGCGCTCGGCCTCACCCTCCTGACCTACGCGGCAGGCTCGGTGCTCGTCGTCGCGGGCTCGGCGGTCGCCCGCGCCCAGCTGCGGCTGCGCTGGCCCCTCGACGGCGAGGCGGTGTACCTGGGCGTGCTCCGGGTGCTGAACCGCACGGCCGACCGCGTCACCGGCACGGTCCAGTCGGGGTCGCTGCCGGTCTACGTGGGCGTGATCCTCGCCGCGGTCGTCGCCGCGGTGGCGCCCGCGCTGCTCGCCGGTGCGCGGCCGGACCTCCCGCCCCTCGTCACCGGGCCGGGCGACTGGGTCGTCGCCGGGCTCGTGGTGATCGGTGGTGCGGCCGCCGTCGCCTGTCGGGAGCGGCTCGCGGCCGTGGCGTGCCTCGGCGCCGTCGGGCTCGGGATGGCGCTGCTGTTCGTGCTCCAGGGCGCGCCCGACCTCGCGCTCACCCAGATCGCGATCGAGACGCTCGGCGCGGTGGTCTTCGTGCTGGTCCTGCGGCGACGGCCCGGGGAGCTCGGTCCGCCCGCACCGGGTCGTGGCGCCCTGGTGCGGGGCACGATCGCCGTCCTCGTCGGCGCGTTCGTCTTCGCCTTCCTGCTCGCCGCCGGTGCGGCACGCACCGAGCGGCCGGTGTCGGATGCCTTCGTGGACCGCGCGCTGGCCGAGGGTGGTGGTCGCAACGTGGTCAACGTGGTGCTCGTCGACATCCGCGGCCTCGACACGCTCGGCGAGATCTCGGTGCTCGCGGTGGCGGCGCTCGGCGTCGCGGGGCTGGTGAGCCGCCGGCGGCGTGGCGTGGATGGGGCCGACGCCGACCCGCGGCCAGTGTCGCCGTCGGCGGAGGAGCGGGGCTGATGCGCCGCTCGATCGTCCTCGACGTCGTGGTGCGGGTGGTGTTCCACACCACGCTGCTGCTGGGCGCCTTCTTGCTCGTCACCGGTCACGACCGGCCCGGTGGCGGCTTCGCGGGAGGACTGGTGATCAGCGCGGGCCTGGCCCTGCACCTCGTGGCCGGTGGGGTCGACCAGGTCCGCTCGGTGCTCCCGGTGCGGCCGTGGACCCTCATCGGCTCGGGGCTCGCGCTGGCGTCGGCCACCGCGCTGGTCCCGCTGCTCGCCGGGAGGGCGCTGCTCGACCACGCGACCTGGGACCTCGAGCTCGGCCCCCTCGGCGAGCTGCACGTGGGCTCGGCGCTCGCGTTCGACCTCGGCATCCTGCTGGTGGTGGTGGGCATGGTGCTGATGGTGCTGGTCGGCTTCGGCGCCCGGCTGCCCGCGCCATCGGCCCTCGCGCCCGGCGCCGAGGACGGCGACCGATGAGCCTCGTGCTCGCGTTCGCTGCCGCCGTGCTGTTCGGCCTGGGGACCTGGCTCGTGCTCCAGCGCCGCCTCATCCGGATCGTGATCGGTCTGGCGCTCCTGGGGCACGGTGCGAACCTCGTGCTGCTCCAGTCCGGGCTGGTCCGTGGGGTGCCGCCGGTGATCGGCGACGCCCCCGGACGCATGGCTGACCCCATGCCCCAGGCGCTCGCCCTCACGGCGATCGTCATCGCCTTCGGCGCGACGGCGTTCCTCCTCGCGCTCGCCCACCGCTCGTGGCAGCTCACGGGGGAGGATCTCGTCGAGCACGACCTCGAGGACCGCCGGATCGCAGAAGCGCGATCCGGCGACGACGAGGAGGTCGACGACGAGGTACGGCTCCACGCCGAGGGCACCGAGGTCGACACCGGCGGCTACGCGACGGACGAGGCCTCGTGAGGGTCCTGCTGCCCCTGCCGGTGGTGCTGCCCCTGCTGGGTGCGGGGCTCTCGATGGCCTGCGCCCGCCGGCGGGCGTGGCAGCGCGCCATCAGCCTCGTCGTGCTCACGAGCGGTGTCGGCGTCACGACGGCGATCCTGCAGCACGTGCGCGACCACGGACCGGCGGCGACCGCGGTCGGGGGGTGGGAGGCGCCCGTGGGGATCGTGCTCGTGGGTGATCGGCTGGCCGCCCTGCTCCTGGCCACCGCTGCGCCCGTGCTGCTCGCGGTGCTCGTGTTCGCCATCGGCCAGCCCGGCGTCGAACAGGAGCGGGCCGCGTTCCACCCCGTGTACCTCGTGCTCGCGGCAGGGGTCGCCCTGGCCCTGCTCACCGGCGATCTGTTCAACCTGTTCGTGGCCTTCGAGATGATCCTCACGGCGAGCTACGTGCTGCTGACGATGGGCGGCGGCGCGGCCCAGGTCCGGTCCGGCATGACCTACGTCGTCATCAGCCTGCTCGCGTCGACGCTCCTCCTCGTCGCCATCGGCCTGGTGTACGCGGCCACCGGCACCGTCAACCTGGCCGACCTCTCCGCCAAGGTGGCGGGCCTGCCCGACGGCGTGCGCACGGCGCTCGCCCTCCTCTTGTTCATGGTCTTCGGGATCAAGGCCGCGGTCTTCCCGCTCTTCTTCTGGCTGCCCGACAGCTACCCGGTCGCGCCGACCTCGGTGACCGCCGTCTTCGCCGGGCTGTCCACCAAGGTCGGCGTGTACGCCATCTTGCGCACCCAGACGCTGCTCGTGCCGCCCGGCGACCGCCCGGGCACGTTCCTCATGTGGATCGCCGGCGCCACCATGGTGGTGGGCGTGCTGGGAGCGATCGCGCAGTCCGACATGAAGCGCATCCTGAGCTTCCACATCGTCAGCCAGATCGGGTACATGGTGATGGGTCTCGCCCTGTTCACCGTCGCCGGCATCGCCGCCGCGATCTTCTACGTGATCAACCAGATCGTCTTGAAGAGCACCCTCCTGCTCACCGGCGGCCTCGTCGAGCACGCGGCCGGATCCGGCAAGCTCGGCGAGATCGGTGGGATCGCCCGTCGGTTCCCCCTGCTCGGCTGGTTGTTCCTGCTGCCCGCGCTCAGCCTCGCCGGGGTGCCGCCGTTCTCGGGCTTCGTGGCCAAGCTCGCGGTCGTGCAGGCGGGTGTCGACGAGGCGGCCTGGCCGATCGTGGTCGTGGCCCTCGCGGTCAGCGTCCTCACGCTGTTCTCCATGACCAAGATCTGGAGCGGCGCCTTCTGGGGCGACGTCGAGACGGTGCGCGAGCCGACGGACCCGATCTCCCTCCGCTACGGGGGCACGGTCCCGATGCTGGTCGCGACGGCCGGGCTGGTGGGGCTGTCGCTCGCCCTCGCGGTCCTCGCCGGCCCGCTGGTCGACCTGTGCCGCCACGCCGCATTCGACCTGTTGCACCCGGCGGCGTACCGACGGGCGGTCGGCGCGTGACCACGGCGCGCCGGCGCAGGATCCGGGTCGGGCTGGTCGCGTGGCTCACCGCGATCTGGACGCTGCTGTGGGGGTCGCTCAGCCTGGCCAGCGTCGGCGCCGGGCTGCTGGTGGCGCTCGTGCTGGTCCTCGTGTTCCCGCCGGCTCCCGCCGAGGACGGGCCCGTCGTGGTGCGCCCGGTGGCATGCCTCGCCCTGTTCTGGTGGTTCGTGGGTGCCCTGATCGTCACGAACCTGCGGGTGGCGAGGGAGGTGCTGGTCCCACGGGCGCGCTCGCGCATCCGCACCGCGATCGTCGCCGTGCCGCTCCGCGCCGGATCGGGCCTGGTGACCACGGTGATCGCCAACGTGATCACGCTCACCCCCGGTACGCTCACCGTCGAGGTCCGCGGCCGTCCGGCGGTGCTCTACGTCCACGTGCTCACCCTCGACAGCGAGGAGGTGACCCGCGCCGACGTCGCCGCCATCGAACGGCGGGTCGTCGCCGCGATCGGCAGTCGGTCCGACCGCGCCGCGCTCGGACCGACCTCGGCGGACGGGGGGCTCGTCTCGTGATCGTCGTCGCCCTCGGGCTCCTCGTGGTCGCCGGCGGGGGCTTCCTGGCCCGGCTCGTGCGCGGGCCGAGCCTCGCCGACCGCGTCGTGGCCCTCGACGGGCTGCTCACCATCGTCATCACGGCCATGGCGGCGTGGAGCGCGCACACCGGCCGCAGCACCTACCTGATGGTCGGCGTCGTCGTCGGGCTCGTGGGCTTCGTCGCCACCGCGACCTTCGCCCGCGCCATCGAGGACGAGCCGCGGTGAACGGCGTCGGCGCCCTGCTCATCCTCGTCGGCGCGGCTTTCGGTGCGCTGGCCGGGATCGGTCAGGTCCGCTTCGGCGACCTGTTCACCCGCGTGCACGTGGCCACCAAGCCCGCGACGCTCGGCCTGGCCCTGGTGGCACTCGGCGCGATGGTGCGCCTGGGCACGGTGTCCGCCGGCGCCCTGCTCGGGCTCTCGGTGCTGCTGCAGTTCCTCACCGCACCCGTGGCCGCGCACCTCGTTGGTCGGGCCGCCCACCGCCGTGGCGACTGGGCGCGCGCCGAAGCCGTGCGCGACGACCTCGGCGACGACGAGGCGTAGTCAGCGCCGCCCGACGTCGGGCGGGATCTCGGTGGGGGTGTACTTGGCCAGCTCGCGCTTGGCGA
>CAZUYW010000261.1:0-2874 GCA_964624775.1 uncultured Iamiaceae bacterium
CCCGACGAGCAGCGCCCAGACCGGGATGAACAGGTAGAAGCTCATCTCGGTGCACAGGCTCCACGCCTGGACCACCCCGCCGAGCACCGTGGTGACGGAGTAGATCTGCAGGAACAGGTAGTAGCGCCACCAGTCCTGGCCGAGGTGGAAGCTGCCGATGGCCCAGAAGAAGGTGAGCACCACCCAGTACGCGGGCACGATCCGCAGGAGGCGCCGCCACCAGAACGCGAGGACGCCCGGGGTGGCCCGATCACCCAGGTGGGCGACCGCGAACGGGCGGTAGATCAGCAGGCCCGAGATCACGAAGAACACCGCCACGCCCGAGTCCATCACCGCCGCCGGGGTGCTCAGGAGGCCCGCTCGGGCCGGTCCGGCGAGGTTCGCGGCGTGGTGGACGACCACCATGGTGGCGGCCAGGGCACGAAGGGATTCGAAGCCCGGGAAATGCACGGCCGCCGGCGCCTGTCCGGTAGGTTCGGAGCCGCTGCGTGCCTGCACGCTGGTGATTCTGACACGCCCCTTGTCCCAGGACGGTCCTCCCGCCATGCCCGACAACGCCGCCGACTCCGCCCCGAGCCCCGACGCCGCCGCCGACCCCAAGGTCGTCGTCATCGGCGCGGGCCCTGCGGGCCTCACCGCTGCGTTCCAGTTCCACAAGCACGGCGTCGCCTCGCACATCATCGAGGCCGACGACATGGTGGGCGGCATCTCGCGCACGGCCCAGCGCGACGGCTGGCGCTTCGACATCGGCGGCCACCGCTTCTTCACCAAGGTCCAGCAGGTCGAGGACCTCTGGCACGAGATCCTCCCCGACGAGGACTTCCTGATGCGGCCCCGCAAGAGCCGCATCTTCTACAACGGCAAGTACTTCGACTACCCGCTGAAGGCGTCGAACGCGCTCAAGAACCTCGGCCCGATCGAGGCCGTGCTGTGCGTGCTGTCCTACGCCTGGGCCCGGATCCGTCCGCCGAAGGACCAGACGAACTACGAGGGCTGGCTGGTCGCCCGCTTCGGCTGGCGCCTGTACCGCACGTTCTTCAAGACCTACACCGAGAAGCTGTGGGGCGTGCCGGTGAGCGAGATGCCCGCCGACTGGGCCGCCCAGCGCGTCAAGGGCCTCTCGCTCGGGAACGCCATCGTCAACGCGCTGCTCCCGAAGCGGAACCAGAAGGACATCACCTCGCTCATCGAGGAGTTCCAGTACCCCAAGTACGGGCCCGGGATGATGTGGGAGGTCTGCCGGGACACCGTCCTCGCCAAGGGCTCCACGCTCGACATGGAGACCAGCGTCACCACGGTGCGCCACGAAGACGGCAAGGCCGTCGCGGTCGTGGCCACCCACGCCGACGGCTCCACCACCGAGCACCCGTGCACCGAGGTCATCTCCTCGATGCCGATCTCGCACCTCCTCGAGGCGATGGACCCGCCGGTCCCGGCCGACGTCAAGGCCGCCGCGGCCGACCTTCGCTACCGCGACTACCTGATCGTCGCCCTCGCCATGCGCGAGGAGCTCATCGACTTCGACGACAACTGGATCTACATCCACGAGCCCAAGGTGCGCACGATGCGCATCCAGAACTTCGGCTCGTGGTCGCCGTACATGGTCAAGGAGGGGCGCAACACCCTCGGCCTCGAGTACACGGTCTGGATGGGCGACGACGAGTGGAACGCCACCGACGAGTGGCTCATCGATCGGGCCAAGCGCGAGCTCGAGGAGCTCGGCCTGGTGAAGGCCGGCGACATCGAGGACGGCTGGGTCGTCCGCCAGCCCAAGGCGTATCCGATCTACGACGACCGCTACCGCAAGAACGTCGACATCCTGCGGGCCTGGCTGGCCGAGCATGCGAGCAACGTCCACCCCGTGGGCCGCAACGGCATGTTCCGCTACAACAACCAGGACCACTCGATGTTCACGGCGATGCTCACCGTGGAGAACATCTGCACGGGCACCACCCACGACGTGTGGGAGGTCAACGTGGAGGACGAGTACCACGAGGAGGCCACCTCGCGGGTCAAGGAGAAGTTCATCGCCGAGAAGGCGGCGGGCTCCCACGGCACCGGCCGCGACGCCCCCGTGATCAAGCGCGAGGTCCTCGAGGCCCACGGCCGCATCCCCACCGAGGACGCCGACCCCGAGGCCTGACGGGGCCGGATCTAGCCGGGCTCCGGGGTGACCGCCGCCCTCGCGCGGCCGAGGAGGCAGGCGGCGGCGATGATCAGGAGCGGGATCACGGGGACCTTGAAGCGGGAGTCGCCGAAGAACGCGAGCGGCACGAGCGCGGTCATGACGGCGGCGCCGACGAGGAACCAGCCCTCGGGTCGACGTCGGCGGACCAGCACCACCAGGCCGGCGATGCCGGTGGCGCACACGAACCAGTAGGCGATGTCGGCCACCCGGAACAGCCGGGCTTCGGTGGCGATCGGGATCCAGCGGTCGTAGCGGTAGGACTGCACGGCCAGGGCGCCGTCGTGGTCGCCGTCGCGGACCCACATGAAGTAGATGCGGCGCCAGAGGAGCCACAGCTCGCGGCCGGGGGCGGCCTTGATGCCCTCGATGGCCGCGTCGGTCTTCTCCTTGTCGGCGGCCACCTCCCCCGCCGGGCCCTCCTGGATGGAGCGCGTCGTGTCGCAGTCGTGGCGGGCCATGAAGGCCCCGCTGGCGTTGGGGCCGTGTCCGATGCAGAGGTTGTCGCCGGTGTTGGTGGAGATCGGGATGAACGCGTCCATGCGGATGGCGTTGCGGATCGTCCACGGGAGGATGCAGGCGGCGACGGCGGCCACGAGGAGCCCGCCGTGGCGCAGGACGACCTTGCGGTCGTGGGTGGTCCACCACCACCAGGCCACGACGATCGGGATCACCGCGAGCGAGATGGG
>CAZUYW010000261.1:2974-4589 GCA_964624775.1 uncultured Iamiaceae bacterium
CGGGCGACGATGGCGCCGAGCACGACGGTGGCGGCGCCGAGGAACGCCTGGACGACCGCGGCGGCGGTCGGGATGTGGTCGGTGATCGGGGCGCTGATGATGGCCACGATCCCGAGGAACCACGGGTAGCCCGGCGGGTAGTACGCGGTCGGGTGGTGCCAGAACGCGTCGGTCATGCCCCGACCGTCCTTGATCTCCTTGGCGTAGCCCAGGTAGCGGACGGGGTCGTACAGGAACTGCGGGTCGCGGGCGGCGTAGCGCACCCACAGGAGGCGGACGACGAGCCCGACCACCGCTGCGCCGGTCACCCACCACCAGCGCCGATCGAGGCGCCGGAGGCGAGCCATCACGGGCGCCGTCCCGGGAGACGGGACTTCACGCCCCACGCCGTGACCAGCGCCATGGACTCGGTGATGATCCGCGCCGACATCTTCGAGGTGCCGTAGGCGCGGTCGACGAACGTGATCGGCAGCTCCACGATCTCCGCGCCCTCGGCGATCATGCGCCGGGCCAGCTCGCTCATGAACGCGTACCCGCTCGACCGGGTGGTCTCGGGGTGGATCGTGCGCAGGGTCTCGGCCCGGTACGCCCGGAAGCCCGAGGTGGCGTCGGCCACGCCGAGGCCGAGGACCGCGGCCGTGTACCGGTTGCCCCAGCGGCTGAGGAGGCGGCGGTGGACCGGCCAGTTCGGCGTCGACCCACCGGGCACGTAGCGCGACCCGATCGCACAGTCGGCGCCCGCCTCCACCGCGGCCACCAGCTCGGGGACCATGGCGGGGTCGTGGGAGAGGTCGACGTCCATCTGCACGATGATCTCGTGGGGGCCGGCGAGCGCCCGGGCGAACGCCTCGCGGTACGCGGCGCCCAGGCCCTCCTTGCCGGGCCGGTGCAGGACCTCGATCTGGCCGAGCTCGGCGGCGATGCGCTCGGCCTCGGCACCGGTGCCGTCGGGGCTGTTGTCGTCGACGACGAGGATGTCGGCGTCGGGTGCCGCCGCTCGCACCGCCGGCAGGAAGCGGGCGATGTTCTCCACTTCCTGGTAGGTCGGGACGACCACGAGGGTGCGCATCGGAGCGAGGTTACCGGGAGCCGGTCACCGCCCTGGGCACCGGCGGTACACCACGAAGGACGGCGGCGCATCGGGCGCGGCGTCGGGACCGGCGTAGGTGCCGACCTGGCAGAAGTCCTTCGCCACGACCTTGTTCGGCGCGTCGGATCCGAAGTCGCGCGAGGTGTTGGGCTCGTCCCACGCGTCCCACACGTGGCTGAGGATCAGCCAGTCCGCGCCGGCGACCTCGTCGGCCAGGCCCGAGCCGGGCGCGTTGGCCATGCCCGGGTCCATCTCGATGTAGCGGGTGGCCGGCTTCTGGTCCGGGAACAGGTAGTAGAGGTACGCGTCGGAGTACGGCGTCTTGCGGAGGTCGGCGGTGCCGACGAAGAGCTTGTCGCCCGGCTGCATCTCCCCCCGCAGGTCGTCGACCATCGCCTGGGCGGCATCGGCCACGCCCGGCGCCCCCAGGTAGAAGCGACGATCGCCGCTCACCACCGGGTAGCCGAACACGTCGCCGCTGCGCCCCTGCTTCACCAGGTCGAGCCAGGTGCGGGCGGTGAAGTG
>CAZUYW010000262.1:0-4587 GCA_964624775.1 uncultured Iamiaceae bacterium
TCGTCGCCCTGGTGGCCGCCATCACGGGCCCCTACGCCTGGGCCCGCTCGCTGCGGGCGTCGCTCACCGGCACGGCGTCGACCGTGTCGGCCAAGGTGGGCGAGACGGCGGCGGACCCGCGCACGACGGCGTGGATCGCCGGCCACGTCGATGCCCTGCGCATCGGGGGCTACGCCCTCGCCGCCGCGGTGGTGTGGTTCGCCGAGCTGAGCTGGTTCGGCTTCGGCCTGCTGGCCGCTGCGCTCGCCGTCTACCAGATCGTCCTCGCCCGCCTCGCCACCCCCGACGACACCTCCACCCCCACCCCCGCCTGATCACTTCTGCCGGTCAGGCGTCGCACCACCGCGACGCTGGACCGGCAGAACGGCCGAGGCTCCATTCTTCCGGTGAGGCGTCGCACCACCGCGACGCTGGACCGGTAGAACGGTGGCAGCGGCGACGGGGAGGTCAGGGCTCGAAGCGGTAGCCCATGCCGGGCTCGGTGATGAGGTGGCGGGGGCGGCTCGGGTCGTCCTCGAGCTTGCGGCGCAGCTGGGCCAGGTACACCCGCAGGTAGTTGGTCTCCCGCTCGTACTGGGGGCCCCACACGGTCTGCAGCAGCTGGCGCTGGCTGACGAGCCGACCCGGGTTGCGCACCAGCGTCTCGAGCAGCTGCCACTCGGTCGGGGTGAGGTGCACGTCGGCGCCGTGGCGGGTGACCCGCTTGGCCGCGAGGTCCGCGGTGAACGACGCCGTCTCGACGACGGGCTCCTCGCCCGGTGCGGGCGCGCCCCGGCGGACGGCGGCGCGCAGGCGGGCGAGCAGCTCGCCCATGGCAAAGGGCTTGGTGACGTAGTCGTCGGCGCCGGCGTCGAGGGCGGCGATCTTGTCCGCCTCGGCGTCGCGCACGGACAGCACGATGATGGGCACGGCGGTCCAGCCCCGCAGCCCCTCGACCACCGTGATGCCGTCGATGCCCGGCAGGCCGAGGTCCAAGATCACGACGTCGGGGTGGAACTCGGCGGCCCGCACGAGCGCGTCCTCGCCGGTCGCGGCCACCATCACCTCGTAGTCGCGCGCCGCGAGGTTCGTCTTGAGGGCGCGCAGGATCTGCGGCTCGTCGTCGACCACCAGCACGCGGGTCACGACGCCGAGTCTTCCGCGTCGGCGAGCGGCAGGGCGATGCGCATGGTCAGGCCGCCGCCGGGGGTGGGCAGCGGGGTGATGGTGCCGCCCATGGCCGTGACGAACCCGTGGGCGACGGCGAGCCCGAGGCCGACGCCGGTCCCGCCCGTGTCGCCGAGGCGCTGGAACGGTTCGAACAGCCGCTCGTGATCCTCGGGCGGGATGCCCGGCCCGTGGTCCACCACGTCGAGCTCGGCCACGCCCTCGCCGACCTGCCCGCGCACCGTGACGGGATGGCCGCGTCCGTGGCGCAGGGCGTTGGCCACCACGTTGGCGACGGCCCGCTCGGCCAGGGCGGGATCGGCCTCCACCGGGGGGAGCGTCTCGTCGACCTCGATGGCGAGCTGGTCCTCGGGGTCGAGGGGCAGGTTCCCCGCGGCGGCGGCGACCACCTCCTCCCATCCCGTCGGCCGGGTGGTCATCTGCAGGACGCCGGTCTGGAGCCGGCTCATGTCGAGCAGGTTGCCGACGAGGCGGTCGAGGCGGTCGCTCTCCTGGTCGATCGCCTCGAGGAACTCCTGGCGGGCGGCGTCGGTCCAGGTCACGTCGTCCTGGAGCAGGCTCGACACCGAGGCCTTGATCGACGAGAGCGGCGTCCGGAGGTCGTGGGACACGGCGCGCAGGAGGGCGGTGCGCAAGGCGTCGCCCTCGGCCACCACCTCGGCCTCGGCGGCCTCGGCGCGCAGGCGACGCTGCTCGAGGGCGACGGCGAGCTGGTCGGCGAACGCCCGCAGCACGAGGCGGTCGTCGGCGGAGGGCACCGCGCCGAGGAGGGCGAGGACCGCCCGGTCACCCGCGGGCACGACGGCGTCCGCCTCGTCGGGCACGGTGGGCGCGGCGGCCGGTGGTTCGTTCGGCGCGCTCGGAGCGAGGCTCGCCTGCTCGAGCTCCCAGCGGTCCTCGGTGCGCACGAACAGCGCGGCGCCCTGGAGCCCGAACGTGGACCGCACGCGGTCGAGCAGCGGGGGCAGCGGGTCCTCGCTGAGGGCGAGCCCCGCGGCGACGCGGGCCAGCGATTCGGCTTCGGTCCGGGCGCGGCGAGCGTCAGCCGTCCGCTGCTCGGCGCGCGACATGAGCAGGCTCACGACCGCGCCGACCACGACGAACGCGAGCAGCGCGGCGCCGTTCTCGGCCTCGGCGATCGTGAGCGTGTAGTAGGGCTCGGTCAGGTACCAGTTGACGACGAGGCCGCTCGCGACCGCGGTCACCAGGCCGGGTCCCACGCCGCCGATCGTCGCCACGGCCACCACCAGCAGGATGTAGGCCATCAGATCGCCGGGGAGCCCGAACCGCTCCCGCAGGGCGACGAGCACGATCGTGAGCAGGGGGACGCCGACCGCGGCGAGGAGCCAGCCGGCCGCCCGCCGCCGGGCCGTGAGGGGAGAGCGCAGCCACGCGATGGTGGGGCGGTGTCGTCGGGGCGCGGCGTCATCGGACGCCGGCCGGCTGATGATGTGCACGTCCATGTCACCTGACGCGCGCACGACGCGGTTCACCACCGACCCGCGCCACAGCTCGGTCCACCGGGTCCTGGCGGTCGCCCCGAGGACGACCTGGGTGGCGTGCTCGGCCCGGGCGAAGCGCACGAGGGCGGTGGCGACGTCGTCGCCGACCACCTCGTGGTACTGGCCGCCGAGGTCGGCGAGCAGGGCGCGCTGGCGGTCGAGCGCCGGCGGTGCGGCGCCGGCGAGGCCGTCGCCGGCACGGATGTGCACGCCGACGAGCTCGCCGCGGACCCGTCCGGCGACCCGTGCGGCGCGCCGCACGAGCTGCTCGCCGCTCGGCGCGCCCGTGATCGCGACGACGACCCGCTCCCGGGCCTCCCAGGTGGTGGCGATGCCGTGGGCGTCCTGGTAGTCGGTGAGCGCCTCGTCGACCTTGTCGGCGAGCCACATGAGCGCCAGCTCGCGCAGGGCGGTGAGGTTCCCCACCCGGAAGTAGTTGCCCAGGGCGTCGTCGATCTTGTCGGCCCCGTAGATGTTGCCGTGCGCCATGCGCCGGCGGAGGGCCTCGGGCGTCATGTCGACCAGCTCGACCTGGTCGGCCGCCCGCACGATCCGGTCGGGCACGGTCTCGCGCTGGGTGATGCCTGTGATGCGCTCGACGACGTCGTTCAGCGACTCGAGGTGCTGGATGTTGACCGTCGAGATGACGTCGATCCCGGCGTCGAGGAGGGCCTCGACGTCCTGCCAGCGCTTCTCGTGGGCCGAGCCGGGGACGTTCGTATGGGCGAGCTCGTCGACCAGCGCGACCTGCGGACGACGGGCGAGGACGGCGTCGAGGTCCATCTCCTCGAAGGGCCGGTCGCGGTGCACGAGCACCCGCCGGGGCACCGCCTCGAGGCCGATCGTCTGGGCGAGCGTGTTCGGGCGGGCGTGGTGCTCGACGTAGGCGACGACCACGTCGGTGCCGCGGCTCGCCCGCCGGTGGCCCTCGGCGAGCATGGCGTAGGTCTTGCCCACGCCGGGCGCGGCACCGAGGTAGATGCGCAGGTGCCCCCGGTCGCCCTCGGCCATGGCCGGACCCTACGAGGTCGCCCGGTCGGCGAGCGCCAGGTTCAGCGTGACGACGTTGACGCCGTCCTCGCCGAGGAAGCCGAGCGCCCGGTGGTCGGTGTGCGCCGACACGAGCGCCAGCACCTCGCGGAGCGGGAGGTCGCGGGCCGCAGCGACCCGTCGGGCCTGGACGCGCGCGTTGGCGACCGAGATGTGGGGGTCGAGGCCCGAGCCCGATGCGGTCACGGCGTCGACGGGCACGGCGGCGCTGGCGGTCAGGCCGTTCTCCTTGCGGTAGGCGCGGACGCGGTCGCGCACGGCGTCGAGCAGCGCCGGGTTGGTGGGGCCGAGGTTGCTCGACGAGCTCGCCGTCGGGTCGTAACCGTCGCCCGCGGCCGACGGGCGGCCGTGGAACCACCGGGCACCGGTGAAGCTCTGGCCGATGAGCCGCGAGCCCACAACCCGACCTCGGCTGTCCTCGATGAGGCTGCCGTTCGCCTTGGCCGGCATGGCGACCTGGGCGATGCCGGTGACGGCGAGCGGGTAGAGCAGGCCGGTGAGGACGGTGAGCGCGGCGAGCACGCGCAGGGCGGGGAGGAGTTGGCGACGCATCTCAGAAGCCTCCGAAGGCGTTGACGATCAGGTCGATGAGCTTGATCCCGATGAAGGGTGCGATCAGGCCGCCGACCCCGTAGACGAGCAGGTTGCGGCGCAGGATCTCGGCCGCGCCGCCGACCTTGAACCGCACGCCGCGCAGGGCCAGCGGGATCAGGGCGACGATCACGAGGGCGTTGAAGATGACGGCCGAGAGGATCGCCGAGTTGGCCGAGCCGAGGCGCATCAGGTTCAGGGAGTCGAGCGACGGGTAGCGGGCCACGAACATCGCCGGGATGATGGCGAAGTACTTGGCCACGTCGTTGGCGATGGA
>CAZUYW010000263.1:0-1893 GCA_964624775.1 uncultured Iamiaceae bacterium
GGACCGGCGATGCTGTGCGCTCCGCCGTCAGCTCGAGGAGCGCCATGCCCAGGTTGCGCCAGGTCCCCCGGTCCGAAGCCCCCGAGGGGATCGTGCCGATCATGTACGACTTCATCTTCGGCGACGGCGTGGACCCGGTCGCCGAACCGGGGCTGCCCAACGGCACGCCGGGCAACTGGTGGACCGTCGTCGCCCAGAGTCCCGAGCTCCTGTCGCACTGCGTGTCGGGGTTCGCGTTCTACCGGTCCGAGGAGCGCGAGCTGCCCAAGGAGCTGCGCGAGCTCGCCCAGCTCCGGGCCGGCTGGGCCCGCCAGAGCCGGTTCGTCTTCAGCCAGCATTGCAAGGCCTGCCGGGACAACGGCGTGCGCGAGGCCCAGATCGAGGCCATCGCGTCGTGGCAGACGAGCGACGAGTTCTCGCCGGCGGAGCGGGCGGTCCTGGCGTGGACCGACGCCCTCGTGCTCCACGGCGGCCGGGCGTCGGACGAGACCTTCGCCGCCCTCCGGGCACACCTCTCGGAGCTGGCCATCCTCGAGCTCACCTACATCACCTGCTGGTACGACCTGCACGCCGTGATGAGCAAGGCGCTCAGGCTCGAGCTCGACGATGTCGATGACCGCATCACCGAGATCACCGGGCCCGGCATCACCCGGTCCCTCGAGCCCGACGCCGTCCCCGAGTAGACGAGCGCCCGAACCCGACAGATGGGACACTTGGCCATGGCCGTGCACCGCAGGAACCTCGTCCGCGGCGTCGCCGCCCTCGGCGGCGCGGGGCTGCTCGCCCTGGCGCTCGCCGCGTGCGACCCCGCCACCAGCTCGCTCGACCGCCCGAGCGACCCCGTCGTCCTCAAGGGCGCCAAGGCCACCCGCCTCATCGGGGTGCCCCCCGGCGACATCGTGGCCTTCCGGTCCACCACGGGCGGCTGGCAGCAGATCCCGGTCCAGGTCGACGAGCGCAAGACGATCGACCTCGGCCTCGTGTACCACTCGACCGCCAAGAACGTGCCGGTCGAGGTGTACACCGACGCCAACACGTTCACCGGCGCCGACACCGACACCACCCTCGACGCCAACGATGAGATCGTGTTCATGGCCTCCGACGCGGGCGGACTCGCGCCGAGCGGCACGGCGGCACCGAACGGGGTCATCACCACCTCCGGCGTCGACATCCGCGTCACCGACCCGCTGGCCTCGGGCAAGGTCGGCCACGTGTACCTGTTCCGCCGGTCGGGCACCACGCTCAAGCCGGGCGCCAACAAGTCCTACGTGAGCTACGCGTTCTCGCTCACGTCGGGCCCCTACAAGACCACCTACAAGCTGACCGACGGCCCCAACCCGGAGAACTCGACGGTCACCACCGCGAACTACCGCCGCCACTTCTCGGATCGCTGGCTCGGCGACGAGCTGACCGTCCTCGCCGGCTCGTCCACCAAGGTCGACATCCTCGAGCGCAACAAGAGCCAGTTCTCCCCCGGGTACTGCGGGCGCACCGAGGACACCTTCGACGACGCCGAGGGGGCGTTCATCGCCAACAAGAACGGCCCGGTGCGGGCGATCCGGTCCTACATCGGGGCCAACAGCGGGCCCTACACCGAGCGGACCCACCTCTTCTACGCCGGGCGGGAGGACGTGATCACCGACCTGCGGGTGCACGCCATCCCGAGCGTCATCGACTACCTGGACCTCACCTCCGCGGCCTCGAGCATGACCTACCGCAACAACCTGAACACCGGTGGCGTCACGGTCGACGGCAACCCCGACAGCCCGACCGCCGGCGCGGTCACCTGGGAGTCGCTCACCGGCGCCCAGGGCTCGGTCGTGCAGAGCCACGGGGTGACCACGAACCTCACGCTCACCCAGTCGTCCTGGTACGAGGACGACACCACGCCGG
>CAZUYW010000263.1:1993-4572 GCA_964624775.1 uncultured Iamiaceae bacterium
AACCGATTCGGCGGCGCCCCCCGGCGCAGCGTTGACTACCGGGCGTGGATCTGACCGCCCCGCCCGCGCCGACGAACGGTGACGCGCCCCTGCGCCGTCCCCTCGTGGGCGTGGCGGCGGCCGTCGCCGCGGCCGCCCTGTGGGGCAGCGGCACCGTCGCCACCCACAAGGTGCTCGACCTGGGCGTGCCCGCCGGGCCCTTCACCGCGGTCGAGCTGGTGAGCAGCGTCGCCTTCCTGCTCGTGGTGTGCGCCGCCTCGGGCACCGTGATCCCGAACCCCATTCGCTGGTGGCGGGCCGGCGCGATCGGCCTACTCGAGCCCGGCGCCGTCTACCTGATCATGAACATCGGCCTGGCCCACACGTCGGCCACCCACGCGTCCCTGATCAACGCCCTCCAGCCCGTGCTGATCGTGCTCATCGGCTGGGGCGCGCTCGGCCACGCCGTCCCCGCCCGGTTGTGGATCCCGATGGCGCTCGTGCTCGGCGGCACCGCCGCCGTCATCACCGAGAACGGCGGGGGCAGCGGCGCCTCGATGAAGGGCGACGTGCTCGTGCTGATCGGCACCGTGATCGCCGCCATCTACGTGCTCGCTGCGAGCCGGGTCGCCACCCAGCTGCCGCCGCTCGCACTGACCCTCCTCCAGCAGATCTACGCGGTCGCCATGGTCGTGCCGATCATCGCCGTGCAGCTCGCGCTCTCGGGCGGCATGGGGCCCGGGCCCGAGCATCCGATCGACTGGCTCTGGGTGCCGTTGATCGGCGTGCTCACCTCGGCGATCACGTTCTGGCTCTACCTCACCGCGCTGCGCCACCTCTCCGCCGGGTCCGCCGGCCAGTTCCTCGCCGTCATCCCGCTCGTCGGCTTCGCGGGCAGCGTCGTGGTGCTCGGCGAGCCCGCGGGGCTGCAGGCGCTCGCCGGCGCCGTGGTGGTGGCCGGCGCGCTCGTGGCTGTCGCCCGCATGGAGCACCAGGCCCTCGACGACGTGCAGGCCGAAGCGCCCGACGCCGTCGACCCCGAACCGATCTAGCCCAGGTAGGCCGCCACCCCGGCGGCCAGGCCCGCGGCGATGCGAGCGCGGCCTGCGTCGGTGCCGAGGAGCTCGAGGTCTCCGGGGTTGTGGAGGTTGCCGCACTCCACCATCACGCCGGGCACGCCGGCCCGGTTCAACGTGGCGATGTCGGTCCGCTCCACGATGCCCTCGTCGCCGCCCACGTAGGTCGCCGGTCGGAGGCCCTGGGCGCGGAGCGCGTCGCGCACGTCGACGGCGAAGGCCGCCGAGGCGTCGCGCACCTCGGCGGTGACCGTGGGGCCCGATGCGGCCCGGATCACGTGGAACCCCGACGCCGACGGGTCCGCCCCGTCCGCGTGCACCGACACGATCACGTCGGCACCGACGCGCTGGGCCGTCAGCGCGCGCTGGTCGACGCAGGGCCCCCACCCATCGTCGGAGTCCCGGGTGAGCACGACCGTGGCGCCGCGCTGGCGCAGGTCCGCCGCGAGCACCTGGGCGATCTCCCAGTTGGCCCGCGACTCGGTGAGCTCGCCCTCCTGGGCGCCCGTCGTGTTGCACGGCTTGCGGAACCCGCCGGCGTCGACCAGCCGACCGATCTCCGCGGCGTGGGCGCCGTTGGCGCCGTTGTGGCCCGGGTCGACCACGATCGTGCGGCCCGCCAGGTCGCCGTGCGCCACGGTCGTCGACGGGGCGGTCGACGGGTCCGTCGCCGCTGGCACCGTCGTCGTCGAGTCGCGCGGCGCGGTCGTGGACACCCGCGCCGCGCCGTCACCACCACCGTCCCCTGCACAGCCGGCGAGCGCCAGCACGAGGACCAGGGCGACGGCCCGCCCCCGGCCCGTGGAGCCGATCAACCGATCCAGTAGTCCTCGACCTCGCTCGCCGGGTAGACGGTCTCGCACGGGATCCCGTTGCGATCGGCGTCCATGTTGTCCGGCGATCCGGTGGCGAACCAGTACCCGGCCGCCTCCGCGTACGAGAAGCCCCGGGCCTTGAGGTCGCGGCACAGGAGGCCGGCCGGGACGCCCGAGTACTCGGGCACGTCGGTGCTGCCCCAGTAGGCCGACACGGCGGACCGGGGGTACACCGTCTCGCACGGGATGCCGTTGCGGTCGGCGTCCATGCGGTCAGGCTGACCATGGTTGTTCCAGTAGTCGACGGCCGCCGCGTACGAGTACCCCTTCGCCTTGAGGTCCCGGCAGAACAGCCCGGCCGGCTCGTCGAGGACATCACCGGGACCGGATGGCGCTGCGGTCGTCGTGGTCGTCGGCGCCGCGGTCGTGGTGGTCGTCGGCGCCGTCGTCGAGGTGGTGGTCGATGTGGTCGTGGTCGACGAAGAGGTCGTCGGCACGGCGGTGGTCGGGGCGACCGTGGTGCTGGCGGGCGTGTCGTTTCCCGAATCCCGCCCGAAGAGCACGAAGGCCAGGCCCGCCACCACGAGGGTGGCCAGCACGGCGACGACGACGATCAGCGCCGTGTTGGCCCCGCCGCCCCCCGAGCCCGCCGGTCCGCCCGGCGCCGCCGGCGGCGGAGGGGACGCGGGAGGTGGCGGCGTCGCGGGCG
>CAZUYW010000264.1:0-4566 GCA_964624775.1 uncultured Iamiaceae bacterium
GCACCACGAGGTCCTGGAGGTCGGTCTGCACCTTGATCCAGCCGGCGAGGGGCTGGCCGAGGGCCGGCATCGCGTCGGGGTGGATGCCGTCGCCGTCGACGGTGGCCCCCACCTCCACGATGTGGCCGTCGTCGACGTCGGGGAGGTAGCCCCGGTTGGGCACGTTGACCGCGCTGATCCACGTGGGCTCGCCGCTCCAGTCTGCGGCGATGATCGGCACCACCTCCTCGGGGCTGTGCCCCATCGCCTGCAGCGGCAGCGGCACCTTGGTGGTGGCCGCCCAGGCGGCCGCCCGCTCGGCGATGTCGGAGACCGGCTGGTGGAAGTCGAGGGGCACCGGCACGAAGTCGGCGGCGTCCACGGCGAAGGGCAGGTACTCGCCGATGTGGCTGTCGACCGAGCACGCCACCAGGCCGTGCTCGCGCACCAGCTGGGCGACGAGCGGCATGTAGTTAAACTCGAGGACGCCCGCACCCACGAGCGTGCGGTCGGCGACCCGCGCCGCGCGCTGCACGCGCGCGGAGTACCGGTGGAGGCGACCGGTGTAGAACGCCCGGATCCGCGGCAGCAGGTCCTCACCGGTGCGGGTGTCGGTGAACTCGGTGAAGAACGTGAAGTGGTTGATGCCCGAGGCCTTGGCGACGACGTGCTCCCGCGGGACGCGGAGGCGACGGCTGATGCGGTTGACCCCGAGCGGCAGCTCGTGGCACATCCCCACGTTGCGCACGCGGGTCGCCCGGTTGATCGCCAGGGTCACCCGGCTCATCGGGTTCGAGAGGTTGATCAGCAGCGCGTCGGGCGCGTACCGCTCGATCGACGCGCAGATCGACAGCGTGTTGGCGATGCTGCGCAGGGAGTGGAAGACCGCACCCGGCCCGCCGTTCTCGCCGGTGATCTGCCGGGCACCATGGCGGTTCGGGATCTCGAAGTCCTGGCGCCAGGAGGCGAAGCGCCGCACCTCGGCGCTCGAGATCACGTAGTCCGCGCCCTCGAGGGCGACGGCGGGATCCGTGCTGAAGTCGAGGCGGATCGGGGCACCCGCGGCTGCGTTGAGCTTCGAGGCGAAGGCGTAGGCCCGCTGCAGCCGGGCCGGGTCGAGGTCGTGCAGCACGAGGCGGGCGCCGGCCAGGCGCCGGGTGTGCACGACGTCGTTCACCATCGCCGGGCCGAACGACATGCCCCCGGCCCCGACCAAGGTGATCTTCGGTGCGTCCACGCAGCCTCCCCTCCGCCCCGCATCATGGCGCACCGCCGGCGCCGTGATGCCACCCGCACCGCGAGCACGACCGGCCCGGAGGCCGGTCGTGCTGATGGGGGGAAGGTGTGCCGGGGCGGGCCGGCGCCGGCGTCAGTTGCCGCGGCCGCGCCGGTGGCCGAGGCGGTGGCCGTCGGCGTCGAGGATGCGATCCACGACCTTGTCGAGGTGCTCCTTGGCCTTGGCGCCCTGATCCGCGGTGAGGGTGCCGTCGGCCACGGCGGCGTCGATGCGCTCGGTCATCACCTTGGTGATCGCGTCGTCCACGACCTGGCGCTCCACGCCCTTCGCCTTGGCCTGCTCGGCGATCGAGGTGCCGCCCTTGACGCCGGCCTCGAGGTCCTGGACGCTCACGCCGATGGCCTTGGCGGCCGCCTCGGCCACGGCGGCCCGGCGGTCCTGACGGCGCTCCTTGCCGGCCTCGGCCTCGGCCTTGGTGGCCTCCATGACCTTGTCGGCCTGGGCCTGGGTGAGCGTGCCGTCGGCCACGAGCTGGTCGAGCGCCCGCTCGAGCGGCCCGGCCCGGTGGGCCTTCGCGGTGCCGGCGGCCGGCGCTGTGGTTGTGGGGGTGCCGCCCTGCTGGGCGCCCGCTCCCGTGAGCGGGTTGACGGCGGCGACGGCGAGGCCGCCGACGCCGATCGCTGCGGCCAGACCGATGCTGGCGAGTCGCTTGCCCATGATGAGCCTCCTGGTCCTGCGGTGGTGGGGGGATCGGCACCCTGCGGTGCCTCGTGGACCCCATGGTGGAGGACAGGTGTGAGGGATCCGTGAGGGGTGCGCGATCCGGTGCAGAACGGGCCAGGCGCTGCGAGCATGGGGTCCATGTGCCGCAACATCACGACCCTGCGGGGCCTCGAACCGGTGGCGACGCCGGAGGAGATCGAGGCCGCCGCCCGCCAGTACGTCCGCAAGATCAGCGGCGTGCAGTCGACCTCGGCCGCCACGGAGGCCGCGTTCGAGCTCGCCGTCGCACGCGTGACGGTGGCGAGCACCGAGCTGCTCGCCGCGCTGCCGCCCCGCAAGGTGCCACCCAAGACCGTGCCGCCGCTGCGCCGCCTCGCGGCGCGCTGACGAGGCCCCGGACGCGCCACTGCCGGCCCCCGAGGGGACCGGCAGCGGCACAACCGATCGGGCCGAGGCCCGCCGGAGATGGGGCTCAGGCGCCGGCGGCGGCGGAGCAGACCGTGTTGGTGATCATGCGGGCGACCACGTAGGGGTCCATGTTCGCGTTGGGACGGCGGTCCTCGGCGTAGCCCTTCTTCTCCACGGCGACCTGCCACGGGATGCGGATCGAGGCGCCACGGTTGGAGACGCCGTAGGAGAACTCGGTCCAGGGGGCCGTCTCGTGGGCGCCGGTGAGGCGGTGCTCGATGTCGGCGCCGTAGTTGGCGACGTGCTCCTCGGCCTTCTCACCGAGCGCCTCGCAGGCGGCGATGATGGCGTCGTAGCCCTCGCGCATGGCCTTGGTCGAGAAGTTGGTGTGGGCGCCGGCGCCGTTCCAGTCGCCCTTCACGGGCTTGGGGTCGACGGTGGCGGACACGCCGAACTCCTCGGCGATGCGGTACAGCAGCCAGCGGGCCACCCAGAGGTGATCGCCGACGTCGAGCGGGCCGAGCGGGCCGACCTGGAACTCCCACTGGCCGGGCATGACCTCGGCGTTGATGCCCGAGATGCCGATGCCGGCCTCGATGCACGCCTCGAGGTGCGCCTCGACGACCTCGCGGCCGAAGACCTCGTCGGCGCCGACGCCGCAGTAGTAGAAGCCCTGCGGGGCCGGGAAGCCGCCGACGGGGAAGCCGAGCGGGCGGCCGTCCTTGAAGAAGGTGTACTCCTGCTCGATGCCGAACCACATGTCGTCGTCGGCGTACTTCTCGGCGACCTCGCGCAGCGGGGCGCGGGTGTTGGTCGGGTGCGGGGTGTCGTCGACGAGGTACACCTCGCAGAGCACGAGGATGTCGTCACCGCCGCGGATCGGGTCCGGGAACACGGCGACGGGCTTGAGCACGCAGTCCGAGTTGTCGCCGGGGGCCTGGTTGGTGCTGGAGCCGTCGAAGCCCCAGATCGGCAGGTTGTCGTGCGAGCGACCGTCCTCGATGATGCGGGTCTTGGAGCGCAGGCGAGCGGTGGGCTCCGTCCCGTCGATCCAGATGTACTCGGCCTTGTAAACCACGGGGTCTCTCCAGTCGTCATGCTGCCCCGGCTGGGCAGCGCGATCCGTTGTGCGGGGCGAACCCTAGACAGCCCGCCGCGCGAGGTCATTTCCCGAATGTGAACGGTCTGTGAACCGGGCCCCGCACCCCTTGACCGGCGCTGCGGAGGCCTCGATCGGGGTTCCGCCGTGTTGCCGGGGCCGTTCGACCTCCTGTGCCGAGTGTGAATGCAACGTGAACGGACCGGCTGCGGAGTTGCCCCTGGTGACGACGCCGGGGATCATGGCGCCGTGGATCGCCAGACCGAATACGTGCTGCGGACCGTCGAGGAGCGCGGGGTGCGCCTGGTGCGCCTCTGGTTCACGGACGTCCTCGGTCAGCTGAAGTCGTTCGCCATCTCGCCGGCCGAGCTCGAGAACGCGCTCGAGGAGGGCATGCAGTTCGACGGCTCGGCGATCGACGGGTTCAGCCGCATCCAGGAGAGCGACGTGCTCGCCCGGCCCGACGCCCGCACCTTCGAGATGCTGCCGTGGGCGGACCACGACGCCCACTCGGCCCGGATCTTCTGCGACCTGACCACCCTCGACGGCGCGCCGTTCGCCGGCGATCCCCGCCAGGTCCTGCGCCGCAACCTCGACGCCGCCGCGCAGCGGGGCTACTCGTTCTTCGTCGCCCCCGAGATCGAGTTCTTCTACTTCGGTTCCGGCGACCCCACGGTCACCCCGCAGCCGCTCGACCGCGGGTCCTACTTCGACCTCACCACCGCCGACGTCGCGTCGGACCTGCGCCGCCAGACGATCCAGCACCTGGAGGCGATGGGCATCCCCGTCGAGTACTCGTTCCACGAGGACAGCCCGTCCCAGCACGAGATCGACCTGCGCCACACCGATGCGCTGACCATGGCCGACAACGTGATGACGCTGCGCCTGGTCGTGCGGGAGACCGCCATGGAGCGCGGCCTCTACGCCACGTTCATGCCCAAGCCCCTCGCCCACGTGCAGGGCTCGGGGATGCACACGCACCTGTCGCTGTTCGAGGGCGAGGCCAACGCCTTCCACGACCCCGACCAGCCCTACCTGCTGTCGCCCACCGGGCAGGCCTTCGTGGCCGGCCTGCTGCGCCACGCCCCCGAGATCACCGCGGTCACCAACCAGCTCGTGA
>CAZUYW010000265.1:0-4561 GCA_964624775.1 uncultured Iamiaceae bacterium
AACCTTCTGATCCGTAGTCAGATGCTCTATCCAATTGAGCTACGAGCGCTGGTGGTACAGCCCGAGCACCTTAGTCGGGGGCGTTCGGGCCCGGCCAACGCCGTTGCGGGCGGGCCTCAGGCGTCGGGCGCAAGGGCGTCGAGGCGGGCCTGCAGGAACGCCTGCTCGGGCGCCGAGGCGGTGCAGGCCAGGGCGGCGCGGTAGGCGCCGGCGGCCTCGTCGATGCGGCCGAGGCGGCGGAGCAGGTCGGCGCGGGCCGCGTGGAAGTACCGGTAGCCATCCAGGCTGCCGTCGGCTCCGAGGTCGTCGAGCAGGTCGAGGCCGCGGGCGGGACCGTCGACCATGGCGACGGCGACCGCCCGGTTGAGGGCCACGACGGGCCCGGGGACCATGGTGGCGAGCAGGTCGTAGCGGGCGACGATGGCGGCCCAGTCGGTGTCGGCCACGGTCGGGGTGAGGGCGTGCTCGGCGGCGATCGCGGCCTGCACCTGGTACGGGCCGAGGCGTCCGAGGGCGACGGCGGCATCGAGGCGAGCGCAGCCCTCGTCGATGAGGGCGCGGTCCCAGCGGCTGCGGTCCTGGTCCTCGAGGAGCAGGACCCGGCCGGCGTCGTCGAAGCGGGTGGCCCGGCGGGCGTCGCTGAAGCAGAGCAGAGCACCGAGGCCGAGCACCTCGGGCTCGTCGGGGAGCAGCCTGGCCAGGAGGTCGGCGAGCCAGCGGGCCTCGTCGCACAGGTCACCGCGCAACAAGGTGGCGGCGTCGGCGCTGGCGTGGCCCTCGGTGAAGATCAGGTAGACGACGGCGAGCACGGGCACGAGCCGTCCGGCGAGCTGGTCGCGGTCGGGCACGGCGAAGGGCACGCCGGCGGTGCGGATCTTGTGCTTGGCCCGGACGAGGCGCTTGGCCATGGTGGCCTCGGCGACGAGGAACGCCCCGGCGATCTGCGCGGTGGAGAGGCCGCAGACCTCCCGCAGGGTCAGGGCGACCTGGGCGCTCGGGTCGAGGCTCGGGTGGCAGCACCCGAAGACGAGGGCGAGCTGATCGTCGGCCAGGTGCGGGCCGGGCTCGTCCTCACGGGACGCGGCATCGTGCAGGGCGGGCAGTCGGTCGGCGAAGCGCCGGTCCCGGCGGACCCGGTCGATCGCCTTGCGGCGGGCGGTGGTGAGCAGCCAGGCACCGGGCCGCTCGGGCGTGGTGCCCGGGCCCCAGCGGGAGGCGGCCTCGACGAACGCGTCCTGCGCGCAGTCCTCGGCCAGGTCCAGGTCGCCCAGGTCCGCCACGAGCGTGGCCACCAGCTGGGGCCACTCGGCGGCGAAGACCCGGGCGACCGGGGACCGGCTCACGGGATCGGGTCAGCCCATGTCGGCGGGCAGGTCCATCACCGGACGCACCTCGACCGAGCCGTAGGGGGCGAGCGGGATCTTGGCGGCCCAGGCGAGGGCGGCGTCGAGGTCGGGGACGTCGATCAGGTAGTAGCCGCCGAGGAGCTCCTTGGTCTCGGCGAAGGGCCCGTCGGTGTGGACGGCCTGGCCGTCGCGCACCCGCACCGTGGTGGCCGTGTCGACGCCGTGGAGCGGGTCGCCGCCGAGCATCGCGCCGGCCTCGACCAGCGCCTGGGAGTAGGCGAACCACTGACCCATCTCGGCGGCCTGCTCGGGGCTGCCCTGGGCGGGGCCGGCGTCGGCGGCGGAGTAGAGAAGGAGCATGTAGCGCATGTCGGGGTCCTTTCGGGTGGCCGGGCCGGGTGCCCGTCGCACCGAACCGACGAACAGCCTGCCCCCGGATGGACACCTCCGGCGCGAAATCTCGCGGCGACTACCAGCCGGGCGGGAGGTTCGTGAAGTCCGGCTCGCGGCCCTCGGCGAACGCAGCGAGCGCCTCGTTGTTGGCGGGGCCGCCCATGAGGTCGATGAAGCACTGGTTCTCGCGCTCGCGGGCGGCGGCGATCTCCTCGCGCAGCGGCGCGGTGATGACCCGCTTGCACGCGATGAGCGACGAGATGGGCTTGGCCGCGAGCAGCTCGGCGTGGCGCCGGGCTTCGGGCAGGAGGTCGTCGGGCTCGGTGACCTTCCACACCAGGCCCATCTCCTTGGCTTCGGCGGCGCCGACCCACTCGGAGCTGAGCAGCATCCACGTGGCGTTCTGGCGTCCGATCAGCTGCGGGAACAGGAAGCTCGAGGCGGCCTCGGGGGCGACGGCGAGCTGGGTGAACGGGCACTTGAGCTTGGCCGCGGTGCTCATGAAGGCCAGGTCGGCGAAGCCCAGGATCGTGGCGCCGATGCCGAGGCCCAGGCCGTTGACGGCGATCACGAGCGGCTTCGGGAAGTCGACCAGCGCGTCGATCAGGCCGAGGAAGCCGTGCTCGCCCTCCACGAAGTTGTCCGGGTCCATGACCCGAGAGGCCATCTCCACCAGGTCGGTGCCCGCGCAGAACGCCCGGCCGTTGCCGGTGAGGAGCACGACCGCCACGCCGGGGTCGGCTGCCGCGTCGAGCAGGCCGTTGGTGAGCGCGTCGTAGAGGGCCTCGTTGCAGGCGTTGAGCGCGTCGGGCCGGTTGAGGGTGAGGGTGCGGACCCGGGCCTCGTCGTGCACGAGCAGCGGCGCCGCCGCGTCGCTCGTGGCCTCGTGGTCGGTCATGGCTCCCCCTCGTGCACCGGCTGGACCCGACGGGTCTACCAGTTCGGGGGAGGGTGCCCGATCAGGCGGGGCAGCCGCCGCCGCGGATGACCTTGCCGCCGATGCGCCAGGGCTGCCAGCCGTCGCCGTAGTAGCGGTAGGCCTCGGCGGACAGGCCGGCGGCGACCTTGGCGTTCTTGTACGGGTCGGTGAGCTCCGACATCTCGTAGCCGTAGGTGTTCCGGATCCACGTGGCGTGGGTGGGGTGGATCTGGAAGAGGCCGACCGTGCCGCTGCTGCGGTTCACGGCGGTGGGGTCGAAGTTCGACTCCCGATCGGCGATGCGCTCGGCACAGGGCGAGTTCTTCGAACCCCAGTACTTGGCGATGGCGTCCTTGGCGACCGTCTCGGGCGTGCAGGCCGTCGACAGCAGTGCGATCCCGGCGATGGCGAGCAGGGCGACGCCCAGCTGCCAGCGCTTGCGGCTCCGTCGGGCCGGGACCTCCACGTCGGTGGCGGTCTCGGTTCGGGCGGGGCTGGTCACGTGGAGGTGCTCCTTGATCGGCGGACCCGAACCGCTCCGGGGAGCGGTGCCGCTGCGGCGGACCGGCGGCGCACCGATGGATGCTCCGGGGGAACCGGGGCACCCGTGCATCGGCGACGGGTGTTCGTTCGGCGCACAGACTGTCGCATCCGTAACGGAAATGCAACACGAGACGCACGATCGCGACAATCGGCCGCGGACCGTCACCCAACCGGTTGCGCCCGCAAACGGCGAGCGCCCGCTCACCGGATGGGTGGGCGGGCGCTCGCGCGGCTGGCGGAGAGGGTGGGATTTGAACCCACGGACGAGTTACCCCGTCACCTCCTTAGCAGGGAGGCCCGATCGGCCTGACTCCGGCACCTCTCCGTGGTGCGCCCGGCATCCTACACAGCCGCCGCGCGGGCCCTCAGCCCGTTGCGCGCCCGGCAACCGCCTGCGCCCGGCGCACCGTCGACCCCCTACAGTGCCCGGCGGAGCGGTGGCAGAGCGGACGAATGCACCGGTCTTGAAAACCGGCGACCCGCAAGGGTCCGAGGGTTCGAATCCCTCCCGCTCCGCTCAGAAGTACGTGGATGTACCTGTTTCGAACTCCTCCCCACGACCAGACGGGAGGAGCGCGTCAGCCTCCGGCGGAGAGGTCGATAGCCCACCGCTGGTACCAGGAGCGCAACGCAGGGACCGCCTCGGCGGGGCACGGAAGCTCAGCGTCGGCCAGACGACCGAGACGATCGAACGCCTTTGCGATGTCCACCGGTCGAACACCATCGTCGAGCTGGCGGGCCCAGCCGATCACCTCGGCCTGTGAGTAGCACTCGGCCAAGGCATGGAGGTCGGTGAAGTCCCGTCCCTCAAGTCGGTCGAGGATCGCCAGCACCTTGCGAGCCGCGAGGTCTTGGCCCGAAAGGACGGGCAGGCCTTCCTTCATCTCGACGGCGAACAACGGCGGCGAGTCCACCGCGAGGTCGATCTCCACGGCGTCATCGGCTCGTTCCGCCAGGACGCGGGCGAACGTGACGAGCTCGCGATCAACCGTGACCGTCCAGCGATTGGCGGCCAACGTCTCCCGCAGGGCCGCGACCAGCGGGCCCACGTCACCGGGTGGGACGTCCGCCGTTGCAGCGACGAAGGCGTCGATGTCGCGAGTGGGCCGATCGATCGCGCCCAGGGCAAGGAGCGCTGACCCCCCGGCCAACGCGAACCCGCGGGCTTCGGGAAGCGCGAACAGCACGTGTGCCACCTCGCGTTGCGCAGCGCTGAAGCCGCTCACGACGCCATCCGGGTCGTCACCGGCAACCCCGAGACCAGAGGTGCCCACGCGGCAACGAGTTCCCGGGGCAGCACCAAGTCCGGCCACGCCTCGCAGAGCAGCACCCCATCGACGACGCTCTCTATGTCGGCGGG
>CAZUYW010000266.1:0-4525 GCA_964624775.1 uncultured Iamiaceae bacterium
TCTCCGAGGAGTCCACGTCGTGGAACGAGCCGTCGAGGAGCGTCGCCTTGACGTCGACCACGGGGAAGCCGGCGAGCACACCCGAGGCCAGGGCGGCCTGGATGCCCTGGTCGACCGGGCCGATGTACTCCTTGGGGATGCGGCCACCGGTGATCTGATCGTCGAACGAGTAGCCCTCACCCGGCTTGGCCGGCTCGAGGGCGATGATCACGTCGGCGAACTGGCCCGAGCCACCCGTCTGCTTCTTGTGGGTGTAGCGGTGCTTCTCGACCGGACGGGTGATGGTCTCGCGGTAGGCGACCTGGGGCTTGCCGACCGTGGCGTCCACGTTGAACTCGCGCAGCATGCGGTCGACCAGCACCTCGAGGTGCAGCTCGCCCATGCCCGAGATCAGGGTCTGGCCCGTCTCCTCGTCGGACTTCACCTGGAAGGTGGGGTCCTCCTCGGCCAGGGAGTAGAGGGCCTTGCCCATCTTGTCCTGGTCGGCCTTGGTCTTGGGCTCCACCGCCACCTGGATCACCGGCTCGGGGAACGTGAGGTTCTCGAGGATGATCGGCGCCTTCTCGTCGGAGATGGTGTCGCCGGTGCGGGTGTTCTTCAGGCCGATGCCGGCCACGATGTCGCCGGCGGAGACCAGGTCGAGGTCCTCGCGCTGGTTGGCGTGCATCAACAGGATGCGCCCGACGCGCTCCTTCTGGCCGGTACGGCTGTTGAGCACCGAGTCGCCCTTGTTGAGCGTGCCCGAGTACACCCGGAAGTAGGTGAGCTTGCCGTGGGGGTCGGCGACGATCTTGAAGGCGAGGGCCGAGAAGGGCTCGCTGGCATCGGCGCGGCGCTCCACCGGCTCGCCGCCCTTGAGCGCGGTGCCCTGCACCGGCGGGAGGTCGAGCGGCGAGGGGAGGTAGTCGACGACGGCGTCGAGCAGGGGCTGGACGCCCTTGTTCTTGAAGGCCGAGCCGGTGAGCACGGGGACGAGCTCGTTGGCGATGGTGGCCTTGCGGATGGCCCGCTTGAGGTCGTCCTCGGTGATCTCCTCGTCGCCGAGGTACTTCTCGAGGATGTCGTCGTCGACCGAGCCGACGGCGTCGAGCAGCTCGGCCCGGTACTCCTCCGCCTTGTCGGCGAGGTCCGCTGGGATGTCGGTGATGTCGAACTTGGCGCCGAGCTCCTCGCCGCTCCACACGATCGCCTTCATCTTCAGCAGGTCGACCACGCCGGAGAAGTCACCCTCGTAGCCGATCGGGATCTGCAGCACGGCGATGTTGGCGCCGAGGCGCTCCTTGATGGAGTCGACGGCCTTGTAGAAGTCGGCGCCCATGCGGTCGAGCTTGTTGACGAAGCACATGCGGGGCACGCCGTACTTGTCGGCCTGGCGCCACACGGTCTCGGTCTGGGGCTCCACGCCGGCCACACCGTCGAACACGGCCACGGCGCCGTCGAGCACGCGCAGCGAGCGCTCCACCTCGACGGTGAAGTCGACGTGGCCCGGCGTGTCGATGATGTTGATGCGGTGGTCGTTCCAGAAGGTCGTGGTGGCGGCGCTGGTGATCGTGATGCCGCGCTCTTGCTCCTGGACCATGTGGTCCATGACCGCCGCGCCCTCGTGGACCTCACCGATCTTGTAGGTCTTGCCGGTGTAGTAGAGGATCCGCTCGGTCGTGGTGGTCTTGCCCGCGTCGATGTGGGCCATGATCCCGATGTTGCGGTAGCGCTCGAGTGGGATGTTCGCCATCTGCTCAGTCTCTGTTCACGTGGTGGGATGACATGCCACGACCGGCGCCGCTGGTGCGGCCCCGGTCGGAGGCGGGGGTCCCGGCGGGACCCCAAGGACGGTGGTGCTCGCTACCAGCGGTAGTGAGCGAAGGCCTTGTTGGACTCGGCCATCTTGTGGAGATCCTCACGGCGCTTGGCCGAGGCGCCGATGCCGTTGCTGGCGTCGAGGATCTCGTTGGCCAGGCGCTCGGCCATGGTCTTCTCACGGCGCTGCCGCGAGTAGCCCACGAGCCAGCGGATGGCGAGGGTGTTGGCCCGACGAGGCTTGACCTCGACCGGCACCTGGTAGGTGGCGCCACCGACGCGGCGGCTGCGCACCTCGAGCTGGGGCTTGACGTTCTCGACGGCCCGCTTGAGCGTGGCGACCGGCTCGTCGGTGCCGGTCTTGGCGGCGACGATGTCGAGGGCGTCGTACACGATGCGCTCGGCGGTGGAGCGCTTGCCGCGCAGCATCACCTTGTTGACGAGCTGGGTGACGACCACGGACCGGTAGATCGGGTCCGGGTTCAGCTCACGGCGCGGGGCGGGACCCTTGCGGGGCATGTCAGCCTTCCTTCTTCGCGCCGTAGCGGCTGCGGGCCTGCTTGCGGTCCTTGACGCCCGAGGTATCGAGGGTGCCGCGGATGATCTTGTAGCGCACGCCGGGGAGGTCCTTCACACGGCCGCCACGGACCATGACGATGGAGTGCTCCTGGAGGTTGTGGCCCTCGCCCGGGATGTAGGCGGTGACCTCGACGCCGCTCGACAGGCGCACGCGGGCGACCTTGCGGAGCGCCGAGTTCGGCTTCTTGGGGGTGTTGGTGTACACGCGGGTGCAGACGCCGCGGCGCTGCGGGGCGCCCTTGAGGGCCGGGGTCTTGCCCTTGGTGGGCTTGTCCTGGCGGCCCTTGCGGACCAACTGCTGGATGGTGGGCACGAACGAACCTCTCGACTGCTGCGGACGTGGCCCGAACGACGATGATCCGTCGACGGGCCGAAGGGACATGCTAAAGGGGCGTGGCGACCGGCCGCAAACCCTGGTCGGTGGCCACATGGGTGATCCGGACGGGCCGCTCGGGCCCGCCCGGATCACCGCCAGATGGGACTCAGCCCTCGGCGTCGCCGCCCACGGCGGTGGGGAGGTCGATGACCTCGGCGCCGGCGCTGGAGGCCTGGGCCTCGGCGTTGGCCTGGGCCAGCCACGCCGCATCGTCGAGCTCCTCGCCGTCGGAGGAGTAGAACGCCATCGGCTGGTAGTCGGGGGCGTTGGTCTCGATGTTGCGGTAGGTGGGCATGCCCGTGCCGGCCGGGATGAGCTTGCCGATGATGATGTTCTCCTTGAGGCCGACCAGGGAGTCGGACCGGGAGTCGATCGCCGCCTCGGTGAGCACCCGGGTGGTCTCCTGGAAGGAGGCGGCCGACAGCCACGAGTCGGTGGCCAGCGAGGCCTTGGTGATGCCCATCAGCTCGACGCGACCCTCGGCCGGGCGCTTGCCCTCTTCGACGAGCACCTTGTTGGCGTCGGCGAAGGCCTTCTGGTCGACCCGCTCCCCCGGGAGGAAGTCCGAGTCGTTGGCGTCGAGCACGATGACCCGGCGGGTCATCTGGCGCACGATCAGCTCGATGTGCTTGTCGTGGATGGACACGCCCTGCTCGCGGTACACCTTCTGGACCTGCTCGACGAGGTAGTTCTGCGTCTCGCGGACACCCCGGATCTCGAGCAGCTCCTTGGGATCGCGGGGACCCTCGACCAGCGCGTCGCCGGCCTCGATCTCCGCGCCGTCCTCGACCTCGAGGCGGGCCATCATCGGCACCGTGTACTGATCCTCGGTGCCGTCGTCGGCCACGATCGTGATCACGCGACCCTTGCCCTCGTCCTCACCGATCCGGACCACACCCGAGGTGCGGGCCAGGGTGGCCTTGCCCTTCGGCGACCGAGCCTCGAAGAGCTCGACGACGCGGGGCAGACCGCCGGCGATGTCGGAGCCGGCGATGCCGCCGGTGTGGAAGGTCCGCATGGTCAGCTGCGTGCCGGGCTCGCCGATGGACTGGGCGGCGATGACGCCCACCGCCTCGCCGACCTCGATCGGCTTGTTGGTGGCGAGGGACATGCCGTAGCTCGCCCGGGAGATGCCGGCCACCGAGTCGTCGGTGAGCGGCGACAGGACGCGCACGCGGGTGACCGTGGGGTCGTCGCGCAGCTTCTCCATGATCGCCCGGTCCACGATGGTGCCCCGCTCGAAGACGGTGCCGTCCTCGCAGGTCACGTCGTTGGCCAGGGTCCGGCTGAACAGGCGGGTGTCGAGGTAGGTGCGCTTCTGGGCGGTGTCGGGCCCGATGTCCTCGAGCCAGATGCCGCGGATCGGCGACCCGGTGGCCTCCGCCTTGGCGAAGGGATCCTCGTCGTTGATGATCAGCTCCTGGGCGACGTCGACCAGGCGGCGGGTCAGGTAGCCCGAGTCGGCGGTCCGCAGGGCGGTGTCGACGAGGCCCTTGCGGGCGCCGGGCGTGGCGATGAAGTACTCGAGCATCTCGAGGCCCTCACGGAAGTTCGACTTGATCGGGCGGGGGATCATGTCGCCACGGGGGTTGGCCACCAGGCCGCGCATGCCGGCGATCTGGCGGACCTGCATCATGTTCCCTCGGGCACCGGAGCCCACCATCATGTCGATGGGGTTGAACTGCTGGGCCTTGAGGCCGCGCTCCATGGCGGTGCGGACCTGGTCGGTGGCGTCGGTCCAGATCTCCACCTCCTTCTGGCGCCGCTCGCCGT
>CAZUYW010000267.1:0-4516 GCA_964624775.1 uncultured Iamiaceae bacterium
CCGGCGGTCCGGCGGCCGCCAGGTGGGCCTGGCCGCCTGGGCCGGGCCCTGGCCGGTCGACGAGCGGTGGTGGGACCCGGCCCGCCACCGGCGGCGCGCCCGGTTCCAGGTGGTCGACGATGCCGGCTGCGCCCACCTGCTCGCCGTGGAGGCCGGGCGCTGGTGGTTGGAGGCGTCCTACGACTGAACGGCTAGCGTTTCCCCATCGTGTGCCGATCGTGAGGGAACGCCGGCGCCCAAGGGGAGATCATGACCGAGCACCAGTCATCAGCCGATGACGCCGTCGCCGCCCGTCCCCGCGCCGGGCGCGCCCTGCGCTGGGGGATCCTCGGCGTGGTCGTCGTGGCGGTCGCCGCGGCCGGTGCGGTGGCGTGGCGCCAGGCCGCCCCGGTCGTCGAGGCCCGCAAGTACGCGTCGGTCACCTACACGGTGCCCAAGGCCCCCAAGCTGACCGCCCGCCCGGGCGAGACGATCTACCGCATCGACCCCACCCGCTCCTCGCTCACCTACGCGGTGCAGGAGCGCTTCGCCGGCCGGGCCACCAGCACGGCGCGGGGGGTCACCAACGGCATCGCCGGTGACATCGCCCTGAACGGCGACGACCTGGCCAAGAGCCGGGTCGGCCAGATCGTGGTCAACGTCGAGCAGTTCCACTCGGACAACAACCTGCGCGACGCCCGGATCCGCAAGGACTACCTCGCCTCGCACACGTTCCCCCTCGCCACCTTCACGCCCACCGCGATCACCGGCCTGGAGGGGCCGCTCCAGCCGAGCGTCACCCAGCCCTTCACCATCGAGGGCTACGTGACGATCAAGGGCATCAAGGCGCCGGCCACCTTCGCCGCCACCGGCAAGCTGGCCGATGGCGCCCTGCGGATCACCGCCACCACCAAGGCCAAGCTGTCGCGCTTCGAGGCCGGCCCCATCTCGATCGCCGGGCTGGTGTCCACGAGCGACGACGTCACCCTCACGCTGAAGCTCGTGGCCCTCGACCCGACCGAGTCGGCCATCCCCACCCGCATCACCGGCCCGAAGGACAAGGCGGCGAACGGGTCCGGCCCCTCCTACGCCGACACGATCCAGCCCATCCTCGAGCAGAGCTGCGCGAGCTGCCACAACAGCGGGCAGATGGGCGCCTCGCACTGGACCCTCGACGACGCCGGCGACGCCCGCGCCGTGGCCGACGGCCTCGTCACCGTCACCAAGACGGGCTACATGCCGCCGTGGCCCGCGTCGGACAAGGGTGTGGCGTTGGCCCACGACCCCAGGCTGAGCGGCAAGCAGGTGGCCGCCATCGCCGACTGGGTGCAGGCCGGTGCCCAGCTCGACGTGCCGGCCAGCACCAAGGTCGTGCCGCCGAAGGCCGAGCTGGCCGTGCGCCCTCGTGCCGACAAGACGCTGCGGACCAAGAGCTACACGGGCGACATCGTCAACACGAACGACTACCGCTGCTTCGTGCTCGACCCGAAGCTGACCTCGCCGAAGTACCTCACCGGCTACACGTTCCTCGGCGACCAGCTCCAGGAGATCCACCACGCCCAGGTGTTCCACATCTCGGGTCGCCAGGCGAAGGCGGCCGAGCAGATCGACGGGAAGGACGGCCAGCCCGGCTGGGGCTGCTACGGCGGCCCGGGCCTGCGCGGCCGTGGCCCGAAGGGCAAGCCGGGGCGCGTCCAGCGCGACGTCGCCTTCTCCGGCCAGGACGACCTCGTGGCCGGTTGGGTGCCGGGCCAGGCACCGGTGGTGTTCCCCCAGGGGTCCGGCGTCTACATGAACCCCGGCGATGCCCTGGTCCTCCAGCTGCACTACCACTGGGTCGGCGAGCCCGTGCCGGACCAGTCCGGCCTGGCCCTCCAGCTCGATCCCGTCAGCTCCAAGACGAAGGTCCTCCGGGTGATCAACCCGATCGCCCCGGTCGAGATCCCGTGCGCGCCCGAGGATCGGGACGAGCCGCTCTGCGACCGCGACGCGGCCATCGCCGACGACGTCCGCCTCTACGGGCCCTCCGGTGCCGGCAACGAGGCCGGCCTCCTGGCCCTGTGCGGGCTCACCCCCGAGGAGCTCACCAGGGACTTCGACGGTCGCCACGCCAAGACGGTGTGCGACCTGAAGGTGCCCGAGTCGGGCACGATCGTCGGCGTCCTCGGGCACGAGCACACGCTCGGCAGCTCCTTCCGGTTCACCCTCCACCCGGAGTCCTCGAAGCCCACCGTGCTGCTCGACATCCCGCACTGGAGCTTCGACTGGCAGATGAACTACGAGCTGGCCAAGCCGATCCACGTCGAGGCGGGTGACACGATCCGCATGGCCTGCACCTGGGACCGCGCGCTCGACCCGAACCGCACGCCCAAGTACATCGTGTTCGCCGAGGGCACCGAGGACGAGATGTGCTTCGGGACCTACGCGATCATCCCCGACGAGCAGTAGGTCCGGTCAGCTCCCGAGCGCGAGCTCGGCGAGGCGGACCCGCAGCGCGGCCTCATCTTCCGGGGCGCCGAACCCCTCGGTCGTGACCCGCAGGGGCTGGTCGCCGTCGTCGACCACGAGGGCATCCCCGTCGTCGAAGGCGGCCCGTTCGCCGATCGTGGTGCTCGAGTAGGCGACGGTGAACGACGAGGCCTCGTTCGCCTTGGCCCATGCGTCCCACTGGTCAGAGGGAGCGACGTTGACCGACGCCGACGTCCCGTCGGCCAGGTCGACGTTGCAGCCCTTGGTGTCGAGGGTGACCTCGTCGACCACGATGCTGCCGCTCCCGCCGAACGAGCTCTCGACCGGGCCGAGCACGGCGGCGACCTTCGGGGCGAGGGCGTCGCAGTCGAGCGCGTCGGGCGCCAGGCCGGCGGTGGCGAGCGCCTTGGCCAGCTTGCGGGCCCGGACGGTGTCCTCCGACGGCGTCTTGGATCCCGGCGAACCCCCGCTGACGAACAGCATCGTGCCGCCCGCCTTCACCACGATCTCGGTGCCGTCCCGGTACGCGGCATCACCGATGCCGTCGACCGGCACGAAGCCGTCGGTGAGGTCATCGGCCTTGGCCTGCTCGTCGAGGGCGGCGAAGAGGTCGCTCGTCACCTCGTCGCTGGAGAGCCGCACGATGGTGATGTGCCCCTCGCCGTCGTCCCGGTACGCGCAGCCCGTGTAGCTCACGTCGGGCCCGTCGGTGGAGCTCTCGCCGCCGCCCGAGCTCGACCGCCGGACATCGGCCTGCACGAGCCCGCCCACCGCATCGGCTGACGGGCACCCGTCGTCGCCGGATTCGGTGCCGCCGGCGGTCGTGGTGGAGCGAGGCACGGTGGTGGAGGTGGTCGTGGTGGTGCGGCGCGTGGTGGTCGATGCCGCCCCGTCCTCGCCCCCGCTCGCGCCGCACCCGGTGACGAGCACGGCGCAGAGGCCGACGACGGCGACCCCGACGAGCACGCGGGGGCGGTGGGCGGCGATCGGGTCGAGCATGGGTCCCTCCGTTGACGAGCGGTGCCGCACGGTACCGGGATCGAGGCGGGGGCCGCTCACGGATCGCTCACAAACGCGCGCTAGACGTGCGCCCATGCACGTGACCCCTCGCCGCCTGCGCGCCCGTCCGCTCGCCGCCGCGCTGGTGCTCACCGCTTTCGCCGTGGGCCTCACCGGCTGCATCGGTGCCCCGGCGAGCACCGACCAGGTCGTGAAGATCGCCTCGCAGACCGTCGACGGCTGGCAGTACGACCAGTACCGCAACCTTGCCTACCCGTGCTCGATCAGCGGCTACCAGACCTTCGTGATCGGCACGAAGGTCGGCTCGTCGGCCACGGCGACCCGCCCGCTCTGGGTGAAGATGCGCGGCGGCGGCCACGGCTGGTTCGACACGACCGGCAAGCCCCAGCCGACCGCCGGGAACAAGTCCGAGGAGTCGTTCGCGACGTCGCTCGGGTTCGACACCGGCGGGCTCATGGCCAAGGCGAAGGCGGACCCGGCCGGGTTCCGGGTGCTCATCGTGTCCATGTGCAGCCACGACGTCTACGCGGGCGACAACACCCCGGACCCGAACAACCCGAACCGCACGCCCGACGGCAAGCTGCGCCCGACGACGGGCCTGGTGGCCACCAAGGCCGCCATCCAGTACACGCTCGAGCACTACCCGACCGACGACTACTTCCTCCACGGCACCAGCGCGGGAGGCGCTGGTGCGTTCAACGTGGCGTGGGGGATGCAGATGCAGCGCCAAGCGCCCGACGGGATCGTTGCGGACTCGGGCGTGCTGAACCAGGCGTGGGAGGTCGCCTCGGTGCAGCAGGGCCTGTGCCCCTCGGGCGAGACGCTCGATGACGGGCAGATCTTCCTCCGCCGGATCGCGCCCGAGATCGCCGACGTGCCCAACCAGCCCCACCTCCTGATCGAGCGCGGGGACCTGACGGTGCCCGTCGCCCACGTCTGGAACCGAGCCGACAAGAACTCCTGCTACGACACGTCCATGGCCTGCCCGCTCCCCGATGGGTCGACGGCGACGATGGGCGCGGCCGAGTGCCGGCACCTGCCGCTGCGC
>CAZUYW010000268.1:0-4498 GCA_964624775.1 uncultured Iamiaceae bacterium
ACCGCGGGCCGACGGCAGCGCGAACCCGGCCTCGACGAGGACGTCGTCGGGCACGCCGAGCGCCCGGAACGCCGCCACCGGGATGTCGGCGTGGGCGGCGTAGGCCCGGGCGTGGCCGACGAACGCGGCGCGCAGCGCGGTGGTGTCGGTGGCCTTGGCCCGCTCGAGGTCCGCCGCGGCGTGGAGCTTGGCGATCGGGTCGGTGGCCGAGGCGAACGCCACCTCGGCCTTGGCGATGGCGTCGGTGTCGACGGCTGACGTCGGGTCCTCGAGCCAGGCCAGGTAGCGGCGCACGGCCTCCTCGGCGGCGCCCGATGCGTCGGGCTGGTCGGCGTCGGGGGCGGGGGCGGCAGGCTGATCGGTCATGGCCGGATGGTACCGGCACCCCGACGCCCCCTCAGGTGTCGAAGCGCTCCAGGCGCCGGTAGCCGATGATCCGCCCGATCGCCACGCCGACCGATTCCCTGGCGTAGGTGCGCAGGCTGGGCTCGCCGGGCGACGGTGACACGACAGCATCGAGGCCCAGGTCGTCGGCGATCCCGCGAAGGCGCAGCGCGTGGGCGGGCCCGGACACGAGGATCACATCGCCCCCGCCGTCGCGCTGCTCGAAGTGGGCCACCTCCCGCAGCGACTCCCAGGTGGTGCGGCCCTGCACCTCCTTGCGGATCGCCGCATCGGGCACGCCGCGGGCGCGGAGCCAGTTGTAGCCCGTGGTCGCCTCGGTGTAGCGATCCCCCTCCTGGCGGCCGCCGGTGACCCAGATGCGGTCGGCGAGGCCCGTGCGGTACAGCGCGAGGGCGTGGGAGAGCCGCGCCTCGAGGGCGGGGCTCGGGCGGCCGTTGTACTGCGCGGCACCGAGGACGACGATGGCGTCGGCCGGTCGGGCATCGTCGCGGTTCCCGGCCTGCACGACCTGCACGAAGGTGACGACCAGGTACAGCAGCGGCAGCCCGACGATCGTGAGGGCGATCCCGGCGAGGATGCGCCGGCGCCGCCGAGGCCGGGCCGCCGGGCCGGGATCGGGCTCGACGCCGGGCTCGGTCACCCGATCCGGTCCCGGAGGGCGCGGAGGCGGACGAGCGTGCGCTCGCGCCCGAGCACGGTGATCGACTCCCAGAGCGGCGGGCCGACGGTGCGGCCGCTGATCGCGACGCGCACCGGCCCCTGGGCCTTGGACAGCTGCGGGTTGCCCTCGGCGTTGACCAGGCCGGCGTCGACAGCGGCGGCCGACACGGCGGCCTGGATCGGTTCGGGCGCCCAGGCGTCGGCGGCGAGGGCGTCGAGGCGGGCGATGGTGGCGTCGATCATCTCGGGGACGGCCTTCCCCTTCTCGATGGCCTTCACCCACGATGCCTCGTCGACCTCGGGTTCCTCCACCACGAGGAACTCGATCATCGGCTCGACCTCGGCCAGGGTGCGGACCCGTTCCTGCACCTCGGGGCCGAGGGCGCGGAGGGCCTCGAGCGCGGCGTCGCCGTGGGTGAGGAAGGGCCGGCAGCGCTCGATGAACTCGTCGAGGGGCAGGGCACGGATGTGCTCGGCGTTGACGAAGCTCAGCTTCTTCTGGTCGAAGAACGCCGGCGACGGGTTCACGTCCTCGAGGCGGTACCGCTCGACGATCTCGGCGACGGGACGCACCTCGATGCCGTCATCGGGGCCCCAGCCGAGCAGGGCCAGGTAGTTGACCATCGCCTCGGGCAGGTAGCCGCGGTCGCGGTAGTCGGCCATCGACACGTCGTCGCGACGCTTGGACAGCTTCTTGCGCCCCTCGTTCACCAGCAGCGGCATGTGGGCGAACGCGGTGGGGCGGGGCAGCCCCAGCGCGTCGGCGAGCAGGAGGTACTTCGGCGTGGAGTTGACGTGGTCCTCGCCGCGGATGACGTGGGTGATGCCCATGTCGGCGTCGTCGTGGGCGTTGGCGAGGAGGAACATGGGGGCACCGTTGCCCCGCAGGACCACGAAGTCCTCGATGTCGCGGTGGGCGAAGGACACGTCGCCGCGGATGAGGTCGTGCCAGCCGACGCGGCCGTCATCGTCGGGCACCCGGAACCGCAGGGCGCGACCCGGACCCGCCTCGAGGCCGCGGTCCCGGCAGTAGCCGTCGTAGCCGGGCTTGCCGCCGGCCTCCTTGTTGCGCGCGGCCACCACGTCGCCGGTGCAGTCGCAGTAGTAGGCGGCGCCCGACGCGTGGAGGGACGCCGCAGCCGCCTGGTAGCGGGGCACCCGCTCGCTCTGGCGGACCGGCTCCTCGTCCCAGGTGAGGCCGAGCCAGCGCAGCATCTCGAGCACGTTGTCGATCAGCTCGGGCCGGTCGCGCTCGGCGTCGGTGTCCTCGATGCGCAGCAGGAAGGCCCCGCCGTTGGCACGGGCGAACAACCAGTTGGCGAGGGCGGAGTGCCCGGAGCCGACGTGGAGGAAGCCGGTGGGCGAGGGGGCGAAGCGGACGCGGACGGGGTCGGGCACGGACCGAGGTTACCGGTGGGTCCGCGCGGCCCCGGATCAGGTTCGCTCGAAGCCGGGGGCCAGGTGGTCGAGGAGCAGCTCGGCGAGCTCCTCCGGGGCCTCCTCGGGGATCCAGTGGCTCACGCCCTCGAGCTCGACGAACCGGTACGGGCCGACGATGTGGGCGGCGGTGCCCTCCGCCGCCCGACGACCGAGGGCGATGTCCTCGGTCGACCAGACGTAGAGGGTCTCCATGGTGATGGGACCGCAGCCGGCGGCGTCGGCCGGATCCGCACCTCGGTACCAGTTGAGGGCGCCCTGCATGGCCGCCTCGTCGGGGAACCGGGCGACGTAGTGCTCGATGTCCTCGTCGGCCATCCCCGCCGCGGCCATCCCGAGGCGGAACGCGGCGTGGTCGTCGGCGAGGAAGAGCGCCTCACTGCCCGGCTCGCGGAAGGTGGCCATGTACGACGAGCGGGCGGCCTGGTCGTCGCCGTCGGCACCCGCGCCGGCGGCCTTGGCGTCGGCCAGGGCCTGCGGGTGGGGCGTGGACACCACGGCGAGGGTGAGCACGCGCTCGGGGTGCCGGCCCGCGGTCTGCCAGGCGAGGGCGCCGCCCCAGTCGTGGCCGACCAGGTGGAACCCCTCCCAGCCCATCGCGTCGGCCAGGTCGAGCACATCCTGCACGAGCACGTCCATGCGGTAGGCCTCGGGCTCGGTGGGCCGGGCATCAGGCGAGTACCCGCGCAGGTCGGGGGCGAGCGTGGCGTAGCCGGCAGCGGCGAGCACCGGCTGCACGGTGCGCCAGGACCACGAGGACTCGGGGAACCCGTGGAGCAGCAGCACCGGTGGGCCGTCGGCTGGGCCGGCGCTGACCGCGTCGAACGTCAGCGGGCCGACGGGGATCGTGATGGGGTGGAGCGCCATGGGGCGAGGCTACGCCCGTGCCCGCACCGGGTCAGCCGCCGCGCACCAGGCCGAGGTTGGCGGCGAAGAGGAAGGCACCGGCCGCCACCCCGAAGGAGTGCCACACCTCGTGGTAGCCGAACCAGCGGGGGTTCAGGACCGGCCGGTTGAGCGCGAAGAGGATCGCCCCGACCGTGTAGAGGACGCCCCCCGTGATGACGAGCGCGAGGGTGCCCGGACGGTGCCACAGCGTGGGCAGGGCGATCATCCCGGCCCACCCGAGGACGATGTACAGGCCGGCGCCGAGCTTGGGGAAGCGGTCCAGCGCCCAGATCTTGAGGGTGATGCCCGCCACCGCGCCGCCCCACATCAGGGCGAGCGCCGGCCAGCGCCACCCGTCGGGCATGGCGATCACGGCGACCGGCGTGAAGCTGCCGGCGATGAGCACGTAGATCATCGAGTGATCGGCCCGCTGCATGATGAGGCGAGCGCGGGGCGACCGCGCGAACACGTGGTAGCTCGAGCTGGTGAGGTACAGCGCGATCGACGAGAAGCCGTAGATCCAGGCGGCGACCTGGGCGCGGGGCGTGTGCGCCGAGCGGACCAGCCACACGAGCCCGGCGACCGACGCGACGGCGGCGAGCTGGTGGAGGCGGCCGCGCAGGAGCGGTCGGACGGGCGGGGTCACGTCGAGTTCCACGGTCACCTCCTCAGCGCGTGCGGCGCGTCCGATTCCATCGGCAGCGGCACGCCCGCTGCAAGGCGACGGGCGCAGATTCCGCCATGCTGGGGTGGTGACGACCTGCATCGCCCTCCTCCGCGGCATCAACGTCGGCGGCCGGCACAGCCTGCCGATGGCCCGGTGCCGGGAGGTCGTCGCCGCCGCCGGCGGCACCGACGTCCGGACCTACATCCAGAGCGGGAACGTCGTGTTCGAGCACGACGGCGGTGAGCCGGACATCGCCGAGCGCCTCGCCGCCGACCTGTCGGCCGCCGCTGGGTTCGCGGTGCCGGTGGTGCTGCGCCGGCTCGAGGAGTGGCGCACCGTCGCCGACCGCTGCCCGTTCACCGACCCGGACCCGACCCGCATCCACATCGCCTTCCGGCCGGCGGTGCCGTCACCGGACCCGATCGATGCCGAGGACTGGTC
>CAZUYW010000269.1:0-4491 GCA_964624775.1 uncultured Iamiaceae bacterium
CACCTGGCTCTTCTCCACGGTCGTCCGGGCGCACTACGAGCACGGGCACGTCCCCTGGTCCAACGCGGCGCTCTCGGGGTGGATCCTCGACCCGGACCGCAAGAAGATGTCGAAGTCGGTCGGCAACGTGATCGTCCCCACCGACCTGCTCGAGCGCTACGGCGCCGACGCCGTCCGCTACTGGGCGGCGAGCGGCCGCCCCGGCACCGACACGGCCTTCGACGAGGGCCAGATGAAGATCGGGCGGCGCCTGGCCATCAAGCTGCTCAACGCGTCGAAGTTCGCGCTGGGCGCAGGTGAGCCCGACGCCGACGCCGGGATCACCGAGCCGATCGACCTCGCCATGCTCGCCGAGCTGGCCGGCCTCGTCGCCGACGCCACCACGGCTTTCGAGGGCATGGACTACGCCCGGGCGCTCCAGCGCACCGAGGAGTTCTTCTGGCGCTTCTGCGACGACTACCTCGAGCTGGTCAAGGGCCGGGCCTACGGCGAGGGCGCGGCCGCGTCGTCGGCCCGAGCCGCCCTGCGCGCCGCGCTCTCCACGCTGCTGCGCCTGTTCGCGCCGTTCCTCCCCTACGTCACCGAGGAGGTCTGGTCCTGGTGCCGGGGCGCCTCGGGGGCGCTCCCGGGCTTCGAGGACGCCTCGGTCCACCGCGCCGCCTGGCCCTCGGCCGACGCGCTGCGCGCCGTCTGCGGCGACGATCCCGGGGCCGACGGCCTGCCGTCGGTCCTCGCCGTCGCCGCCGACGTCCTCGCCCAGATCCGCAAGGCCAAGTCGAACGCCAAGGTCTCGATGCGGGCCGAGGTCGCCACGGTCACCGTCACCGACACGTCGGGCCGCCTCGCCGCCCTGGCCCTCGCCGGGGCCGATGTCCGCGATGCGGGCAAGGTCGCCGAGCTGGTCACGGCCGAGCTCGCCGACGGCGCCGAGGCCACCGTCGACGTCGAGCTCGCACCGGTCGAGCCGGCCGAGGGCGACCCCGCCGGGGCGTGACCGCCGCCGACGAGCGCCACGAGCGCGCCGTCGCGCTCGGCCTCTCCACCTACCTCGACCCCGACACCGGGCTCGTGGTCTTCACCGAGGCGTACCTGCGCGCCCGGGGCACCTGCTGCCGCACCGGCTGCCGCCACTGCCCGTGGGACGGTCACGGCCCCACCTGAGCGTGCGACTCGCGCCACACCAGGCCGGGACCATCGTCACCTGAGATGGGGACTTCGGAACCCATCGCGCCGCGTGATCGACAAGTACCCTGCAATCACGTGCTGGTGAGGCCGCTCCAGCCCGACGCCCAGGAGGCGCTGCCATGAACGTCGTCACCCTGTCCCGGTGGCAGTTCGGGATCACGACCGTGTACCACTTCTTGATGGTGCCGCTCACCATCGGGCTCTCGCTCGTGGTGGCGTGGTTCCACACCCAGTGGTACCGGACCGGCAACGAGTCGTACCTGCGGCTCACGAAGTTCTTCGGGAAGCTGTTCCTCATCAACTTCGCCATGGGCGTGGTCACCGGGATCGTCCAGGAGTTCCAGTTCGGCATGAACTGGGCCACCTACTCCCGCTTCGTCGGCGACGTGTTCGGCGCCCCGCTCGCCATGGAGGCGCTGGTCGCCTTCTTCCTGGAGTCCACGTTCCTCGGCCTCTGGATCTTCGGCTGGGGCCGCCTCTCCCCCAAACTGCACCTCGCCACCATCTGGGCCGCAGCCATCGGCACCACGCTCTCGGCGTACTTCATCGTCGCCGCCAACTCCTGGATGCAGCACCCGGTCGGCGTGCGGTTCAACCCGACCACCGGACGGGCCGAGCTCACCGACATCGGCGCGGTGCTGACCAACCCCACCACCCTCGCCGCGTACCCCCACGTGATCGCCGGGGCGATCCTCACCGCCGCCGTGTTCGTCGGCGGCGTGTCCGCCTACCTGCTCAGCCGGGACCACCTGCCCTCCATGCCCGACCGCGACGCGCTCCACCGGGCGATGCGGATCGCGATCTACCTCACCTTCGCCAGCGGCATCGCCGTGGCCGTCAGCGGCGACGCCCAGGCCCGCATGATGTTCGAGCAGCAGCCCATGAAGATGGCCGCCGCCGAGGCCCTGTGCGAGACCGAGACCGGCGCGGGGCTGTCCGTGTTCGCCGTGGGCGACGTGTCCCAGGAGTGCGACGTGCGCAGCCTCGTGGTGCCGCACCTGCTCTCGTTCATGGCGACCGGTTCCGCCACCGGCACGGTCGAGGGCGTCAAGGACGTGAACGCGCGGTACCAGGAGCAGTTCGGCCCCGGCGACTACCGCCCGAACCTGATCGTCACCTACTGGAGCTTCCGGGCCATGATCGGCTTCGGCGCCATCGCCTCGTTCGGCGCCGTCGTCGCCTGGTGGCTCACCCGCAAGGGCCGCCACCTCCCGCAGAAGAAGTGGGTGCGGGTCACCTCGATCCTGGTGATCGTCACGCCGTTCCTCGCCAACATGTTCGGCTGGATCTTCACCGAGATGGGACGCCAACCCTGGGTGGTGGCCCCCAACCCCAGCGGCCTGCCCGAGGTGCGCCTGCTCACCAAGCAGGCGGCGTCCGAGGCGGTGTCGGCACCCATGGTGATCGCCACCCTCGGCGGGTTCGCGCTGATCTACGGCGCCCTCATGGTCGTGGAGATCTTCCTGCTCAAGCGCTACATCCAGGCCGGCCCCGAGGCGGTCATGCCGCCCGAGCCCGAGCCGACCGACCCCGACGATCCCGACACCCCGACGGACGCCGGCGACCCTGCCCGCCTCGACGACGAGCGCGTCCTCGCGTTCGCCTACTGATCGGAGCACGACATGGAGCTCACCACGTTCTGGTTCATCCTCCTCGGCGTCTTGTGGACCGGCTACTTCTTCCTCGAGGGCTTCGACTTCGGTGTCGGCATGCTCCTGCACCCGCTGGGGCGCGACGAGGTCGACCGCCGCGTGCTCATCAACACCATCGGCCCCGTGTGGGACGGCAACGAGGTCTGGCTGCTCACCGCGGGCGGCGCCACCTTCGCCGCCTTCCCCAACTGGTACGCCACCCTCTTCTCGGGCTTCTACCTCGCCCTGTTCCTGATCCTCGTCGCCCTCATCCTGCGCGGCGTGGCCTTCGAGTACCGCGGCAAGGTCGACGACCCGCGCTGGCGGGCCCGCTGGGACCTCGCGATCGCGTTCGGGTCCTGGGTGCCCGCCGTCCTGTGGGGCGTGGCGTTCGCCAACATCGTCCACGGCGTGCCGATCGATGCGGACGGCAACTTCACCGGCACGCTGCTCACGCTGCTGAACCCGTTCGGGCTGCTCGGCGGCGTCGTGACGGCCTCGCTGTTCGCCCTCCACGGCGCCCACTTCATCGCCCTCAAGACCGAGGGCGAGATCCACGATCGGGCCGTCGGCGCGGCGGCGCGGATCGCGCCGGTGACGATCGTGGCGGGCGGCGCGTTCCTGATCTGGAACCAGCTCGACACCGGTGAGCCGTGGACCTGGGCGCCGGTCCTCGTCGCGGCCGTCGCCCTGCTGGCGTCGGCGCTGGCGAACCGGGCGGGGCGCGACGGGTGGGCGTTCCTCGCCACCGGCCTTGCGATCGCCGCCGCGGTGCTCGCCCTGTTCGGGAGCCTCTACCCCGACGTCATGCCGTCGACCACGGACCCCGCGTTCAGCCTCACCGTCGAGAACGCGAGCTCCACCGCCTACACGCTTCGCATCATGACCTGGGTCGCGGTCATCATGACCCCCGTGGTGCTGGCCTACCAGGCATGGTCCTACTGGGTGTTCCGCAGGCGCATCGGCGCCCGGCACATCCCGGCGGTGCACGTGCCCGCCGCGCCCTGAAGCCGCTCGGGCTCGCGCCCGCCCTCCGCGCCCACCTGATCCGGGCGGGCGGCCTGGCGGTGGTGCTGGCCGCTGCGGTCCTGCTCCAGGCCGAGGCCATCGGGCGCGACCTCCCGCGCCTCGTGCACGGTGACGCGTCAGCCGTCGCCCCGCTGGCCACCGCCCTGCTGGTGGCGGGGCTGCTCCGCGCGGTCGTGGGCGGGCTGACCGAATGGTCGGCGGGCCGGGCGCTGCGGGCCACGCGGGCGACGGTGCGCGGCGAGGTGCTCGACCTCGTCGCCGAGGTCCACCCCGACCACCGCGCCGCCCTGGGACCGGCGCGCGCCGCCACGCTCACGACCACGGCGCTCGACGCGCTCGAGCCCTGGGTGCGGGACTACCTGCCCGCGCTCACCGTGGCCGCGGTCGTGCCCGTGGCCGCGGGGCTGCGCATCCTCGGGGCCGACCTCACCTCGGCGATCGTGCTCGCGGTCGTCGTGCCGCTCGTGCCGGTGTTCATGATCCTGATCGGCAAGGCCACCGAGGCCCGCACCGCCCAGCAGTGGGATGCGCTGCAGCGCCTCGCCGGCCGCTTCCTCGACGTGATCACCGGGCTCCCGACGTTGCGCCTGTTCGGCCGGGCGGACGCCCAGGTCGACCGCGTGCGCGAGGTCACCGACCGCTACCG
>CAZUYW010000270.1:0-4446 GCA_964624775.1 uncultured Iamiaceae bacterium
GATGGCGCGCCGGGTGGGATCGGCGAGGGCGGCGAAGGTCTGGGTGAGCGTGTCGGTGGTCATGTGATCAACCTCAGGGTTTATCAACTGATTGGTTGATCATCGCGCCGACGATCGACGTCGTCAAGCCCTGGCCGCGCCGACCCATCCTGGCCCCGGCGGTCGTGGCGCGGTCAGGATGGGCAGGTGACCGACCGTGGAGCGGTGCGCCCCCAGCACCTCGAGGCCATCGCCGGCGCCGCCCGTCGCCCGTTCTGGCTCGACCGGGCCCACGCCCCCGAGCCGACACCATCGCTCGTCGGCGACGAGCGGGCCGACCTCGTGGTCGTGGGCGGCGGGTACACCGGCCTGTGGACCGCGCTGATCGCCAAGGAGCGGGACCCCCGCCGCGACGTGCTCCTCGTGGAGGCCGGCGTCGTCGGCGGCGCCGCCAGCGGTCGCAACGGCGGCTTCCTCGAGCCGAGCCTCACCCACGGCCACGCCAACGGGCTCGAGCGGTTCCCCGACGAGTTCGACCTGCTCGAGGAGCTGGGTGCTGCCAACTTCGCCGAGCTGCTCGCCACCCTCGAGCGGCACGGCATCGACGCCGATCTCGAACCGGTCCCGATGATCGACGTCGCGCTCACCACCCGTCCCGCGTCGTTCACCGACGCCCTGAAGGCCGACGCCGAGCTGCTCGCCCGCCGCGGCCACGACGTGGCCTGGCTCGACCGGGATGCCATGCGCGCCGAGGTGGACTCGCCGACCTTCGCGGGCGGGCTGCTCCGACGGGACCCGGCGGCGATCGTCGACCCCGCCAAGCTCGCCTGGGGCCTGGCCGACGCCGCCCGCCGGCTCGGCGTGCGCATCCACGAGCACACCCCGGTCACCGGGCTCGACCGGACCGCGCACGGCGTCGCGGTGCGCACCCCCTTCGGTGTCGTCCAGGCGGCCAAGGTGGCCCTGGCCACCAACGCCTTCGCGCCGCTGCTGCGGCGCATCGGCCCCTACCTCGCCCCGGTGTACGACTACGTCCTCGTGACCGAGCCCCTCACCGCCGAGCAGCAGGCCGCCATCGGCTGGGCCGGCCGCCAGGGCCTGTCCGACGCGGCGAACCAGTTCCACTACTTCCGGCTCACCGCCGACCACCGCATCCTCTGGGGCGGCTACGACGCCATCTACTTCTGGCGCGGCACGGTCCGGGCCGAGCACGACCAGCGGCCCGCCACGTTCGCCCTCCTCGCCGCCCAGTTCGCCGAGACCTTCCCGCAGCTCGACGGCATCAGGTTCACCCACGCGTGGGGTGGGGCGATCGACACGTGCAGCCGCTTCTGCGTGTTCTGGGACACCGCGTGGCAGCGCAGGGTCGCGTACGCGGTGGGCTACACCGGGTTGGGCGTCGGCGCCACCCGCTTCGGCGCCGAGGTGATGATCGACCTGCTCGACGGCAACGACACGCCCGCGACCCGGACCCGCTTCGTGCGCACCAAGCCGGTGCCCTTCCCGCCCGAGCCGATCCGGTACCTGGGCATCCAGGCCACGCGCTGGTCCCTCGACCGGGAGGACCGCACCGGCCACCGCAACGCCTGGCTCCGGACCCTCGACCGCCTGGGGCTCGGCTTCGACTCCTGAGCCCTCCGGGACCGCTCGCTAGGTTGCCGCCATGGACAGCGAGCTGCGCTACGGGATCATCGGCACCGGGATGATGGGGTGCGAGCACATCCGCAACGTCAACGCCCAGCCCGGTGCGCGCGTCGTGGCGATCAGCGATCCCGATCCCACCTCGCGCGGCTGGGGCACCGACGCGGCCGACGGCCCGGTGCGGGCCTACGCCGACCACCGCGAGCTGCTCGGCGACCCGGACGTCGACGCCGTGGTGGTGGCCTCCCCGAACCACACGCACCACGACGTCCTCACCGACATCTGGGCGACCGAGCTGCCCGTCATGATCGAGAAGCCGCTCTGCACCACCGTGGAGGACTGCCTCGACGTGGTGGACCGGGCCGCCGCCCACCCTGCCCTCGTGTGGATGGGCCTCGAGTACCGCTACATGCCCCCGGTGCGCCTGTTCCTCGACACCCTGGCCGACGGCGCGGCGGGCCGGGTCCGCATGCTGACGATCCGCGAGCACCGGTTCCCGTTCCTCGCCAAGGTCGGCAACTGGAACCGCTTCAGCGCCAACACGGGCGGCACGCTCGTCGAGAAGTGCTGCCACTTCTTCGACCTCATGAACCTCGCACTCGGCGAGCGACCGGTGCGGGTCCTGGCCTCGGGAGCCCAGGACGTGAACCACCTCGACGAGGCCTACGACGGCGCCGTGCCCGACATCTTGGACAACGCGTTCGTCATCGTCGACTACCCGAGCGGGGCGCGCGCCCTGCTCGACCTCTGCATGTTCGCCGAGGGATCGCGCTGGGAGCAGGAGCTGACGGCGGTGGGCGACGCCGGCAAGGTCGAGGTGCACCTGCCCAACTTCATGGAGGTGCACCGGGGACGCCGGTCCGAGCTCGTGGTGGGCAGCCGCGGCCCCGACTGGCCGGTGGTGGAGCACGCGGTCGACGACGACCCCCGCGTCCGCTACCAGGGCGCCCACCACGGCGCGAGTTACCTCGAGCTCGTCGACTTCAGCGCCGCCGTGCGCGAGGGCGCGCCCGCATCGGTCACCGTCGAGGACGGGTTGTGGTCTGCGGCCATGGGCGCCGCCGCGCACCGCTCGATCGACGAGGGCCGCCCGATCGACCTCGCCGACTACGGGCTCGTGCCCGGCTGAACCTCCGGCCGGCCGTCGGCCGCGGCCAGGGCCTCGAAGCGGTCGTGCAGGCGCAGCGTCGCGATCTGCGTGAGGGCCAGGATCGCGGCCAGCCCGACCAGGACGACCGTGGCCGCCAGCTCTGCCGCCACCAGGCACCACGCCCCCGCCACCACGACCCCGGCGACCCGCTCGAGGCTGATGCGGCGGATCGCCCGCCACTTCAGGTGCACGAGCCCGCCGATGAACGCCGCCACACCGAGCGCCAGGGCCACGCGGTCACCCGAGGGCAGCGCCGATGACGGGTGCGCGGCGGCGTCGTGGGCGGCGCCCGCGAACAAGACGATGCCGAGCACGATCGGGAAGTGGCCGAACGTGAACCAGTCCCGGGCCACCCGTCCGCGGTGCACCCCGTGGGCGCGCCGCAGCGCCGCCTCGACCGCCGACGGCACGTACGCGAAGTAGATCCACCACAGGACGCAGGTCACGGCGACGGCGGCGACCACCCCCATGCCGACGCGCGGGGTGAGGTGGCCTGCAGACGCCGACGCGCCGATCGCCACCAGTGCCTCGCCGAGGGAGATGATGACGAACAGGGCGTGGCGCTCGGCGAAGTGGACCGGGTCGATCGACCACTCGGCGTTCCCGTCCCGCCCCTCACCCCCGGCGGCGAGCGCGCCCCCGACGTTCATGAGCGCCACGACGGTCCAGATCGCCACGCGCGCGTCGCCCGTGGCGAAGCTGCCCGCGAGGAGCACCAGGGGCGCGGCGGCGGCGAGCGGCGCATAGCGCAGGAACGCGGCCCGGTTCGCCGGCGACCACCACGCTGTGGAGCCCTGGATCGTGAGGCACCACAGGTTGACGGCGAGGTACGCGCCGGCGAACTCGAGGCCCGTGTCCCCGAACGCACCCGGGATGCCCACCGCCATGAGGAGGGCGAGCGGCACGGTGACGAGCACCAGGTACTGGGCCTTGGAGCGCGGCCCGAGCTCCACGCCCGTGCCGAGCCACGCGAACTGACCCCAGAGCCACCACACCAGCCACGTGAGCAGCAGGGCGCGCCCGAACCCCGGCAGGGTGCGGTCGGCCTGGAACAGCCCCGACACCTGCGTGACCGCGAACACGAACACGAGGTCCAAGAAGAGCTCGAGGTTGGTGGCGTGCCGACCCTCCTCGGTGTCGGCGATCGCATCGCTCGTCGGTTCGGTCAACGCTGATCCTCCGTGGTCGGGGGACAGTCTGGACGTTCGGACGGGTTCGCGTCGCGGCTGACCCGGGGACCACACTGAGAGGGCTGGCAGACGGAAGGATCGACGGACCGATGTCCTCACCGAGCATGGCGGCCCGTGCCGCAGCCGAACTCACCGAGCTGATCGAGGCGAACCGGCGCTTCGCGGCTGGTGAGCCGGCGGGCCACCGCTTCACCGCCGAGGACCGCGAGCGGCTCCTCGCGGCGCAGGACCCGGGGGCCGTGGTGCTCGGCTGCGTCGACGCCCGCGTCCCGCCCGAGCTGATCTTCGACCAGCCGGTCGGGCGGCTGCTCACGGTCCGCACGGCGGGCCAGGCCCTCGCGGGGGTCGCCCTCGGCAGCATCGAGTTCGGCGTCCGCGTCCTCGGCGTGCCGCTCGTGGTCGTGCTCGGCCACACCGGGTGCGGCGCCGTGCTCGCCGCCATGGGCACCGACCACGCCGACGGCCACCTCGGCGACCTCACCGGCG
>CAZUYW010000271.1:0-4402 GCA_964624775.1 uncultured Iamiaceae bacterium
GCGCTGTCCTCGATCAGTGCCCACAGCCGGCCGGCGGCGCGGTCGACGAGCACGGCGCCTTCGGGGAAGGCCGAGGGCTCGGCGTCGTCGCCGACCGTCCAGCGGGTGGCGGCCAGGGCGCGCAGCGACGAGGCGAGGAGGGCGGAGCGCTGCTCGGGGCTGAGGCTCATGGGCGGGCGGGAGCGGTCACGATCCGGGGCCGGCGATCCGACCCCGGACGCGGCGCGTGCGCCAGGTGGCCCTGGCGCACGCGTCGTGACAGGTGGGTGCTACTTGGCGCGTCGGCCGTAGCGGCGCTCGAAGCGATCGATGCGGCCACCGGTGTCCACCAGCTTCTGCTTGCCGGTGTAGAACGGGTGGCACTCGTTGCAGAGCTCCACCGAGACCTCTGAGATGGTGGAGCGCGTCGTGAACGTGTTGCCGCAGGAGCAGCGCACGGTCATCTCGACGTAGTCGGGGTGGGTATCAGCCTTCATGGTTCATCCAGTCTCGCGTCTGCGCGGTTCTCTTCCAAATGAGACAACACCGGGGTATTCCCGGCGGGCGGGCGGGCTCAGGCCCCGGGGCCCTTGGCCACCTCGGCCAGGAACGCCTCGTTGGTGCGGAACGAGGCCAGGCGGTCGGTCAGCATCTCGATGCCGGCGGCGTTCGAGCCGCTGTCGCCCTTGAGGCCCGCGAGCACCCGGCGCAGCTTCCAGACCTGCTCCAGGGCCTTGCGGTCGAAGAGCAGCTCCTCGTGGCGGGTGGAGGACGCGTCGACGTCGATCGCCGGGAAGATCCGGCGCTCGGCGAGGCCGCGGTCGAGCTTGAGCTCCATGTTCCCGGTGCCCTTGAACTCCTCGAAGATCACCTCGTCCATGCGGGTGTTGGTCTCGACGAGCGCGGTGGCGAGGATCGTGAGCGAGCCGCCCTCCTCGACGTTGCGGGCCGCGCCGAAGAACCGCTTGGGCGGGAACAGGGCGGTGGTGTCGATGCCACCGGCCATGACCCTCCCACCGGCAGGCGCCGCCAGGTTGTAGGCCCGGGCCAGGCGGGTGATGCCGTCGAGCACGATGCAGACGTCCTGGCCGTTCTCGACCAGGCGCTTGGCCCGCTCGATGACCAGCTCGGCGAGGGCGATGTGCTCCTCGGAGGGCCGGTCGAAGGTGGCGGCGGCGACCTCACCCCGCTGGACCCAGCGGATGAAGTCGGTCACCTCCTCGGGGCGCTCGTCGACGAGGAGGACGATGAGGTGCACCTCGGGGTGGTTCGTCTCGATCGAGCGGACGATCTCCTTCATGATCGTGGTCTTGCCCGCCTTCGGGGGCGACACGATCAGGCCGCGCTGGCCCTTGCCGATGGGCGCGAGCAGGTCGATGATCCGCGTGGTCATGTTGCCCGGGTCGTTGGGCAGCTCCATGCGGAGCCGCTCGTCGGGGAACAGCGGGGTGAGCTCGTCGAAGCGAGCCCGGGCGGGCTGCTGGTGCGCCGGGTGGCCGTTGACGGTGTCGATCTGGAGCAGCGCCGGGTTCTTCTCGTTGCGGTTCGCGGGCCGGCTGCGGCCGGTGAGGTGGTCGCCGCGCCGCAGGCCGAACTGCCGGGCCTGCTTCACCGAGATGTAGGAGTCGTCGCGACTGGGCAGGTATCCCTTCACCCGGAGGAAGCCATAGCCCTCCTCGCGGAGGTCGACGAGGCCCTCGACCGGCACGGGATCGGCCTGGACGACCTCGTCCTCGGTGCGGTTGCGATCGCGGCCACGGCGCCGGCGCCGGCGGTTGCCCGGCTCGACGTCGTCGCCCTCGCCGGCCTCGCCGTTCTGGTTGCCCTGGTTGTTCTGGCCCTGGCCCTGGTTGCCCTGGCCCTGGTTGCCGTTGCCCTGGTTGCCGTTGCCCTGGTTGCCCTGGCGCGCCCCCTGGTTCCGGTCGGCGCCGGTTCCCGCATCGGGCGCGTCGGGCGCGCCGGAACCCTCCTCGGCGGCGGGTTCCTCGGCGTCGTCGTGCTCGTCGGCCGCGTCGCCCGCGCCGTCCTCGTCCTCGGGCGCCCCGGCGGCGTCGTCCGCGCCCTCACCCGAGCCCGGCTCGGGGGTGTCGGAGGCAGCGGAGGCATCGGGCGCGCCCTCGTCGGCCGCGCCCTCGTCGGCGGCGCCGACCAGGCGGGCGATCAGGGCGACGATGTCGGCCTTCTTGGCCCGGGCCGGGGGCTTCTCGCCCAGCTGCTCGGCGATGGCGACGAGCTCGCTGCGGTCCTTGCCCTCCAGGAGGGACGGGTCGAATCCTTGGCCTGTGCTCACGGCATTTCCTCGGGGTTGTCGGGCCGACGGAGGTCGGCCGGCCGGCAGCCCGGATCGGCAGCCCCTGCATCCGGTCCCGACCGCTCGGGGGGTCGCCCAGCGGGTCGGGCGGGGAGCCGGACCCTGGCGGAGGTCCGGGCCGGTGACGGCCCGAGACGTGGTGGGACTGTAGGCGCCCGCCTCCACGCCCACCAACCGACAGGGCGGCGGCACCGTCGGACCCGCTCGGTACCCTCCGGTGGTCATGGGTTCACCGACCACCGAGCCGGGCTGGCTGCGCCAGCTCGGCACCGCCCTCCGCCCGCACCGGCGCAACGTGGCGATCGCGCTCGGTGCCGCCGCGGCCGGCCAGGTGATCGCGGCGGTGGTCCCGCTGATCGAGCGCCACGTGGTGGACGACGTGATCGTGGCCGGCACCGCCCCCGTCGTCCCGGCGGTCGTGGCGCTCCTGATCGCCACCTCGGTGCGCTTCGGGGCCGCCTTCGTGCGGCGCTACTGGGCCGGTCGGGTGAGCCTCGACGTCCAGAACGACCTGCGCACCCAGGTCTACGACCACCTCCAGCGGCTCGACGTCGCCCGCCACGACCAGCTCGGCACCGGCCAGCTCGTCTCCCGCGCCATCTCCGACATCGGCCTGGTCCAGGGCCTGCTCGCCTTCCTGCCGCTCGTCTTGGCCAACGGCCTGTTCCTGGTGGTGGCGCTCGTCGCCATGACCTGGCTGAGCCTGCCGCTCACCCTCGTCGCCCTCGCCGTCACCCCGGCGATGCTCGTCACCTCGATGCGGCTGCGCACCTCGGTGTTCCCCGCCTCGTGGGACGCCCAGCAGCAGGCGGGGGCGGTGGCCGGCGTGGTCGACGAGGCCGTGCGCGGCGTGCGGGTGGTGAAGGGCTTCGGCCAGGAGGAGCGCGAGGTCGCCCGCCTCGCCGAGGAGGCCGAGCGCCTCTACGCCAGCCGGGTCCGCGCCATCCGCCTCCAGAGCCGCTTCCAGCCCCTGCTCCAGACGCTCCCCGCCCTGGCCCAGGTGGCCGTGCTGGCGCTCGGCGGGTGGCTCGCCATCGAGGGGCGCATCAGCCTCGGCACCTTCGTCGCCTTCTCGTCCTACGTGTCCCAGCTCCAGGCCCCGGCCCGCATGCTGGCGGGCCTGGTCACCATCGGGCAGACGGCGAGGGCGGGCGTGGAGCGGGTGTTCGAGCTGCTCGACGCCACCGCCGCGGTCACGGCGCCGGCGAACGCGCCCGCCCTGGCGGTGCCCCGGGGCGCCGTGTCGTTCGACGGCGTGACCTTCGCCTACCTGCGCGCCGAGCCCGTGCTCGACGGCTTCACCCTCGACGTGCGCCCCGGCGAGACCATGGCGCTGGTCGGCACGAGCGGCTCCGGCAAGTCCACCGTCGCCCTGCTCCTCCCCCGCTTCTACGACCTCGCCGCGGGGTCGATCCGCATCGACGGCACCGACATCGCCACCGTCGACCTCGAGTCCCTCCGGCGCCAGATCGGCCTCGTCTTCGAGGACACGTTCCTGTTCTCGGACACGATCGCCGCCAACATCGCGTTCGGTCGGCCCGACGCCGACGCGGACGAGATCCGCCGGGCCGCCGAGGTGGCCGGCGCCCACGCCTTCATCGAGGCCCTGCCCGACGGCTACGCCACCGAGGTCGGCGAGCGCGGCCTCACCCTGTCGGGCGGGCAGCGCCAGCGCATCGCGCTGGCCCGGGCGGTGCTCACCGACCCGCGCCTGCTGATCCTCGACGACGCCACCTCCGCGGTCGACAGCCGGGTCGAGGCCGAGATCCACGCCACCCTGCACCAGGTGCTGGCCGGGCGGACCACGCTGCTGGTCGCCCACCGGCGGTCCACGCTCCTCCTCGCGGACCGCATCGCCGTGCTCGACGAGGGCCGGGTGGTCGACGTCGGCACCCACGCCGAGCTGGAGGCGCGCTGCCCCCTCTACCGCCTCCTGCTCACCGGTCCCGACGGCGAGCTCGACCTGGCCGAGGGCGTGATCGAGGCGCCCGGCGAGGCGCCGGACGAGGGCGACATCGGCGAGCGCCCGGCAACGACGGCGGCGCTGTGGGTGCGCACCGGCGGCGAGGACGCCGAGGCCGAGGGCGCCCTGCGAGCCGCCGGCCGCCAGGA
>CAZUYW010000272.1:0-4373 GCA_964624775.1 uncultured Iamiaceae bacterium
CCGCCGATGTGCGCTCCGGCGCGTTCCCCGCGGCCGCCGAGTCGTACCACCTCGGCGCCGAGGTGGCCGAGACCCTCGGCCTCTACGGCCACGCCGGCTGAGGCGTCGCTGATGGCCCGGCCCGCACCGCGACGGGCGGTGCTGGTCGGGATCGGCCTGGTGCTCGTGCTCGGTGGCCTGGCTGTCGTCGCCAGCGCCCTCCGCGGCGGCGATGGCACGCCGGGGACGGCGTCGAGCTCGACCAGCCGGACGCGCTCGACCACCACGCGCCGGGCCCCGATCGCCCCCACCACCGCGCCGACCACGCCGGCCGGGCTGGGGGTGGGCTGGCAGACCGGCGTCCGCGGGCGATCGGTGCTGCGCGGGTTCGGGCAGGTCCGCGGCACGATCACCGACGCGTCGGGCCGGGTCTGCGAGGTGTGCCTGCTCGCCGCGACCGACGAGGCCCAGCGGGCGCGCGGCCTCATGACGGTGACCGACCCCGAGCTGGGCGGTCACGACGGCATGGTGTTCGCCTACGACGGGGAGGTGTCGGGCGCGTTCTGGATGCGCAACACCCCGATGCCGTTGTCGATCGCCTACTTCGATGCCGCTGGTCGGTTCGTCTCCTCGGTCGACATGGCGCCGTGCGCCGATCGCCCGGACTGCCGCTCCTACCCGGCGGCGGGACCGTTCGCCTACGCCCTCGAGGTCCCGGCCGGGGGCCTGGCCGAGCTGGGCGCAGGGGAGGACTCGGTGCTGCGCCTCAGCACGAGGCCGTGCCCGCTCGCGGCGGCGTCGTGAGGCTCGCCCGCCTCGCTGTCGGACCCCCCGTGCACACTGGTGCCGTGCACCGATCGGTGCGCGAATAGGTCATCGGCGCAGGGTTCCGGTAACGTCCTCCGGTCCAATTGAAGACCCTGCCCCATCTGCAATCCGGCAACCGGGGCCGCGGCTGAGCCGTGTCCACAGGGAGGTGATGCTCGCGATGCGAGCCTACGAAATCATGGTCATCTGCGATGGCGATCTCGACGAGTCCGCCGTTGCAGGGGTGATCAACCAGATCACGGCCCAGGTCGAGTCCGCGGCGGGCACCGTCGCCAAGACCGACAAGTGGGGCCGTCGGCGCTTCGCCTACGAGATCAACCACAAGAACGAAGGGTTCTACGTGGTGTTCGAGATCGAGGCCGAGCCGGGCGCGCTCGATCCGGTCGACCGCATGCTCCACCTCGCGGACGAGGTCGTCCGCCACAAGATCATCCGGCTCCCCGACGCCGAGGCGCACCGCCGCGGCCTCCTCGGAGCCCCGGCCCCGGCCGAATCGGCCGGGTGACCTGGAGGAACCCATGGACAACAACGTGACCCTCGTGGGCAACGTCACCCGCGACCCCGAGATCCGCTACACGCCCTCGGGCCAGACCGTCGCCACCTTCGGCCTCGCCGTCAACCGGCGCTGGCAGAACCGCCAGACCAACGAGTGGGAGGAGCAGGTCTCCTTCTTCGATGTGAAGTGCTGGGCCCAGATGGCCGAGAACGTCTCGGACTCCATCACCCGCGGCACCCGCGTCATCGTGTCGGGCCGCCTCGAGCAGCGCTCGTGGGAGACCGACAACGGCGAGAAGCGCTCCAAGGTCGAGGTCGTGGCCGACGAGGTCGCCCCGAGCCTGCGCTGGGCCACGGCCCAGGTGCAGAAGATCGAGCGCAGCGGCGGCAACCAGGGCGGCGGTGGCGGTGCCACCGGTGGCCGCCCGATCGCCAACGAGCCCACCAACTACGACGGAGAGGAGCCGTTCTGATGGCCCCCAAGCCCAAGCGCGCCAAGAACAAGGACAACGCCCGCCGCTCCAAGAAGAAGGTCAGCATCCTGACCCAGGAGGCCGTGGACTACGTCGACTACAAGGACGTCAACCTGCTCCGCCGGTTCATGTCCGACCGGGCCAAGATCCGTGCCCGCCGTGTCACCGGCAACGACGCCCAGCAGCAGGCCACGATCGCCATGGCGATCAAGAACGCCCGCGAGATGGCGCTCCTGCCCTACGCCAACCGCGTCACCCAGCAGCGTGGCGGCCGCGATCGCGGCGGCGACCGTGGCATCCGGGCCGACGGCCCGCCGCCCCGTCCGTCCGCACCGCCCCCCTCGGGTGGCGTCGACGATGAGGGCACCGAGCTGCTCGCGCCCGAGGAGCTCGCCGCCGAGGAGGTGGAGGCCTGATGCGCGTCATCCTGCGCGCCGACGTCGATGGTGTCGGCAACAAGGGCGACGTCATCGAGGTCGCCAACGGCTACGGCCGCAACTACCTCCTCCCGCGCGGCCTCGCCTTCCTGGCCACGGCCGGGGCCGAGGCCCAGGCCGAGACCATGCGGCGCAGCCGTGAGGTCAAGGACGCCGCCGATCGCGCGGCCGCCCAGGACATCGCCAAGTCCCTCGTGAACGCCCCGGTGACCATCGAGGCCCGCGTCGGCGGCGACGACAAGCTGTTCGGGTCGGTGACCACCGCCGACATCGCCGATGCCATCGTCGCCCAGCGCGGCGTGGCCATCGACCGCAAGCAGCTCCTGCTCGACGAGCCCATCAAGACCGTCGGCACCCACTTCGTGCCCGCCAAGCTCCATCCCGATGTGGAGTTCCCGGTCACCGTCGAGGTCGTTCCGGCCTGAGCCCCGACCGGTGCGCCGGTCGATGCCATCGATGTCCCGGCCGGGTGCTCCGCACCCGGCCGGCGTCGTTTTCCCCAGGGCACGCACCGGACCGATCCGGTCGCGCTGCGTGGTCGGATCGCCACCACACCACGACCCATCCCGATCCCTCCCCGCGGGGCGGCGGGCGCGGCGAGCCCTGTCCACAAGCAATCCACAGGGCTCGACGCCTAGTTCCCCACAGGCGATCTGCGCCAGAGTGACCACCAGATGACCGACACCTACCCCACCGACTACGACGACGGCCCGCCGCCCGACTTCGACGGGCCCGGCCCGCGGCGGGGACGCGTGCCGCCTCACGACCTCGACGCCGAGGAATCCCTGCTGGGCGCCATGCTGCTGTCCCGCAGCGCCATCGATATCGCCTCCGAGCTCGTCACCGCCGATGCCTTCTACAAGCCGGCGCACGGGCACATCTACGAGGCCATCACCTCGCTCGCCGCACGCGGCGAGCCGGTCGACCCGGTCACGGTGGCCGATGAGCTGCGCCGCCACGATCTGCTCGAGATCGCCGGTGGCGCCGGCACCCTGATCCGCCTCCAGGCCGCCACGCCGGCCACCTCCAGCGCCGGCCGCTACGCCAAGATCGTGGAGGAGCACGCGCTGCTGCGCGGCCTGATCAGCGTGGCCGGCGAGATCTCCGAGCTCGGCTACAGCCTCCCCGACGACGTGACCGAGGCGCTCGACCGGGCCGAGACGATGATGTTCGAGATCAGCCAGCACCGGCAGACCGACTCGACGTCGCACCTGCACGATCTCCTCGATCAGACGCTCGACAGCCTCGAGGCCCTCTACGAGCGCGGCGACGCCATCACCGGCACGCCCACCGGCTACACGGAGTTCGACGAGCTCACCGCCGGGCTCCAGCCCAACGCCCTGATCGTGGTCGGTGCCCGACCAGGCATGGGCAAGACCAGCTTCGCCATGGGCATGGCCGGCCACGCCGCGCTCGAGGAGCACCGACCGGTGCTGTTCTTCAGCTTGGAGATGAGCCGCATCGAGCTCTCCCAGCGCCTGCTGTGCTCGGAGGCCCGCGTCGATTCCAAGAAGGTGCGCAACGGGCGCCTCACCGACGACGACTGGCGGCGGATCAGCCACGCCATCGGGCGCCTCGGCGAGGCCAACCTGTGGATCGACGACAACCCGAACGTCACGGTGATGGAGATCCGGGCCAAGGCGCGCCGCCTGCAGTCCAAGGTCGGCCAGCTCGGCATGATCGTCGTCGACTACATCCAGCTCATGAGCGGTCGATCGGGCGCCGAGAACCGCCAGGTGGAGGTGGCCGAGATCAGCCGTGGCCTCAAGATCTTGGCCCGCGAGCTCCAGTGCCCGGTCGTGGCGCTGGCCCAGCTGAACCGCGGCCTCGAGCAGCGCGCCGACAAGCGGCCCATGCTCGCCGACCTGCGCGAGTCGGGCTCGCTCGAGCAGGACGCCGACGTCGTGGTGTTCCTCTACCGGGACGAGCAGTACAACGCCGATTCGCCTGATCGCGGCACGGCCGAGGTGCTGGTGGCCAAGCACCGTGCCGGGCCCACGGGCATGGTGCGCCTCGCCTTCCTCGACCACTACACCAAGTTCGCCAACATGGCGCGGGAGTAGGTGCCCGGTCAACCGGCGCCCACCGACCTGCCGGTGGAGGGCGTCGTCGGCGAGGTGCGACGCGCCCTGCGCGACGAGGGCGTCGTGGTGGTGGAGGC
>CAZUYW010000273.1:0-4338 GCA_964624775.1 uncultured Iamiaceae bacterium
TGGCTCGGGGGGGAGGACTCGAACCCCCAATGACTGGACCAGAACCAGTTGTGTTACCGATTACACCACCCCCGAACGGGCGAACAGCGAGGATAGAGGACGCGGCCCGGCCTGGAAAAAACGAGTTCAGAGCAGGCCTTCGAGGGGGCGCCCGGGCGGTTCGTGGGCGATGATGGGGGTCAGGAACCGATCAGGGAGGCAGCGGCGTGAGCACCGACATCGTGGTGGGGATCGACGGATCGGAGCACGCGGACCTGGCCCTCGCGTGGGCGCTCGACGAGGCCGCGGTCCGTGGGAGCCGGGTGCGGGCCGTGCTGGCGTGGTCGTTCTTCGGGTCGAGCGACGCCAGCCTCCCGATGGGCACCCACGAGGCCGACGCCGCCGCGCTCCTCGACACCGTCGTGCAGCGAGTGGCTGGTGACCGCGCCGGCCTGGTCGACCAGGTGCTCGTCAACGACCTGCCGGTGCAGGGGCTCCTGGACCAGTCGGCCGACGCCGCCCTGCTCGTCGTCGCCTCCCGGGGCCAGGGCGGCGTGAAGGGCCTGCTGCTCGGCTCCACGAGCCGGAGCCTGGCCGAACGGGCCAACGTGCCCGTCGTGGTGGTCCCCCACCGCGAGCGGAGCTAGCGGGTCACCACCCCCGGTAGGTCGGGTCCCGGCGCTCCACGAACGCGGCCACGCCCTCGTTGGCGTCGGCGGTGTTCATGTTCATCTCCTGGGCTACGGCCTCCTCGAGGAACGCGGTGGCCCGGTCGCTGTCGAGCGACCGGTTCACGAGGCGCTTGGTGAGGGCGAGGGCCCGGGTGGGGGCGACGGCGAGCCGGTCGAGGTAGGCCTCGACGGCAGCGTCGAGCTCGCCGGGGGCGACGACCTTGTTCACCAGGCCCAGCTCGGCGGCGTCGGTTGCGGACAGGTCGTCGCCGAAGAACAGCAGCTCCTTGGCCCGGTTCACGCCGACCATGCGGGGCAGCAGGTAGGCGCCGCCGCCGTCGGGCACCAGGCCCCGGCGCACGAACACCTCGATGAAGCGGCTGTCCTCGGTGGCCACGACCAGGTCGCAGGCCAGCGCGATGTGGGAGCCGATGCCTGCGGCCGTGCCGCCGACGGCGGCGATCACCGGCTTTTCGCAGTCGAGCACCGCGGCCACCAGGCGCTGGGCGCCCTCCTGGATCATCTTGGCGACCTCGCCGACGCCGCGCTTGGGGGCGTCGTCGGGACGGGGCGCCGGGGGCCGGCTGGCCCGCAGGTCGGCGCCGGTGCAGAAGGCATCGCCGGTGTGGCCGAGCACGACGGCGCGGATGCCGAGGTCGGCGCTGGCCTCGGCGAGCAGGTCGATCACGCGGTCGCGCTGGTCGGGGCTGATCGCGTTCTTCACGTCGGGCCGGTTGAGGGTGATGAACGCGATGCCGCGGTCGTCCACGCGGTGCTGGACCTGGTCGGTGAGCGGGAGGTCGGCGGACTTCGTGGACACGGTGGGCTCCTCGGCTGAACGGCGGCCGACGGCGTCGTCGGCGGACCGGGGCAGCGTACGCGCCCCCTGACAGGGCGTCAGATCCCGGTTTCGCTCAGGCGTCGTCGGCCACGAGCCGGGCCAGGCGCCTGCGGTCCACCTTCTGCATCGCCGTGAGCGGCAGCTCGTCGACCACCACCAGAGCCTCGGGCAGCTTGTGGTGGGCGAGGGTCCCCTTGGCGAAGGCGCGCAGCTCGTCGAGCGTGGGGGCCGTCGCCCCGGCGGCGGGCACGACGACGGCCACGCCCACCTCGCCGAGCACCTCGTCGGGGCGGGGGATGACCGCCAGGTCGTGCACCGCCGGGTGTGTGCCGAGCACCGCGGCCACCTCGGAGGGGAACACGTTGTAGCCGCCCCGGATGTACATCTCGCCCTGGCGGCCGGCGAGGGTGAGGCAGCCGGTGGCGCCGAGGCGGCCGAGGTCGCCGGTGCGCAGCCAGCCGTCGCGCAGGGCGTGGGCGGTGGCTTCGTCGTCGCGCCAGTAGCCGGACATGGCGGCATCGGAGCGCAGCCACACCTGGCCGACCTCGCCGTGGGGGAGCGGCCGATCCTCGTCGTCGCGGATCTCGATCGTGATGCCCGGGCGGGGCCGGCCGACGGTGTGCAGTGCCTCCTCGTCGGGCGCGTCGGCCGCGGTGCCGGTGCCCACGCCGCCGGACTCCGTCGAGGACCAGCGGATCGAGTAGGCGGCATCGAAGCGGCGGCGGGCCTCCTCGACGAGCGCGGGCGGGGAGGCGGACCCGCCCATCACGATGAGCTGCACGCACGACAGGTCGCGCCGGTCGAAGTCCGGGTCCCGCAGGAGCAGGGCGACCTGCGGCGCCACGCCGCCGAGCGTCGTGATGCGCTCGCGGGCCACGAGGTCGAGCACGTCGCCCGCCCGCCAGCGGGCCAGGAGGTGCGTGGTGGTGCCGAGCCGCAGGTACCAGGGGAGCTTGGTGGTGAACCCGATGTGGGCGAACTGGGTGGCGCCGTACTGCGGGATGATCGCGTCGCCGCCCCAGGCGTCGCCCACGTCGTAGCGGGTGACGGCCCGGAGCTGGCGGTCCGTGAACCAGGCGCCCTTCGGGATGCCCGTCGTGCCGGAGGTGAACACCACGGCGACCGGTCGGTGGTCGTCGGCGTCGAGCGGGTCGGGCGTCGCTCCGGGGACGGCGAGCGCGTGCACGGCGTCGGCGCTGTCGAGCACGAGGGCGGGGTCGACCTTGTCGAGGCACGCCGCCCGCTCCATGTCGGTGAGGCGGGGGTTCACGCCGGCCGTCGCGGCGCCGACCTTGGCGGCCGCCACGTAGGCCAGGACCCACGCGTTCTCCGACGGGAGGGTGAGGCCCACGATCGCCCCCGGGCCGACGCCCCGACGGGCGAGGCCGGCGGCGATCGCATCGCTGCGCTCGTGCAGCTCCCGGTAGGTGATCGGGGTGCCGTCGGGGTCCACGAACGCCGGCCGGTCGCCGAAGCGCCGGGCCGCCTCGGCCACGGTGGCGGGCAGGTACGGCGTGGCGGGATCGGGAGCACCGGTCACGGCGGTGACGCTAGTGGTCGTCGTGCGCCGGTCCGGCACCTCGGACCGGGTGGCGCCGGGTGGCGGGCGGGCCATGATGGGCGACCATGGCGCCCCGGCCCGACCACCTCAGCCTCGACCAGGCGCGCCGCATCGCGCTCGGGGCCCAGGGTTTCGCGGACCGGCGCCCGTCGGGTCGCATCGACCGCCGCCACGGTCGCCGGGTCCTCGACCGGGTCCAGCTCATCCAGATCGACTCGGTCAACGTGGTGTGCCGCTCCCAGGAGCTGCCGCTCTTCGCCCGGCTCGGGCACCACCGGCGCGACCTCATCCCGTCGATGACCGCGGCCGGTGACGTGTTCGAGTACTGGGCCCACGAGGCGTCCCACGTGCCGGTCGACCTCCACCCGCTGCTGCGGTGGCGCATGGACGACGCCCGGGCCGGGCGCGGGACCTGGGGCCTCGTGGCGCGCATCGCCGTCGACCAGCCGGCGCTCGTGGCCGACGTGCTCGACCAGGTCGCCCGCCGGGGACCGCTCACCGTCGGCGAGCTCGAGGGCGGCGGTGAGCGCACCGATGGCATGTGGGGCTGGAGCCCCGGGAAGATGGCCCTCGAGTACCTGTTCTGGTCCGGGCAGATCACCGCCCGCCGGGGGCCGAACTTCGAGCGCCGCTACGCGCTGTCCGACGCGATGATCGCCCCCGAGGTGCTCGGCCGGCCCACCCCGTCGCCCGCCGATGCCAAGCGCGAGCTCCTCCTCGCCGGTGCCCGCGCCCACGGCGTCGGCACCGCCAAGGACCTGGCCGACTACTTCCGCCTCAACGTGCCCGAGGCGCGGGGCCTCCTCGCCGAGCTCGTGGCCGACGGCCTGCTCGCGCCGGTCGCCGTCGAGGGCTGGCGCGAGCCCGCCTTCCTCGACCCTGCGGCCCGCCTGCCCAACCGCCACCGGGGCCGTGCGCTCCTGTCCCCGTTCGACTCCCTCGTGTGGGAGCGCTCCCGGGCCGAGCGGCTGTGGGGGTTCCGCTACCGCATCGAGATCTACGTGCCGGCGGCCAAGCGGGTGCACGGCTACTACGTGCTGCCGTTCCTGCTCGACGGCCACCTCGTCGCCCGCGTCGACCTCAAGGCTGATCGCGCCGCCGGGCGCCTGCTCGTGCGCGCCGCACACGGCGAGGACCACGTGCTCGACGACCCCGACCGCACCGTCCACGTCGCCGCGGAGCTGGCCGCGGAGCTCGCCGAGCTCGCCGCCTTCCTCGGCCTCGACGCCGGCGTCGTCGTCGAGCCCCGCGGCGACCTCGCCCCCGCCCTCACCCGCGCCGTCGCC
>CAZUYW010000274.1:0-4329 GCA_964624775.1 uncultured Iamiaceae bacterium
GCCTCGGGGGCGGCGGCCGGGGCCTCGGCCGCAGGTGCAGCCGCCTCCGCAGGCGCCGGAGCCGGAGCGGTCGCTGCGTCGGCCGCGGGTGCGGCGGTGGGCGTCGCCGGCAGGGGCGTGCCCATCTTCTGGGCGAGCAGCTCGCGGGCCGAGGGGCGATCGACCTCGACCGAGAACGTGGCCCAGGGCCCGCTGGCCTTGGCCATGGCGTCGACCTCGGTGGGGTCCACCGCACCGATCTGGCTGACCGGCGGACGGACCTTGGTGAGCGCCACCGGCGTGGGCGCACCGTTGTCGGCGAGCACGGTCACGACCGCCTCGCCGATGCCGAGCTGGGGGAGGACCTCCTCGAGGTCGTAGTCGTCGGTCATCGGGTAGGTGGACACGGCTGCCTTCAGCGCCTTGGCGTCGCGGGGCGTGAACACCCGCAGGCCGTGCTGGATGCGGTTGCCGAGCTGGGCGAGCACGGGATCGGGGATGTCGTCGGGGAGCTGGGTCACGAAGAACACGCCCACGCCCTTCGAGCGGATCAGCCGCACCGTCTGGGCGACCTCCTCGACGAACTCCTTCGACGCGTCGGCGAAGAGCAGGTGCGCCTCGTCGAAGAAGAACACGAGCTTGGGCTTGTCGAGGTCGCCCGCCTCGGGCAGGTGCTCGAACAGCTCGGCGAGGAGCCACATGAGGAACGTCGAGAACAGCTTCGGGCGGTCCTGGACGGCGGCCAGCTCGAGGCAGCTGATGATGCCGCGGCCCTCGGCGTCGGTCTGGATCAGCGCGTCGATCGTGAGCTCGGGCTCCCCGAAGAACGCCTCGGCGTCGGCCACCTCGAGCTCCACGAGCTTGCGCAGCAGCACGCCCGCGGTCTGCGACGAGAGGCCGCCGATCGACTTCAGCTCGGCCTTGCCCTCGTCGGAGAGGAGGTGGTCGAGCAGGTCCTGGAGGTCGACGAGGTCGAGCAGCGGGAGCCCGGCCTGGTCGGCGTAGTGGAACACGAGCATCAGCGAGGACCGCTGGGTCTCGTTGGCGCCGATCACCTTGGCCACGAGCTCGGGCCCGAACGCACCGATCGTGGCGCGGATCGGCACGCCCGGTCCCTGGCCGCCGAGCGACCAGAACTGCACCGGGGCGGCCGTGGGCACGTGGGTGATCCCCAGCTCGGCGATGCGGGCCTGCACCTTCTCGCCCGGGGTGGCCGGCCGCACCAAGCCCGACAGGTCGCCCTTGATGTCCGCCGTGAACACCGGCACCCCGGCCGCCGACAGCTGCTCGGCGAGCACCTGGAGCGTCACCGTCTTGCCGGTGCCCGTCGCGCCCGCGATCAGCCCGTGGCGGTTGCACATGGCGAGCGGAAGCTGCACCACGCCGGTGGGATAGGTGGTCCCCTCGTGCACGGCGCGGCCGATGTCGATCACCGCGCCGTCGGTGGCGTAGGCGGTGGCGATGCGCGTCCCGAAGTCCTCGTCGGTCATGGCCCGACGGTAGCCGTCACCTCAGCGGAAGCCGGCCAGGACCTGGTCGCCCTCGGGCTGCTTCACGTTCAGCACCGCGGCGCCGCCGCTCGTGGTGAACGGCACCACGGGGAGCTGGGTGGAGACCGGGCTCAGGCGGCCCATGTTCCAGGCGAAGCGGGCGCCGTCGATCATCGTCATCTGGTCGTCGACCCGCAGGCCGTCGGCCATCTTGGACGCCGCCGAGGCGAGCGCGAACGGGTTCCGGCTGCTGCCCACCTTCGCCATGATCGCCTTCAGGAACGTCTGCTGGCGCTGGGTGCGGTTCACGTCGGGCAGCCCGCCCTCGGCGACCGGCTTGCCGTCGATCATCTCGTAGTAGTGCCGGGAGCGGACGTAGGCGAGGGCCTGCTCCCCGTCCAGGTGGACGACGCCCGCCTGCTCGACGTGCAGGCCCGACGCCAGGTCGAACGCGGGGTGCTCGAAGGTGATGTCGATGCCGCCGAAGGAGTCGACCAGGCCGGCGAAGCTGGCGAAGTCGATCTCGATGTACCGGTCGATCGGGATGCCGAAGTTCTGGGTGACGGCCTGGATCAGGTTGGCCGGGCCGGCGTTGTAGGTGGCGTTGAGCCGACCCTTCTGGCCGGTGGCCGGGTTGTCGACCCAGAGGTCGCGGTTGAGCGACAGCATCGTGGCCTTCCCGTCCGCGATGCGCAGCACCATGATCGTGTCCGACCGGGCACCCGCCACCCCGGCCCGCTGCTCCTCGGGGGTGCGGCCGTTGTCGCTCCCGACGAGCAGGTAGTTCGTGGCCGAGCCGTGCGAGAGCTGGCCGGCGGTATCGACCTTCTCGATGCGGTTCCAGATGCTCGACGCCCACAGGTAGGCGCCCACGGTCGACGCGATGAGCAGGATCGCCACCACCAGCGCCACGCGGCCGACGGTGACCCGCCGGCGGCGCGCCCGTGCCGGCTTGGGGGCCTCGACCGTGGCGCCGCCGGGGCCGACGGGCACCGGCTCGCCCCGGCGCGGCACCAGGCGCTCGGCCACGAGCCCGACCACGAGGCCGATGACGAAGAAGACGAGGACGCTCACCGGCCGGGCTCCCGTCGCGGCGGCAGCACCTGGCCCGAGATGCGGGTGCGCTCGATGTCGTCCAGGGCGCGGGTGCCCGGCTCGCCGCTCGTGGCCGGGCCGGCCACCACCTGGAGGGCCACCGGCCCGATGCCGATCTCGTCACCCGGCCGCACGGCGACGGGGCGCCCGGGCTCGAGCGCCTCGCCCCGCAGGGTGGTGCCGTTGGCCGACCGATCGTCGACCACGTACCAGGTGCCGCCCCGCGTCTCGAGGTGGGCGTGGGCCCGGCTCACCCGGGAGTCGTCGATCGTGATCGTGCGATCCCGGGAGCGGCCGATCGTGAACACCCCGGGCACCAGCGGGATCCGCTCGCCCGTGTCCCCCCGGACGACGATGAGCGTGCGGCCTCGTGACGCGGATGCCGTGGCGGGCGCCGCGACCGGCGGCGGGGTGGCATCGCCGGTGGTGGGCTCGACGGCCAGCGCGGCCGGCACGCCGGGCAGGCGGGTCGGGTCCGCGACGACGTCGATGCGGACCTCGCCGTCGAGCACCCAGCCGTTGTCCGAGGCCGCCTGGCGCAGGGCATCGGCGAGGCCGTCGACGAACCAGCCGCGGGCCTCGTCGACCACGGCCACGTCGTCGGGATGCAGCGAGAGGCGGTAGCGGGACGGCGCGTGGGTCCGGCCCTGGCGGGTCACGCGCACGTGGCGCACCATCTCCGAGAAGCAGGCCCGCTGCAGCTCAGGCGGGTCGAGGCCCTTGCGTCGACCGAGGGACCCGCCCACCGTGCGCGCCAGGCTGGCCGCCTGGGCGGTGGCCTGCGGGCGGCGCAGCTGGCGCGCCGCGGTGAACGCGACGACGGCGCCCAGCAGGAGCGCGAGGGCCTCGATCACCGCAGCTCAGCGACCGGATCGGGCGGCGGGGACCGCGGGCATCAGAAGATCGTGGAGGTGCCCGAGACGTCGTAGCGCACGAGCGACACCGCCCCGCCGATGCACGGGCCGATGGCCGCCATCATCTCGGCGAGGTGGGCGGTGGCCATGTGGGCGTTCATGGCCTCCTCGGACTCCCAGCGCTCGAACACGTTGAGGCGATCGGCGGTGTTGGCGTCGAACGAGAAGCAGTAGTCGAGGTTGCCGTCCTCGGCGCGGGTGAGCTCCACGCAGGGGCGCACGGCGTCGAGCGCGGCCTCGTGCTGGTCGGGGGCGATGGTGAGGTAGCCGGCGATGACGATCACGGATGCTCCTAGGGCTGGGGTGACCGTCCGAGGCTAGGCGGCGTCGGGGCCGGGATCAGGGCACCCGCTCGAAGCGCACCGTTCGCCGGACCGGGTCCGCCTCGGTGCAGCGGACCTGGATGCGGTCGCCGAGCGGCAGGTCGGGGGTGTCGCAGCGGCCGCGCACCGCGGGGTCCTCGATCGCGACGGTGCCGTAGCGGTCGCCGGACTCGACGACGGCGGCGGGGAACACCTCGCCCACTCGGCGGTGCAGCACCACGGCCTCGGTGCCGTCGACGATGGCGCGCTCGTACGCGTGGGCCCGCCGGTCGCCGTCGGCCAGCAGGTCGGGCAGCGAGGGCAGGGCTTCGCGGATCGCGGCGGGCACCTGGGCGCCGGCCGTGATCGCGAGGCACACCTCGGTGCCGAAGCGGTCGACCAGGCGGCGCAGCGGCGCGGTGACGTGGGCGTAGGGAGCGCCGACGCCGGCGTGGCCCGGATCGGCGGGCGGCGGGCCGTCGAACGCGGCGTAGCCCGCGCCGCGCAGGCGCGTCTCCGCCTGGATGAAGTCACCTCGCGCGCGGGCCA
>CAZUYW010000275.1:0-4317 GCA_964624775.1 uncultured Iamiaceae bacterium
GAAGTTCGCCCGCCGTGCACCGAGGCGTTCGGGGTGCGTTCACCTTCGACTCGTACAACGCAGGGAGTCCCGCAGGTCCCCGCGGGCACGACACGGAGGAACATCCCTTGCACAAGCTCTGGAAGCTCGCGATCGCGGGCACCATGGTGGGCAGCGTCCTGCTCACCTCGACGCCGGCGCACGCCGGCAACGACGGTCAGAAGCGCACGCTCGCCGTCGCCGGCTCCGACACCACCGCCCCGGTGATCGAGGCCCTCTCGAAGGCCTACAACGTCAACAGCGCCAACGCCGACAACGACCAGGTGGTCAACGTGCCGCCGCTCCACACGGTGAGCACCGACCTCAAGAACAGCGAGGCCGCCAACCCGCTCAAGGCGTGGCTCGAGCTGTCCCGCCTCGCCTGGCCGGCCGGCCAGGTCGTCCCCGCCGACGACGACTGCAAGACCGAGCGCGTCTACGGCGGTGAGGGCTCCTTCGACAACAACAACGACGGCGACGTGCTCGACGCCGGGGACACCTTCTCCCAGACCGTGGACATCGACGTCGACGGGGACTCGAACCCCGGCGAGGCGTCGGTGCCCGGCGAGAAGGTCCAGGTCGGCGCCGTCGCCCCGAACGGCTCGGGTGCGGGCCGCACGTACGCGACCGACTTCGCCAACAACCCGCTGGGCTGCGTCGACCTGGTCCGCTCCTCGAGCGCCCCGTCGTCGGCCCAGCAGCCCCTCTTCGACACGTGGGGCTTCGCGCTCGACGCCGTCGGCTGGAACTACTTCCCGGGCAACCCGCACGGCGTGACCGCGCTGACCAAGACCCAGCTCGGCAAGGTGTACACCTGCGCGACCTCGAACGTCGACGGCAACAGCGACGGTGACTACAACGACGTCGGCGACCAGGCTGCCGGCCTCCCGCAGTACCGCTACTGGGGCGACCTCTCCGGCGTCACCAGCGACACCACCCCCATCAAGGCGTACCGCATCCAGAACGGCTCGGGCACCGGTGACGACGTCGCCTCGCTGCTCATGGGCCTCGCCGGCAAGAACGCCGACGTCGGCAACAACTGCAGCTCGGTCCCGAAGGACGCGAACTTCCCGACCGTTCAGGAGCACGACTGCACCGCGGTGGCCGACACCGACAAGCCCGACGCCATCTGCTTCTACGGCTACTCCCGCTGGCGCCTGCAGGCCCGCGGCCTCGAGGCCGACAAGCGCAACGGCGCCGTCTTCGGCGCCTTCGCCGCCGGTGCCGGCACGCCGCTGAAGCCCACGGCGTCCACCATCAAGGAAGACACCGGCCGCTACGACGGCACCCGCATCGTCTACAACCTGGTCACCAAGCAGACCGTGGCCGGCTCGCAGCCGCTGCTGCCCGGCTTCCGTGACGCCCTCGACTTCACCGGTGTGCGCCCCGCCAACGGCATCGACGTCAACAACGACGGTGACAAGACCGACGCCACCGACGTGCCCGCCTCGGCCAACGCCACGCCCGGGTACATCTGCTCGTCGGTGGCCGCCCAGAAGGTGATCCGGGTCTACGGCCTGGTGCCCTTCAAGCTCGGCAACACCGATGCGAGCGACTCCAACTACGGCCAGTCCTACTGCCGTCACAACAAGTACGCCCTCTAGGTCGTGATGACGACTACGGGAGATCCCACATGAACCGAACGCGCATCGCGTCCTCTCTGGTGGCACTCGGCGTCCTCGCCGGCAGCGCCGCCCTCCTCAACCCCCTGCCGGCCTCGGCACAGATCAACCACACGGGCACCCGCCTGGTGCTCGGCGTCGCCGGCGCCCAGCCCAACGGTGAGATCTACGAGGCCAGCACCAGCCCGGACCGGCACTACCTGGTCTTCACGTCGGACGCCTCCAACCTGGTGGCCGGCGACGACAACGGCGTCCCCGACGTCTTCGTCAAGGACCTCGTTGCCGGCACCGTCAGCCGGGTCAGCACGCTGCCCGGCGGCGGCGAGTCCGACTCGGCCACCTACGAGCCGTCGATCTCCGACAACGGCCGGTACGTCGCCTTCACCAGCGACTCCGACCTGTTCGACGAGGACAACGACTTCAACTTCGAGCCCGACGTCTACGTCGTGGACCGCGACCTCGACAACGACGGCACCTTCGACGAGTTCGAAGCCGCCGGCGGGGTCGACGTCCGGCGCATGAGCGTGGGCACCGGCGGGATCGAAGCCGACTTCGGCGGCCGCTCGGGCAAGATCAGCGGCAATGGGGCGTGGGTGGCCTTCGCCACCGACGACAGCCTCGATGCCGCCGACACGAACTCGTCGACCGACGTGTACGTGCGCTCGACCACCACGGACAACACGCAGTACGTCTCGAAGGGCACCACGGCCGGTGGCGGCGGCGGCGATCTGCCGTCGATCAACGCCAACGGCCGCTACGTGACCTTCGCGACCTCGGCGACCGACCTGGTGACCGGGCAGACCAAGGGCGGCCTGATCCTCCAGGACCGTGACTCCGACAACGACAGCGTCCTCGACGAGGCCGGCACCGTGGTGAACGAGCACCTGAACAAGAGCACCGGTGGCACGGTGACGAGCGGCTCGGCGGACACCGCCGCCCGCGCGTCGATCAGCCCCGACGGCTCCTGCGTGGCGTTCAAGTTCATCAACGGGTCCGGCCTCACCGCCGACGCCGTCCCGAACGCCGTGTACGTGCGCAACCGCACGGCGGGGACGACGGTGCTCGCCTCCAAGACGCTCGGCGGCCTGGCCGCCAGCGAGGTGGGCAACCCGGCGATCTCGCCGAACTGCAAGTACGTCGGGTTCGACTCGAGCGACTCGGCGCTGGCGCCCTTCGACGCCAGCATCGCCCGGGACGTCTACGTGAAGAACCTCCAGACGGGCGTGCTCGACCGGGTGTCGGCCAAGGAGGCCGGCATCGGTGGCCTCAGCGCCACCGGCACCAGCGAGAACGCCCAGGTGTACGACGCCGGGGCCACCCTGCTCGTCTCCAGCGCCACCAAGATGTCCGGCGCTGACGGCGGCAACGGCTTCCGCGATCCGTTCCTCGTCACCTACACCGAGGTGCCCACGTGCACGCCGGGCACGCCGACCGTCACCGCCGCCACGCGGGTGAGCGTCACCGTGACGCTCGCCAAGTGCTCGGTGGCCGCCGGCGCCGGCACGGTGCCCACCGGCTACCAGGTGACGATGTACAACCGGACGTCGGCCACGCCGATCGCGACCCAGAACGTCGCCGCCTCGGCGACCACGGTCACGTTCTCGTCGCTCACGACCGGCTCGCTGTACCGGTTCAAGGTGGCCGCCTCGGCCGCCGGCGGTGTCGGTCCGACCTCGGTGTACTCCGGGTTCGCGCTGCCGCCGTTCAAGACCCTGAACCAGTTCACGACCCAGCAGTTCACCGACATGGCCGGCCGGGCGCCGACCTCGACGGAGCTGACCACCTGGTCGACGGCGCTCACCAACGGCTCCCAGACCGCGAAGTCCTACGCCGTGGCGGCGTCGAACTTCTCGAACTGGGCGGGCAACAACGCGGCGTTCATCCGGCTGTACCAGGTGAGCTACGGGGCCGCCCCGTCGACCACCGAGTTCAACACCCGGACGGCATCGCTGCGGTCCAAGACCACCACGGCCACCAAGCAGACCCAGCTCGAGGCCATCTCGGCTGCCTATGCCGGCACGGCCTCGTGGAAGGCCCGCTACCCGGCGGCTGACTCCAACACCACCTTCGTCACGAAGGTCTTCACCAACGCCGGCGTGGCCGCCTCGGCGAGCCGGACCGCTGCGATCAACTCGTGGGTGTCCAAGCTCAACGCGGCGACCACCACCCGTGCGAAGGTGATCGCCGGGGTCACCGGCTACGTGACGACCAACGCCGGCCAGCCCCTCGTGGTCCCGGCCCAGGTGGGGATCGTCAACACCCAGGACCTCTTCACCGGCCTGCTGCGGCGCACCGCCACGGCCGCCGAGGTCACCACCTGGAAGCCGCAGTCGACCACGGCGACGGCGAGCCAGACCCTGGCGCAGTTCCTGCTGTCCGCCGCGTCCTACGACGCCCGGATCCCGTAGGCCCACGCCACCCGGTCACACCGGAAGTCGCTGCCCCCGCCACCCCCCCGCGGGGGCCGCGACGCGGCCCACTACGCTCGCCCCTTCGTGACCACGCCCTTCCAGTCGCTCACCGGCATGCACGACGTGCTGCCCCCGGTCACCGAGCGGTGGGCCGTCCTCGTCGACCGCTTCCGGGCCCACGCGGCCCGAGCCGGCTACGGACAGGTCCGCACCCCGGTGCTGGAGGAGCTGGCCGTGTTCGCCCGCCTGGGCGCCGGCACCGACGT
>CAZUYW010000276.1:0-4250 GCA_964624775.1 uncultured Iamiaceae bacterium
AGCGCGTCCTGGCCGTTGACGGCGAGCAGGATGGCGCCGAGCACCAGGGCCCCGAGGATCGAGCCCACGGGGACGGCGAGGCGCAGGAACGGGGTGGTCTCGACGCGGCGCTCGAGGCGGATCACGCGACCTCCCCGGCGAGGTGGCTGCGATCGCCGCCCATGAGCAGGCCGAGCTCCTCGGTGTCGGCGTCGTCGCGCTCGACGAGCGCCAGGATGGCGCCCTCGTAGATGACCGCCACGCGGTCGGCGAGGCTCAGGATCTCGTCCAGGTCCTCGCTGAGCAGCAGGACGCCGGCGCCCCGGTCGGCGGCGGCGCGCAGCAGCTCGCGCACGTTCTCGGTGGCGCCCACGTCGAGGCCGCGGGTGGGCGAGGCGGCCACGATCACGCGGGGCTCGGCCGAGAACTCGCGGGCGAGCAGGACCTTCTGGACGTTGCCGCCCGAGAGCAGGCGCGTGGGGGTCGCCGGGCCGGGGGCGCGGATGTCGTACTCCTCGATCAGCTGCTCAGCCTGGGCGCGGACCCGCTTCGCCGACACGAACGGGCCGACGGCGAGCGGCGGGCGCCGGTAGGCCGTGAGGGCGAGGTTCTCCTCGATGGCGAGCGATGGGGCCAGACCCGTGTGCAGGCGGTCCTCGGGGATGTGCGCCAGCCCGGCGGCGTGGGCGAGGCGGGGGTCGGCCTTGGTCAGCGGGGCCCCGTCGATGGTGATGGACCCGGCGGTGGTGGCCCGCATGCCGGCGACGGCCTCGGCGAGCTCGCGCTGGCCGTTGCCCGAGACGCCGCACACGCCGAGGATCTCGTGGGCGTGCACGGTGAGGTCGATGCCCTCGAGCGCCGGCTCGCCGCGGTCGCCGTGGGCCCGCACGCCGCGCACCTCGAGGACGACCTCCTCGCCCGGCGTCGTGGTGCGGGGCACCCGCGTGGACCCGAGGTCGATGTCGCGCCCCACCATGAGGCGGGCGAGCTCGCGGTTGTCGCTGGTGCCGAGGGGCTGGGTGCCGACCGATCGGCCGTCGCGCAGGACGGTGACGCGATCGGCGACGGCGCGCACCTCGTCGAGCTTGTGGGAGATGAACACCACCGAGCGGCCCTCGGCGGTCATGCGGTGGAGCACCGCGAACAGTGCCTCGGCCTCCTGGGGCGTGAGGACCGCGGTGGGCTCGTCGAGGATCAGCACGCGCGCCTCTCGGGAGAGGGCCTTGATGATCTCGACGCGCTGCTGCTGGCCGACCGAGAGCTGCCAGATGCGGGCGGTCGGGTCGACCTCGAGGCCGTAGCGCTCGCCGAGCTCGCGGACCCGGGCATCGGCCTCGCGCCGTCGCAGCGGGCCGTGCTCGCCGAGGGCGATGTTCTCGGCGACGGTGAAGGGCTCCACGAGGCGGAAGTGCTGGTGCACCATGCCGATCCCCGCGTCGATCGCGTCGCGCGGGCTGTGGAACGTGACCGGCTCGCCGTCGACCAGGATCGTGCCCTCGTCGGGGCGGTACAGGCCGGTGAAGCAGTTGGAGAGGGTGGACTTGCCGGCGCCGTTCTCGCCGAGCAGGGCGTGGATCTCGCCCGGCGCGATCTCGAGGTCGACGCCCTCGTTGGCGACCACGCCTCCGGGGAAGCGCTTGGTGATGCCGCGCGCCGCGAGCGCCGGAGGAGGTCCTCCGGCGCTCGCGGCATCAGGCACGGTGGCGCCCACGAGCGTGGGCTCGGACCGGATCAGCCCTTCGGGCTGCCGACCACGCCCTTGACGAACCAGTCCATGGACAAGATCTCGGGCAGCGTCATCTTCACGCCCTCCTTGACCCGGACCTTGCCGTCCTGGTCGGTGAGGGGGCCGGTGAACTGGTAGAAGCTGCCGTCGACCAGGGCCTGCTTCTGGGTGTCGATCAGCGACTTGGTGTCGTCGGAGACCTTCGGGCCGAACGGGGCGAGCGACACGAAGCCGTCCTCGATGCCGCCGTAGTAGGCGCCGGTCTTCCAGGTGCCGTCGGCGACGGCCTTGACCCGCTTCGTGTAGTAGGGGCCCCAGTGGTACAGCGAGGCGGTGAGCCAGATGTCGCCCAGGTTCTCGGACTGGTCCGAGTCGTAGCCGACGAAGGGCAGGTTCTTGGCCTTGGCGGCCTCACCGGAGGCGGGGCTGTCCTGGCCCGAGGCGATGGCGTTCACGCCGTCGGCGATCAGCGAGTCGGCGGCCTTGCGCTCGTCCTCGGGGCCGAACCAGGTGTTGGTCCACACGACCTTGGTGGTGGCGGTGGGGTTGACCTTCTGCACGCCGAGCTCGAACGCGTTGATGTGGCGGATCACCTCGGGGATCGGGAACGGCGCCACGAAGCCGACGGTGCCGCCCTTCGGGATGGCCGCACCGGCCGCGATGCCGGCGAGGTAGATCGTGTCCTCGGCCGCACCGAAGTAGGTGGCGAGGTTCTCGGAGGTCTCGGCGCCGGTGGCGTGCTCGAACTTGACGTCCGGGTACTTCTTGGCGAGCTCCTTGATGGCGTCGCCGTAGCCGAAGGACGTGGCGAAGATGATCTTGTTGCCGTCCTTGATGAGGTCCTCGAAGACCTGCTTGGCCTCGGGGCCCTCGGCGACGTTCTCCTTGAAGGTGGTCTTCACCTTGGAGCCGAGCGCCTTCTCGACCGCCAGGCGGCCCTCGTTGTGGGCCTGGGACCAACCGCCGTCGTTCTTGGGGCCGACGAAGACCCAGGCGGCCTTGGTCACGCCTGACGACGAGCCGCCGCCGTCGGAGGAGCTGGTTGTGTCATCGTCGCCGCCGCAGGCGGCGACACCGAGGGTGAGGACGGCCACCAAGACGATGGCGAGCAGCGATCGGCTGCGGGACGTGGATCGACGCACGAGGTCTCCAGGAGGTGAACGGGTGGGAAACGGGCAACTGCTGCCCGGACTCTAGGCATGGATCGCCCACCGGTTCCCACCCGAGTGTTTCGCCCGCGTGAACGATGGCGAGCGGCTGGCCGATCCCGCGCGAACGGTGGCGCGCGGGCTGCGGTCAGCGGTCGGATCGTGGGTCAGCGGTCCAGGAACGGCACGAAGGAGTCGAGCACCGCGAGCACCTCGTCGCGGCCCGCCGACGGCAGGCGCAGGATCGTCTCGGGGATGCCGAGGGACTCGTAGTACTCGAGCTTGCCCGCGTCGGGCAGGGTGCCGAACGGGACGACGGTGAAGTCCGATGGCGGGCGGCCGAACTCCTCGGCCGCCCGGTGGAGGTCGGCCATCGCAGCGGCCACGCCGGCGCCGCCGATCGGGATCCAGCCGTCGGCGAACTCGGCGATGTGGCGGAACAGGATCGGCCCGGGCGCACCGCCCACGAGGACGGGCACGCCGCTGCGGCCCCGCACCTGCTGGACCGGCTTGGGCCAGGCCCACGCGGGCGCCAGGTGGACGTGCTCGCCGTCGAACGCCGCCTCCTCCTCGCCCCACAGCTCCTGCATGGCGAGGACCCGCTCCCGCACGACGGCGCGGCGCGTGGCCTTCGAGCCGCCGTGGTTCTCGAGCTCCTCGATGTTCCAGCCGTAGCCGATGCCGAGCGCCATGCGGCCGTCCGAGCAGTGGTCGAGGGTGGCGACCTCCTTGGCGGTGACGATCGGATCTCGCTCGGCGAGCAGGGCGATGCCGGTGCCGATGCGGAGGCGCTCGGTGACCGCGGCGACCATGCCGAGGGTGACGAACGGGTCGAGGCAGCGGCGGTACTCCTCGGCGAGCGGCTCGCCCATCGGGGCCGGCGTGCGGCGGCTCGAGGGGATGTGGGTGTGCTCGGGCACCCAGAGCGAGCTGAAGCCGCGGTCCTCCACCTCGCGGGCCAGGGTGACGGGGTCGATGCTCTGGTCGGTGAGGAAGATCGTGACGCCGAGGTCCATGGCGGGAGACGGTAACCTGACGCCCCGTCAGAAACCAGGGACCCGTCGCGGGTCCCGCCGACCAGGGAACAGGTGAGCGATGAGTGGGATCTGCGAGGGGCGCGTGGTGGTCATCACCGGAGCCGGCCGGGGCATCGGCCGGGGTCACGCCCTCGAGTTCGCCCGCCAGGGGGCCAAGGTCGTGGTGAACGACATCGGGGCCGAGCTCGACGGCTCGGGCGGCTCCACCGGCCCCGCCGGCGAGGTGGTCGACGAGATCCGTGCCATGGGCGGCGAGGCCATCGCCAACGGTGCCGACATCTCGACCTGGGACGGCGGCGCCGACCTGGTCCGCTCGGCCATCGACGCGTTCGGCGACCTCCACGTCGTGGTGAACAACGC
>CAZUYW010000277.1:0-4215 GCA_964624775.1 uncultured Iamiaceae bacterium
GTCGGGGGTCTCGGCGACCGCGAACCAGCCGCTCGGCATGTTGAACGGGTAGCGGTTGGTTTCGGTGCGTTCGGTCATCGGGCCACCTGCCTGAGAGAAACTAGAACAGGTTCTAGTTCTACCACGGTGGTCAGATCGGGAAAAGGGACGATGGTCCCGGGGCGCCGGTGCCGGCGCCTCACGCGTCGAGCTTGAACACCCGCATGGCGTTCTCCCGCAGGAACTTGGGCCACACCTCGTCGCGGAAGGGCACGTCGGGCATGTCGCCCATGATCCGCTCCAGGCTCAGGCCCATCGGGAAGTAGCCCGCGTACATGACCTTGTCGGCGCCACGGGTGTTGGCGAAGTCGATGATCGCCTTCGGGTAGTACCGGGGGGCGAAGGCCGAGGTCGAGTAGTAGAGGTTCGGCCACTTGAGCAGGAGCTTGGCGGCGAGGTCCGCCCAGGGCTCCGCACCGTGGCGCATCACGAACTTCAGCTCCGGGAAGAACCAGCAGACCTCGTCGATCAGCATCGTGTCCTGGCAGGCGCTCGGCACTCGGGGCCCGCAGATGCCGGTGGTCACGCAGATCGGGATGTCGAGCTCGATGCACTTGGCGTACAGCGGGAAGAACTTCTTGTCGTTGATCGGCACCTGGGGCAGGTAGCCGGCCGGGAAGGCGATCGCGGCCTTGATGCCCAGCGTCTCGTAGGCCCGCACGAGATCGGACACGCCGGCCATGCCCTGGTTGGGGTCGACGTTGAAGCTCCCGATGAAGCGATCCGGGTAGCGCTCGACCGCGCTGCGCTTGTCGTGGCGCTCGTCGCTGAAGCCGACGCCGACCATCGCCTTGTCGATGCCGTGGCGGTCCATCTGCTCGAGCACCGCCGCCACCGGATCGTCGGACGGGGCGAGGTGCGGCACCTTGTTGAACATGTACTGCGCCGGGAACTCGTGGTCCTTGGACTCCTCGCGGAGCTGCGGCTTCAGGAACTCGTACCACTCGCTCTGATCAGCCGAGGGGATGTCGAGCATGAGGTCGACGATCCCGATGTCGCGGGGCATGGGCATCGGGCGAGGGTACCCGAGACGAGAACGCGTTCTCGTTTCGGCGGCTACCGTGCGGCGCCATGGCAGAAGATCTCAAGCTCGGTCTCGTCCTCGGCTACTGGTTCGCCCAGCCCCCCGTCGGGGTGCCCGAGGCGATCGCGGCCGCCGAGGACCTCGGCTTCGACTCGGTGTGGTCCGCCGAGGCGTACGGCTCGGACTGCTTCACGCCGCTCGCCTGGTACGGCGCCCAGACCAGCCGGGTCCAGCTCGGCACCGCCGTGTGCCAGATGTCGGCCCGCACGCCCGTGGCCACCGCCATGAGCGCCCTCACGCTGGACCACCTCACCGGCGGCCGGTTCGTGCTCGGCCTCGGCGCCTCCGGCCCCCAGGTCGTGGAGGGCTGGTACGGCCAGCCCTACCCCAAGCCGCTGGCCCGCACCCGCGAGTACATCGAGATCATCCGGCGGGTCCTCGCCCGCGAGGAGCCGGTCGACTTCCAGGGCGAGCAGTACCAGGTGCCCAACCTGGGCGAGGGCACGATGGGGCTGGGCAAGCCGCTCAAGTCGATCACCCACCCGCTGCGCGCCGACCTGCCGATCCTCCTCGGCGCCGAGGGGCCCAAGAACGTGGCCCTCGCCGCCGAGATCGCCGACGGCTGGCTGCCCATCTTCTTGTCGCCCGAGCTCGACACCCACTACCGCGAGTGCCTCGCCGAGGGCTTCGCCCGCCCGGGCGCCCGGCGCAGCTTCGACGACTTCGAGATCCCCAACATGGTCAACATCGTCATCCACGACGACGTCGAGACCGCCGCCGACATGGTCCGCATGTTCCTCGGCTTCTACATCGGCGGTATGGGGGCCCGTGAGGTCAACTTCCACGCCAACCTGTTCGCCCGCATGGGCTACGGCGACGAGGTCGAGGAGATCCAGGACCTCTTCCTGGCAGGCCGCAAGGACGAGGCGATCAAGCGGGTGCCGCTCGCGCTGGTGGAGGACGTGGCCATGGTCGGCCCGATCGACAAGGTGCGCGAGGAGCTCGACGAGAAGTGGCGCAAGACGTGCATGACCACCCTCCTCGTGAACGGCACGCCCGACCACCTGCGGGTGGTCACCGACCTGGTCCGGGGCTGATCGGCCCGCGCCCTACTTGGTCTTGGCGAAGCGGGCCGACGCCAGGGCGCCGAACACCAGGAGGATCACCGCGCACCAGATGAGGCTCAGCACGATCCAGTAGGCGGTGCTGTGGCCGATGCCGAGGCGGTCCGACCCGCCCACCATCAGGCTGCGCACCGCGTTGATGATCACGCTCACCGGCTGGTTGGCGGCGAAGGGCTGCATCCACCCCGGCATCGAGCTCACCGGCACGTTGGCGCTGGAGATGAACGAGAACGGGATCACCAGCATGGACATGCCCTGGGCGGCCTGGGCGTTGCCCGACACCAGGCCGATCGTGATGAAGATCCAGGTGAACGCGTAGCCGGCTACCAGCATCAGCGCCACGCCCAGGGCGATCGCGGCGACGCTGCCGTCGGGGCGCCAGCCCACCAGGACCCCGATGATCGCGGTGACGAAGATGCCCCACGCCACGAGCGCACCGTCGGCCAGCGAACGGCCCACCATCACCGCGACGCGGGGGATCGGCAGCGAGCGCAGGCGGTCGTAGACGCCGGTGCTCGAATCCTCGGCCACGCCCGCCGCCGCGCTCATGCCGGACCACAGGATCACGGTGACGAGGAAGCCGGGCACCAGGAAGTCGACGTAGCTGAGGGTGCCGCCGGCGTCGATGGCCCCACCGAACACGTAGCGGAACATGAACAGGAACAGCGCGCCCTGGATGCTGCCCATGAACAGGATCTGCGGCGTGCGGAAGAACTGCTTCAGCGTGCGCTGCGAGGTGGTGGTCGCCGTGGTCAGGAACGTGGCGCCGGCGGCGTCGTGCACCCGCTCGTGGGGAGCGGTGCCCGGGGTGGTGGGGGTGGAGGCGGTGGCGGTCATGGGATCAGCTCCTGGGCGTCGTCGGCGGTGGCGTGTCCGGTGAGGGCGAGGAAGACCTCGTCGAGGGTGGGGCGGCGCAGGCCGATGTCGTCGACCGGGACCTGGCGCTCGTCGAGCAGGCGGACGACCGTGCTCAGCTGGTCCGCGCCGCCCGACACCGGGGCGGCGACCCGCTGGAGCTCGACGTCGACCCGGGGTGCCTCGGTGGCGACCGAGGCGAGGGTCTCCCGCACCGAGTCGAGGTCGTCACGGCGGCGGGGCCGGACCTCGATCACGTCGTCGCCGGCGCGGCCCTTCAGCTCGTCGGGCGTGCCCGAGGCGATCACCCGGCCGTGGTCGATGATCACGACGTCGCGCGCCAGCTGATCGGCCTCCTCGAGGTACTGGGTGGTGAGCAGCACGTCGGTGCCGTCGGCCACCAGGCCCCGGATGGCGTCCCACAGCTCGAGGCGGCTCCGGGGGTCGAGGCCGGTCGTGGGCTCGTCGAGGAGGAGCAGGTGCGGCCGCCCCACCAGTGACGCGCCCAGGTCGAGCCGGCGCCGCATGCCGCCCGAGTACTCCCGGACCAGGCGGTCGCCGGCATCGATGAGCCCGAGCCGCTCGAGCACCTCGTCCGACGCGGCGCGAGCCTCGGCCCGGCCCAGGCCGAACAGCCGGGCGACCATGACGAGGTTCTCGTGACCGGTCATCGCCGGCTCCACCGAGGCGTACTGCCCGGCGAGGCCGATGACGTGGCGCACGGCCCCGGGCTGGGCGATCGCGTCGATCCCCGCGACCCGCAGCGTGCCCGCGTCGGGCCGCAGCAAGGTGGCGACGGCGCTGATGAACGTGGTCTTCCCGGCGCCGTTGGGGCCGAGCAGGGCGGTGACCCGGCCGGACTCGGCGACGAGATCGAGCCCGTCGAGCGCGTGGGTGTCCCCGAAGGACTTGCGGAGGCCGTGGGCCTCGATGATCGGTGGCATGTGGGTGCTCCCAGGTGGGCCAGCAGGAGAGATGGTGCTCCCGAAGCCTATGGAGGGGGTGTGACAACGACTTCTCGCCGCTTGCGAACCCTGCGCGGCGGGCTGGGTCCCGGTCGCGGCCCGGCCGTAGGCTCAGCGCCATGTCGGAGACCACCCAGCCGGTCCAGCTCACCCCCCGCCGCGCCCCCGCCGTCGCCTCCCGCCCGCCGCTGTCGGCCGAGGCTGCGCG
>CAZUYW010000278.1:0-4178 GCA_964624775.1 uncultured Iamiaceae bacterium
ACGGCGTCGATCTGGCCCTGGCTGATGATCACGTGCTGCTGGCGGCCGACGCCCGAGTCCGAGAGGAGCTCCTGGATGTCGAGCAGGCGGCACGGCACGCCGTTGATCGCGTACTCGCTGTCGCCGGAGCGGAACAGCGTGCGGGTGATCGTGACCTCGGTGAACTCGATGGGCAGGAGCCCCGAGGAGTTGTCGATCGTGAGCGACACCTCGGCCCGACCGAGCGCCGGGCGCTTCTGGGTGCCGGCGAAGATGACGTCGTCCATCTTCTGGGAGCGCACGGCGGACGGAGCCTGGGCGCCGAGCACCCACCCGATCGCGTCGACCACGTTGGACTTGCCGCTCCCGTTGGGCCCGACGACCACGGTGACGCCGGGCTCCATGACCAGCACGGTCGAGTCCGCGAAGGACTTGAACCCCTTGATGGTCAGCGACTTCAGGAACACCAGCACCCCCGGGAGCGATCGACCCGCAAACCTAGTTCGGCTGTCTATCGTGGTCCGCCGACGGACGATCTGGGGGAGACGGATGGCTGAGGAGCGGATGGTGCGGGGCTACAAGATCGCCCCCTTCGCCAACTGCCAGAGCGCAGCGCTCGACCACGTCCGCCTCGCCGGGGCCAACCTGTACTCGATCGATCTGCGCGACGCCGAGATGCGCGAGGCCAACCTGTCGGGCGCCTACCTGGCCGAGGCCAAGATGTCGGGCACCAACCTGATCAACGCGATCCTCACCAACGCCAACCTGAGCGGCGCGAACCTGCGGGGCGCGATCCTCACCAACGCCGACCTGTCGAACGCGAACCTCCGCCGGGCCGACCTGTCCGGTGCCCGCATGAACGGGGCGAAGCTGGCCGGCGCCCAGTTCTGCAAGACCGTGATGCCGGATCTGCGCCTCAACGACACGCACTGCTGAGCCCGCCCCGCTCGACGCGGGCCCGGGGGATCAGGCCGTCGTCACCCCGATGAGCTCGCAGGAGCCGGTGATCTTGCCCTGCACCGGTACGAGCACGGTGACCTGCTCGGATCCGCCCACCGCGATCACCCCGCTGGTGGCCGACCCCTTGGCCTGCACCTTGCCGCCGTCGTCGGTGAGGCCCACCTCGGCCCGGAAGCGGCCGGGACCCCCCGACCGGTGGGTGATGGTGACCTGGGCCTCGACCCCGCCCTCGGCCCGGCGGCACGCACCGAGCGACCCCACCGCGGAGCCGGGGCGCTGGACGGGCCGGGGGGCCGTGGTGGTCGAGGTCGTGGTCGAGGAGCTGGTGGAGGTCGACGTCGAGGTGCTGGTCGAGCTCGACGAGGTCGAGGACGACGAACTGGACGACGGGGTCTCCTCGGTGGTCGAGGTGGTGGCGGGCGCGGCGGTGTCGCCCTCGTCGGAGCCGTGGCCGAACACCACGATCGCCGCTATCAGGACCGCGGCGAGGGCGAGGACCGCGGCAGCCTCGGCCAGCCGGCGATACCACGGCGAGGGCGCACCCTCGCCGGGACCGGGGTCACCGCCGCCGGGGCCGTCATCGCCACCCCCGCCGCCGGGGCCTTCTCCGCCACCGGCGCCACCGCCGGCGAGCGCGTCGTGGGGCGCACCCGAGAGCTCGTCGCCGTGCGGGTCCTCCGCCTCGTGCTCCCCGACGCCGGCGGACGCCGTCGCACCCGGCGCGAGTGGGTCGGTGGGGGCACCGCCCACGTCGGCGCCGAAGAGGTGGGCATCGGCGAGGCTGTTGCGATCCATCACCACGAGCGTCCGCCCGTCGGAGGAGACCGCTGCGCTCTGGTCGGGGCCGAGCAGGACCGGCTCGCGGAGCCCGGTGACGACGCGGGTCCGGCCGGCGAGGCACGCGATGGTGGCACCGCCGTCGGGCTCGGCGGTGACCTGGAAGCGCCCGCGCGGCGTGGAGACCGTGGCCGGCCCCACCTGCACCTCGTGACGCCACGGCGACCGCTTTCGGCCGGCGGAGAACCACAGCTGGCCGCGTTCGAGGCGGGTCACGAGCGCCGGCTCACCACCCGGGGCGCGGGTCTGCTCGCGGGTCCACGAGGACCACGGAGCGACGCGGGTGACCGCTCCGTCGGGGTCGGTGAGCGTGATCGGTTCGGTGACCGCTGGCTCATCTGCCGCCGCTCGTTCTGGGCCGTTGCGCCCTCCGACTGCCACGGTGCGTCACCGTAATCCAGATTTCGACTCGGAGCGTGAGTTTTCCGGCCCAAGATGTCCAATAGGGGAGGAAATGGCGTGAGAAATTCCTGTTCGAGGGGGCCGAACGACCTAGCACCGGCTCCGGCGGCGCCGGACTGCGCCCGATCCGCGCCTCAGACCTGACAGGACTCGCACAGGTAGACGACCTTGTTGGCCTGGCGCACCTTGGACACCACGCCGCGACAGCGCAGGCACGCCTGGCCGTCGCGCTCGTACACCTGGTGCTCGGCCCACCCGCCCGGCTTGCCCGCGAGGTCCGCGTACTGGCCGTCGGAGGTGGTGAGGCCGCGGTGCTTGGCCGACTCGTGGAGCGTCTCCACCACGGCCCGGAAGAAGCGCCGGATCTCCTGGGTCGACAGCGAGGCGACATCCCGATCGGGGCGCAGGCCCGCTGCGTGGAGGATCTCGTCGGCGTACACGGGCCCGATCCCGGCCACGACCGAGCGGTCGAGCAGCAGGGCGCGCAGCTTGGTCGAGCGGTGGCGCAGGATCGACTCGCCGAACACCGTCCACGAGACCGCCTCGTCGAGGACGTCGAGGCCGAGGTCGGCCAGCTCGGGCACTGCCTCGACCAGGCCGTCGAAGGGGGTCACGAACGCCTCGACCGGCGCGCCGTCGGCTACGAGGCGGAGCTGGCCGCCCTGGGTGAAGGTGATGACGATCTTGGTGGCCTTGTCGACCGCGTCCTTGGCGGCATGGCGGCGCAGCTGGCCGCCCTCGTGGAGGTCGATGACCAGCGCGTCGCCCGAATCGAGCTTGGCCACCAGCAGCAGGTCCCGGCGGATGACCCCCGTGACCTTGGCGCCCTCGAGGAGTCCGATGAACTGCTTCTTGTTGGTGTGGCGCGGGATCACGCCCGAACCGGGGACCTCGACGGTCTTGATCCGCTTGCCGCCGATCTCGCGGTCCAGGTCGCGGCGGATCGTCTCGATCTCGGGGATCTCAGCCATGGGTTTCCTCTCGTGCGGGTGCTGGCCCGCGTGGTGGGTCGAGTCGGGCGAGCGCCACGGCCGCGGCGGCCTGCTCGGCCTGCTTCTTGGAGCGGCCGATGCCGGCGCCGTAGCACTCGTCGCCGAGGCGCACCTCGGCGTGGAAGGTCTTGTCGTGCTCGGGGCCCTGCTCGGAGAGCACGTACCGGACGGTGCCGGCGTGATCGCGGGCGACGAGCTCGTGGAGCCGGCTCTTGTGGTCGGCGAGGACGTGATCGTCGAGCCGGGGGCCCACCAGCGCGGCGACGAGGGCGTGGGCGGCGCGCGGACCGCCGTCGAGGTACACGGCACCGATCACCGCCTCCATGGCGTCGGCCAGGATCGAGGGTCGATCCCGCCCGCCCGAGGCGGCCTCGCCCTTCCCGAGCAGCAGGACGTCGCCGAGGCCCAGCTCCCGGGCCATGTCGGCGAGGGCGGCGGCGCACACGACCGAGGCCCGCACCCGCGACAGCTGCCCCTCCCCCGCGTCGGGGTACCGGCGGTAGATGTCGTCGGTGACGAGCACGCCGAGCACGGCATCGCCGAGGAACTCGAGCCGCTCGTTGGAGGAGAACTCGGCGTGCTCGGCGCACCAGGACCGGTGGGTCAGGGCACGGTGCAACAGGTCGGGGTCCCCGAAGGCGTACCCGAGCCGCTCCTGGAAGGACTCCAGGGCCGTGGCGCTGACGGGGAGGGACACTCCTACTTGCCGGAGAGCTTCTCGAAGACGTAGTCGACGGCGTCGCGCACGGTCTTGAGGTCCTCGAGGTCCTCGTCCTCGATGCGGAAGCCGACCGAGCGCTCGCCGAGCTCCTCCTCGAGCTCCTCGACCAGCTCGATCAGCGCCAGGGAGTCGGCACCGAGGTCGTCGGCGAAGGAGTCGCCCTCGCCGATGCCGGCGGGGTCGGTCTCCAAGATGTCGGCGAGGCGGTCGCGGATCAGGTCGAAGACGTCCTGGCGGCTCATGGGGCCCTGTTCGACGTGGGTCTCGGCAGGCACGGTGCGCTCCTC
>CAZUYW010000279.1:0-4162 GCA_964624775.1 uncultured Iamiaceae bacterium
GTCGAGCACGGCCCGCCCCACCTCCCAGGGGCGGGCCGTGCCGCGTCCGGGATCAGCCGAGCGAGCGGAGGGTGGCCTCGATGTCCGCGGTCAGGTGGACGAGGTCGGTCGCGTCCGGGTCGCCGGGATCGAGGGGGTGGAAGCCGAACCGCTCCCACCAGGCGCGGGCCCGGGGGTCGAGGGCGTGGACCACCACCGCGCGGCACGCGGCGCGGGTGTTGAGCTCCACGGCCGTGGACTGCGCATCGGTGGTGACCCATGTGGCGGGCGGGGTCGAGGACCTCGGGCCGCTGGAGCTCAGCCAAGCCAGGTGAAGCGCCGCGGCCGCTGCAGTGCGTCGGCGAGGCGCTGGTCCACCGTGCCCGGGGAGGCCAGAGCCGTGGCGAACGCTGCCGCGGCCTCTGGGTCGAGCTCGATGATCTGGCGGGTGGCCAGGACGTCAGCCGCGCGGGCTGCCGCCGATCGGAGGACGAACGAGGAGAGCGACACGTGCTCGGCGGCCGCGGCGCGCTCGAGGAGCTGCTTCTCGACCGGATCCACGCGGATCTGGAGGCGCCCCTCCTTCGTCATCGACATGGCATCACGCTGGCAGGACACCGAGGCCCCGTCAACGGCGTGACCCGCGGCCGGTCTCGTCAGGCGACGGGTTGGCGGCGGGGGACGGTGCCGAGCAGGTCCCGCAGGTCGCCCAGGCGGACCGGCTTGGACAGGTAGTCGTCGAGCCCGGCGGCGAGGAACCGCTCGCGGTCGCCGGCGAGGGCGTTGGCGGTCATGGCCACGATCCACGGTCGCCCCGCGGGGCCGACCGCCTCGTGGATGGCTCGGGTGGCGGCGACGCCGTCGAGCCCGGGCATGTTGATGTCCATGAGGACGACGTCGTAGCGCTGGGCCTGCACGGCCTCCACGGCGGCCATCCCGTCGCACACCAGGTCGGCCGCGACCCCCAGCCGGCGCAGCAGGCGTTCGGCCACCAGCCGGTTGATCTCGTCGTCCTCGGCGACCAGCACCCGGAGCCCGCCGTCGAGCGAGGGGACGTCGGCCGTCGGGCCGGCGTCGAAGAAGGCGGGCGTGGCCAGGTCGTAGCCGGTGAGCGGGAGGGTCACCGTGACCGTGGTGCCCGAGCCGAGCTCGCTGTCGATCGTGATCGTGCCGCCCATCAGGCGCACCAGGCGCTGGGTGATGGCGAGGCCGAGGCCGGTGCCCCCGAAGCGGCGGGTCGTGGAGCTGTCGACCTGGGAGAACGGCTCGAACAGCTGGTCGATGCGCCCCGCCGGGATGCCGATGCCCGTGTCCGCGACCGCGATGGCCACCCGGTGGCGTCCGTGCGGCTCCCGATCGGCCGAGACGGTGGTGCGCACCGAGCCCGACGGGGTGAACTTCACGGCGTTGGCGAGCAGGTTGAGCACGATCTGGCGGACCCGCACCTCGTCGATCTCCACCAGCGCGGGCAGTGCCGGGCTGACGACGAGGTCCATGGCCACGCCCTTGGCTGCGGCATCGTGGCCGACGATCGCGTGGGCGCCCTCGAGCACGGTGCGCAGATCGACCGGTCGCACCTCGAGGTGCACCTTCTCCGCGTCGAGCGCCGAGAAGGTGAGGATGTCGTTCACGACGGCGAGGAGCATGGCGCCGCTGCGCTGGGTCGTCTCGACGTACTCCTGCTGCAGCGGCGTGAGCGGTGTCTCGAGGAGCAGGTCGCTCATGCCGATGACGGCGTTGAGCGGGGTGCGGATCTCGTGGCTCATCGATGCGAGGAAGTTGGCCTTCGCGGCTGCGGTGTCCTCGGCGGCGTCCTTGGCCGCGATCAAGTGCGCCTCGGTCTCGCGCCGCTGGGTGATGTCGGTGCTGACCCCGATGAAGTGGGTCAGCTCGCCGTCCTCGGAGCGGACCGGGAGGATCTCCAGGTCGATCCAGAGCGGGGTGCCGTCCTTGCGGTAGTTGAGGACCTCGCAGGTGACGCCCCGTCCGTGGCGCACCGCCTCGGACATCGTGCGGGCGGTGGTGCGATCCGTCTCGGGGCCCTGGAGCAGCGAGCCGGGCCTGCGCCCCACGGCCTCGTCCGGGGCGTACCCGGTGCGCTGCACGAACGCGTCGTTCACCCACTGGATGCGCCCGAGCGCGTCGGTGATGGTGACCGCGTTGTCGGTCCGCGAGGCGACCTGGGACAGGGTGGCCAGCTCGGTGTTGAGGGTGCGCAGGCGCTCCTGGTCGCGCTCGCGGCGCCGATCGGCGCGGGCGAACCCGGCGAGGGACAGGCCCGTCACCACGAGGAAGGCCGAGGTCGTGACCGCGAGGCCGGGGAGCAGCACGCCGGCGCTGCCGAGCAGGGCGCGCGACAGCGCGTTCGCCTCACCCGCCTGCACCTTGCGGTTGTTCTCGCCCGCGCTGACCAGGTCGTTCACCTGCAGTTCGAGCCCCCGCAGGGCGCCCACCGCCCGCGCTCGCAGGGCGGTGTCGTCGTCGGCGGGATCGGCCGCGATGCGCTGGACGAGCGGCTCGATGTCACGGCGCCAGCGGTTCCGGAGGAACTCGGCCCGACGGAGGAGATCGTCGCTGCCGAGGGTGTGGCGCTGGTAGCCGAGCGCCGACTCCTGCATGCGCTGGGTGACGAACGATCGCTGGAGGTCGAGGGCGGCCCGATCCTGGCTGCCCGACTCGAGGAGCAGCGAGAGCCGCAGCAGCTCGCGCTGGGCCTGGCCGATGGTGCGCACGTTGGCGTTGACGATCGACTCGGTCGTGGCGACGCTGCGGTTGAGCGAGCGGGTGTCGCGCGCCACGACGACCGCCAGGCCGATGTTGCCCACGAGCATCACGAGGGCGGCGAGCAGGAGGTACCGGGCGGTGCGCTGGATCCGGCGCTCCTGGGGAGGGTTGGGGCCCTCGGTCACGAGGCGGCCGCCCTCACCGGACGGTGACGGTGTCGAGCTGCCAGACCCAGCGCGCGTCGTAGACCGTCTTGTCGAAGTCGATGGCCAGGTTGGGATAGACGAACCGCGTCGGGCCGTAGCGGGCCACGCTCATGCGCTTCCCGTCGACGCTCGTGGCGACCAGCACCGGGTAGCGCTCGGCGTCCCGGACGGGGACGTCGGCCTTGTAGTCGTTGAGGGCGACGGTCCCGAGGGTGGTGGCGTCGGGGTCGGCGTCGGCCACGGCGAGCAGCCGGTCGAGCAGGACGCCGCGGAACCGCACGACGTGGCCCTCGGCCTGGTAGTCATCGGCGCGGTACTCGTGCAGGCCGAGCCGCTCGAGGGTGGCGAGGTCGAACTGCAGCTCGTCGCCCACGTTGGTCTCCCCGATGCGGCCGCGCAGGGTCAGCACGACCGGCCCCTTGGGTGCGGGCACGTGGTCGCCGGGCGCGAGGTCGCCCGTGGTGACGCTGCGGGCGATGGTCTCGGCCTCCGAGGCCGAGCTGCAGCCGGCCAGCGCCGGCGGAGCGATCGCCACGATGACGGCGAGCAGGAGCGGAGCGAGCAGGGCGCGGGCGGGGCGAGGCACGTCGGCGAACCTAGGAACCCTGTGTCAGGCCCCGCTCAAGGCCATCTCAAGATCTCGTCAAGCGGTCGGTGGCCGGGCATGCCCACCCCTGGGTCTGCCCGGCCACCCGACCTGTTGGGGGGATGCTGCACCCTTCCCGAAACCGGGTCTGATCAGACATCGGACGATGGTGCTAGTACCACCCCGGATCGGTTGGCATCAATGGCACGGAAGGATGCCGTCAGGCGCTGGGATCGATGCCGCACGTGCCCTTCAGGTAGGCCTCGAGGGCATCCGGCTCGTACTGGGCGCCGGCCTCGGTGGGGGAGGCCACGAAGGCGCGGATCGCCTCGAGGTCGGTGCGCACGGCGTCCGACGGCGAGAGCGGGATGAGCCGGTCGGTGCTCGCCAGCAGCTCCGTGCTGTCCGGGTAGGTGCTGGTGCCGAAGCCGGCGAGGACGAAGTTCTTGAGCAGCGGGACCCACGTGGCCGCCTCGGTGCAGAAGTCGCCCGCGGGGGCGGTGGTCGACGTCACCGGGGTCGTCGTGGTGCTGGCGGTGGTGGACGACGACGGCGCCGTGGTGGTCGTGGTGCCGCCGTCGGGGCGGGTCACGGTGGTGTCGTCGCCGCCGGTGGAGCCGGCGGGCCGGCCGATGTAGCCGGGACCCGAGAGGTTCACGAGCACGAA
>CAZUYW010000280.1:0-4158 GCA_964624775.1 uncultured Iamiaceae bacterium
GCGCTGGCCAACCGGGCGGCGACCCACGCCGCCGCGTGCGCGGGCGTGCGCACCCCGGGCCTGGTGGCGACCGACGCGGCGGTGCCGCTCCGGCCCCGGGAGGCCGAGGTTGCGCACCTGGCCGCGCAGGGCCTGTCCAGCCAGGAGATCGCCGACCGGCTGTTCCTGTCGATCCGCACCGTCGACAACCACCTGCAGAAGGCCTACGCCAAGCTCGGCATCCACCGCCGCGAGGACCTGGCAGCCGCGCTCGGAGAATGAGTAGCGCCTACTCATGACCCTTCGGAGGGCGATCCGTACGGTCAGGGCATGGTCGAACACCGCGCCCGCCGCGCCATCCCCGTCCTGGCCGCCAGCCTGCTGCTCGCACCGCTCACCGCGGTCGTCCTCACCCCCGGGACCGCTGGCGCCACGAGCACCACCAAGCCGGTCACCGCACTCGTGTCCGCGGGCCTGGACGGTCACTCGGGCAAGGGTGCGAGCGGCGGGGTGTCGATCGCGGCGGGCGGGCGCTGGGTCGCGTTCGCCTCCTCGGCGACGAACCTCGTCACGGGCGACACCAACGCCAAGAAGGACATCTTCGTGCGGGACACGCTGGCCGCGTCGACGGTGCGCGTCTCGGTGACCGCGAACGGCACGCAGGGCAACGGCGCCAGCGACCAGCCGTCGATCAGCGCCAACGGCCGCTGGGTCGCCTTCACGTCGGCCGCGACGAACCTCGTGCCGGGGGACACCAACGGGAAGTCGGATGTGTTCCTGAAGGACCTGTGGGGCGGCACGCTCACCCGCGTGAGCGTGCGCGCCGATGGGTCCCAGGCCACCGGCGGCGACTCGGACCACCCCATCGTGGGCGGCGACGGCACCCACGTCGCGTTCGAATCCGATGCGACGAACCTGGTCGCGAGCGACAGCAACGCCAAGATGGACGTCTTCGTCCGCGACCTGTCGGGCCTCGGGACCACCGAGCGGGTGACGGTGACGTCGGCCGAGAGCGGGCTGACCGCGGGCGGCGAGCTGAACGACATGACGCCTGACGGGCGCTACGTGGTCTTCGAGTCCTACACGACCGAGATCGGCGGCGACTCGAGCCCGGGGATCACCGACGTGTTCATCCGCGACCGCACCGCGGGCACGAGCGCCAAGGTGAGCTTCGGGAACTCAGGCCAGGTCGGTGACCAGGGCAGCCAGTTCGCCTCGATCAGCGACAACGGTCGCTACGTCGCCTTCCAGAGCGGGACCGAGGGCTTCGCGACGGTGGCCGACGGGCCTGGCTACGACATCTACCTCCGGGACCGGACCAACGCCACGACGATCCTCGTGTCGCGCTCCACCGGCGGCACCGCGGGCAACGACGACAGCGGCACGCCGAGCCTGAGCGGCGACGGCACCAAGGTGAGCTTCAACTCCGACAGCACCAACCTGGTCACGGGCGACACGAACGGCGCGACCGACGTCTTCGCCCGCAACCTCACGACCGGGGTCACCACCCGTACGAGCGTGACGACGACCGGCGCCGAGGCGCACGGCCTGTCGTTCGGCTCGGACATGGCGGGCGACGGGACCGTGGCGTTCGAGGCCCTCGCCCCGGACGTGTCGACGGTGGACGACAACGGCACGTTCGACGTCTACCTGCGGTCGAGCTACGAGCTCGGCCCGTTCGTGGACAGCCTGCCGCTGCTCCAGCAGAACGCCCTCGACTTCACCGGCGCCAACCTCTCGCTCGCCAAGGTGCTGGGGCTCAACGACGCCATCCTCAACGGGGTGGCCACCCCGTCGTCCACGATCGACGACTTCGTGCACGGCACCTTCGACGACGATCGCGGCCCGGTGATCCGCCTGTACTGGTCCTTCTTCCACCGGATCCCTGACAAGGGCGGCCTCGACTACTGGATCACCAAGAAGACGACGGGCACCTCGCTCAACGCCATCGCCACCTCGTTCGCCAAGTCGTCCGAGTTCAAGAACACCTACGGCTCCCTGGGCGACAGCGCCTTCGTGACGCTCGTGTACCAGAACGTGCTGGGCCGGAACCCCGATGCCGCCGGGCTCGACTACTGGGTCGGCCGCCTCGGCACCGGGGTCTCCCGGGGCGAGGTGATGACGGCCTTCTCCGAGTCCAGCGAGGGCAGGCGGATCATGCGGCCCGAGGTGGACACCATCCTCGTCTTCCTCGGCATGATCCGGGCCCTGCCCAACCAGGCGGCCTTCGACTACGACACCGCCCTCCTGAAGGGCGCCGGCGGCCAGCCCACCGAGGTGCTGATCCTGGCCCTGCTCAAGACCAGCACCTACGCCGCCCGCTTCGCCTGACGGCGGCCCACGGGCGGCACCGACAAGGTCATCCAAGGCGGGATGGCGAAGGGGGGTCCCGGGCAACCGGGGCCCCCCTTCCGCGCCCGGACTTCGACCGCCACCCGGTCACCGATCACAATGGCTGGCCGCGACAGGGGACGAGGAGCACGCGATGCAGGACTTCCGGAACAAGGTGGCCGCGATCACGGGCGCGAGCTCGGGCATCGGCCGGGCCCTGGCCACCGCGCTGGCCGAGCGTGGCGCGCACCTCGCGCTGGCCGACATCGACGAGTCGGGCCTCGAGGCCACCGCCGAGACGGCCCGGCGCACCGGGGTCACCGTCACGACCGCAGCCGTCGATGTCGCCGATCGGGCGGCCGTGTTCGCCTGGGCGGATCAGGTGGTGGCGGACCACGGGCGGGTGAACCTCATCGCCAACAACGCGGGGGTCGCCCTCGGCGCGACCGTCGCCCAGATGCGCATCGAGGACTTCGAGTGGCTGATGGGCATCAACTTCTGGGGCGTGGTGCACGGCACCCAGGCGTTCCTGCCCCACCTGGTGGCGTCGGGCGAGGGCCACATCGTGAACGTGTCGAGCGTGTTCGGGCTGGTGGGGATCCCCTCGCAGTCCGCGTACAACGCGGCGAAGTTCGGCGTCCGGGGCTTCACCGAGTCGCTGCGGATCGAGCTGGACCTCTCGGCGAACGGCGTGTCGGCCACCTGCGTGCACCCGGGCGGGATCAAGACGTCGATCGCCCGCAACGCGCGGCTGCACGTCGAGGAGGGGGTCGACCTCGAGGCGGGCCGGCGCGACCTGGAGAAGGCGTTCATCACCAGCCCCGAGGCGGCGGCCGCCCAGATCCTGCGCGCGGTGCAGGCGGATCGGCGTCGCGCGCTGATCGGCCCCGATGCGCACCTGTTCAACCTGCTCGGTCGCCTGCCGGCGGGGGCCGCGCAGCGCCTGATCGGGCTGGGCGCCAAGCGCCGCCTCTGACCGGTCCGGTCAGGACCTTCGGCACTGTTCCCGGTGCCGGTCTCGTCCGTAATTTCTCTAGTAGTTAGAAGAATTATTGGAGGAACCATGGCAACGACGCCCACCACCGGACCTCCCGACACCGTCACCCGCGACAACTGGGTGATCGCCGCCGTCGGGATGGCCGCCATCTGCATGATCGCCACCATCGTCGCCGTCGGGCTCGGCCTGAGCGACGATCCGACCTCCGCCGCGACGCCGACCGGCAAGCCCGTCACGTTCACCATCGAGCTGAAGGACCTCGACGTGGTGCCCGCCTCGATCAAGGTTCCCGCGGGGAGCCCCATCACCCTGAAGGTCACGAACCACGGGAAGATGGCCCACGACCTCAAGCTCGACGGCACGACCGGCACCAAGCTGCTCGACCCGGAGGCGTCCGAGACCGTCACGCTGCCCGCCCGGACCACGAACGGCCAGGCCTGGTGCACCGTCCCCGGCCACAAGGCCGCCGGGATGGTCCTCGACATCAAGGTCACCGGCGCGGCCGCCGGGACCGCGTCGGGCAGCACCGCCAGCGCGGCCAACGGTGAGCCGGCCGGCGCCACGATCGATTTCACGGCCGAGCCCAAGGAGGGGTGGACCCCGTTCGACCCGAAGCTCGCGCCGGCCCCCGGCGGCACGGAGCACAAGATCAGCCTCAGCGCGGAGGAGCAGAAGATCGAGGTGGCACCCGGCGTCACCCAGCAGCTGTGGACCTTCAACGGCCAGACCCCCGGCCCGATCCTGCGGGGCAAGGTCGGCGACCTGTTCACCATCACGCTGACCAACGACGGGAAGATGGGCCACTCGATCGACTTCCACGCCTCGAAGGTCGCCTGGAACGACGAGATGCG
>CAZUYW010000281.1:0-4155 GCA_964624775.1 uncultured Iamiaceae bacterium
GGCCGCGGTCGTCGCGCAGGCCGACCGACCCGTCGCGCTCGCGGCGCAGCACCACCCCCTCCCGCCACCGCTTGTCCGAGCGGCCCTGGTACCGGACGAGCTGGCCGATCTCGAGGCCGAGCTCGGCGAGGCCGTCGTCGATGGGCGAGGGCCGGCGGGTCATCCGGGATCGATGGCGCCGAGGATGCGTGCCTGGAGCCGCTGCATCCCGGCGAGCCAGCGGTCCGGGTCCGAGGCCCGGCGGCGGTAGTACTCGGCGACCTCGGGGTGCGGGAGGATCAAGAAGCGCTCGTCGCGCAGCCCGGCGATCACCGCGGCGGCGACGTCGGCCGGTTCGATCAGGCCCTGCATGACCACGGTCTCGGTGGCCGCGTGGCCGGTCCCGCCCGAGATGAGGTCGGTGCGCACGCCCTGCGGGCACAGGCACGACACGGTGATGCCCTGGGCGCCGTAGGTGATCGCCAGCCACTCGGCGACGGCCACCGCCGCGTGCTTGGTGACCGAGTACGGCAGGTCGCCGATCTGGCCGAGCAGCCCAGCGGCCGAGGCGGTCGAGAGCAGGTAGCCCTCGCCCCGGGCCAGCATCGAGGGCAGCACCGCGCGCGCCGCGTAGACGTGGGCGAGGACGTTGACCTGCCAGATGCGGTCCCACGTGGCGGCGTCGGCATCCACGCCCGCGCCCGATCCGATGCCGGCGTTCGAGACGAAGAGGTCGATGGGGCCGTGGGCCTCCTCGGTGCGGGCGACGAGGGCGGCGATGGCGTCGGCGTCGCTCACGTCGACCCGCTCGGCCACCACCCGCTCGCCCAGCGCGGCAGCGGTGGCCTCGAGCGATGGGTCCACGTCGACGATCACCACGGTGCGGGCGCCTTCGGCCAGGAACGCCTCGGCCAGGGCCCGCCCGATGCCCTTGGCTCCCCCGGTGATGACCGCGATGCGCCCGTTCAGTTCCATCGCCGCACCCTACCGAGGCGATCAGGCCTCGGCCGCGGCTGCCATGGTGTCCCACACCGTCTGGCGGCGGTCCTCGCCCCACGGCAGCGGCATCAGCACGGGGACGTCGACCCCGGCGGCGGTGTAGGCCCGGACGGAGTCCCGGACGTGGTCCGCGTCGCCGGTGATGTCGATCTCGTCGCACATGCGGTCCGAGACCGCGGCGAGGGCGCCCTCCTTGTCCCCGGCGGCGAACCGGGCCCGGATCTCGGTGACCTCCTCGGCGAACCCGGCGCGGGCGAAGCTCGCCGCGTAGGCGTCGACGACGGCGTAGGAGAAGAGGTCGCGACGGGCCTTGTCCCGGGCCCGCTCCGGGTCGCAGAGCCCGCCGTGGACGTAGGCGTAGATCTCGGCGTCGCCGCCGGCCCGGACCTGCTCGACGGACCAGGCCACGTGGGAGGCGGGCAGGTAGTTGAGCAGGACGCCGTCGGCGACCTCGCCGGCGAGGCGCAGCATCGCGGGGTTCAGGGCGCCCACGATGACCTTGGGCCGGCGGTCGCCGAGACGGATGCCCAGGCGGAAGCCGCGGACCTCGTAGAAGTCGCCCTGGTGGTCCACCTTCTCGCCGGACAGGCAGGCCTGCACGAGGATCACGTACTCCCGCACGCGTGCCAGCGCCTTGGTCCCGTAGGGCACCCCGTGCCAGCGCTCGGTGACCACCGGCGAGGAGATGCCCACGCCGAGCAGGATGTCGGCCTCGGGGTGCAGGGCCTGCAGGGTGGCGGCGCCCATGGCCGCCACCATCGGGGTGCGCAGCTGCAGGGCGAGGACGCCCGTGCCGAGGTCGAGGCCCGGCGCTGCCGCCCCCGCGGCGGCGAGCGTGGCGAACGCCTCGGGACCGGTGGTCTCGGCGGTCCAGAAGGAGCGGTAGCCGAGGTCGGCGGCGTGCCGTGCGGTCTCGAGCGCCAGGTCCGGGCCGAGGGTCATGAGGCTGGCGAAGGTGACACCGAGTCGATCGTGGGCCATGGCCCGCACCCTACGCGGGCCCGTCGTGGTGCGGGCGGGCCGCGGCGGGCGGGTCAGAAGTTGCCGCTGCGCTCGATCGTGTAGGGCTCGGCGCTGCGGTCCGAGCCGAGCCACTCGACGCGCGCCTCGAGCTCGCCGCCGTCGTCGGAGAAGTACGACGGCTCGCGGAGGGCGACCGTGGTGGGCTCGCCGTCGCCGCTGACCCCGGCGCCGAGCACCTCGCCGTCGCGCAGCACGGTGAGCTTCATCGACACGCCGGCCGGGGCGGTGAGCGTGATCTTGACGGTGCCGTCGCCGAGCACCTGGAAGTTGTCCTGCACCGGGACGGTGAACGTGTCGACGTCGTCGCCGGGGACCAGGTTGGCGGTCAGGCTGCGGGTGAGGGTGGCGCCGGGCTTCAGGGCGTCGGGCTCGGCCTCGCACCCGTTCGCGGCGTCCTCGTCGTAGTCGGCGAAGCCCTCGTCGCACGTGCGGCCGTCGGTGTTGGGGGCCGGCTCCTTCCCGCACGGCTGGAACGGCAGGTCCGTGCAGGGTGCGGTCGACGTGGTGGTCGTGGTCGTCGGGCGCGGCCGGGGCTTCGCATCGTCCGCCGAACGGGTGAGCGCGACCACGCCGCCCCCGATCGCGAGCACGGCGACCGCTGCCGCGCCGGCGAACAGGGCGGGTCGGCGCCGCCGGGCGGGCCGGGGGAGCGACGCCCCGACGCCCGGCTCGGTGCCCGACGGGCCGCCGCGCGCCGCGGCTGCGGTGGGGCGGCGCTCGGGGTCCTTGTCGAGCATCGCGGTCAGCAGCGTGCGCAGGTCGGGTGGGAGCGTGCGCGGCAGCTTCTCCACCCGGCCCGAGGCGGCCCGCAGGAGCAGGACGCGGGGATCCGAGGTGCCGAAGGGGCCGACGCCGGTGGCGGCGTAGGCGAGCGTGGCGCCGAGCGAGAACACGTCCGAGGCCGCCGTGGCCGCCTCGCCGCGGGCCTGTTCGGGGGACATGAAGCCCGGGGTGCCCACCACCACCTCGGTGGCGGTGAGGCCGGGCGTGGCATCGCGGTGGATGGCCACGCCGAAGTCGGCGAGCGCGGCGCGGCCGTCGGCGTCGAACAGCACGTTGGCCGGCTTGATGTCGCGGTGGGTGACGCCGCGCCGGTGGGCCGAGGCCAGCGCGTCGAGGAGGGTGGCGGCGAGCTCGCGCACCTGATCGGGATCCATGGGGCCGTGGTCGCCGACGCGCTGGGCCAGGTTGCCGCCGGGGAGGTAGGGCATGACGAGCACGAGGTCGTCGCCGTCGTCGAGCACCTCGTGGAGCCGCACGATCCCGGGGTGGTCGAGGCGCTGGAGCACCTCGGCCTCGCGCCGGATGCGCGCCCGGGCGCGGGCCAGCTCGTCGGGGGTGCCGTGCAGCGACAGGCGCTTGAGCGCGTACTCGTGCCCGGCCTCGTCCCGGGCGAGATCCACCACGCCCATGCCACCCCGCCCGATCCGGCGGACCACCTCGTAGGTCATCGGGCGCAAGGGTACGGATCGGACACTTCGCGGGCACGTCGGGAACCTGCGCGTGGATTGTCGGTGTCCCCGGGTAGGGTTGCCGTGTGACCGAGACCGCCGCACCCGAGATCGTCATCACCGAAGCCCTGGCCGTGATCGACCAGGCGCTCCCGACCCTCCAGCACCGGGCGCTGGTGTCCACCGACGAGGTGGCCGACCTGCTCCTGGACCTGCGCCTCCTGCTCGCCTCCGTCCCGGTGGCCGAACCGGTGGTGTCGGGGGTCTGAGCCGAAGGGTCAGCCCTTGGGTTCGGCGCGGCGTCGTCGCCGTGGCCGACCTGCCGCGATGAGCTCCCCGAACGCGTCGGCGACGTCGGCCGCGAGCTGCGGCGGGTCCTCGACGGCGGCCGTGTCCACGTGCAGGCCGAGGTCGAGCCGGCCCCGGTAGCTCATCGTGGTGAGGTTCCAGGCGGTGCCGGCCACCGGACCGAGCGGGTAGTTCGCGGTCATCAGCGCGCCCGCGATGAATAGGTCGAAGGGCGCGGCCCGCACGTTCGACGTGGCGAAGTCGACGGTGGCCACCTGCTGGCGGGCCATGCGCACGAGCAGCGGATGGGGCAGCAGGTTGACGAGGCCGGCGAGCGAGGTGGTCAGGGACATGGCCCGCTCGGTCTTGGTGACCGAGAGCCGGTCGTGGACCTCGGCGAAGCGGGTCCGGGGGT
>CAZUYW010000282.1:0-4133 GCA_964624775.1 uncultured Iamiaceae bacterium
GGCCAGGGCGCTGACCCCGGCGGCCACGGCCTCGTCGCCTCCGACGGCGGCGCCGTCGGCCAGCCGGGCGGCGGCCTCGGCGAGGGCGTCGAGATCGCGCGGCCCCGCGAGGATCGCCCCGACGCTTCGCAGGTCGCGGCTGGCCTGGCGGGCGACGGGCCGGCCGAGATCGGCGCGGGCGAGATCGATGGCGGCACGGGCCTTCTTCAGGTTCTTGCGAGCATCGCGCACGGCCTGTGCATCGATGGCCTCGTCCCCCTCGCCGCGCAGGCGCTGCTCGGCCAGCGCGAGCTGCTCGCCGATGACGCGCCGCACCTCGGCGCCGACCGGGAGGGTGGGGTCCAGGCGGTAGGCCATGCGCCATCTTGCCCGCGTCGCGCCCCGACCGCCTGGGTCGGGGTCAGACCTCGAGCTCGGCGACGAGCTCGATGACCGCGGTCAGCTCGACCTCCTCGCCGGTGAGGTCGACCAGCACGGTCTCCCCCGCCTCGCCCGCCGCCCCCTTGGCCATCGCCATCATGCGGGGGCCGCGGTCGTAGACGAGGTCGCGGTCGGCGGGCTCCCGCAGCCGGCGCACGGCGCCGAGGCGGGCGCCGATGCCGGACGCGTAGGCCTCGGCGGCACGCCGGGCGTCGGCCGCGGCGGCAGCCCGCACCGCGTCGTGCACCGGGTTCTCGGGGTCCAGGCCGAAGTGCGGCCCGGCCACTGCGAGCTCGGGCACCGCGACCACCGCGGCTCGCAGAGCGTCGCCGGCCCGGTCGATGGGCGCGAACCGCACCGTCTCGGTGCGCGACGCCGAGAAGCCCTCGCGCGTGTTGGTGCCGGTCGTCGGGTCGTAGCGGACGATCTCCTGCACCACGAGCGAGGTCATGGACCGGCGCACGATGACCGAGGCGTGCCCGGAGAGGGCCCGGTCCAGGGTGGCGTAGGCGGCGCCGGCGGCGGTGACGGCGTCGCCGGTGGTGGCCGCCCGCCGCGAGACGGTGAAGGAGATGTCGGCGTGGTCGGCGGGCACGTGGAACGTGGCCCGACCCTCGACCGTGATCTTCCCGCTGCTCATCGTGCCTCCCACCGCTGCTCTCCGCCCGTACGGATCGGCCGGTCGAGCACCCAGTCAACCCCATGGGGCGGGGCTCACCAGCGCGAGCGCGACTCCTCGGCGAAGCCCTGGATGCCGTCGACCTCGACCCGTCGGCCGTCGTCGTCGCTGACGTGGCCGCTCCAGGTCCCGAAGACCTGGTGGACCTCCATGGCCATGAGGCCCGCGTTGGTGCGGCTGTGCTTGTCGTACCGGGTGGTGAGCGTGAGGTCGAGGCTGCCGTCGGGGTGGCGCACGTGCCAGGGGCGCAGCGGGTGGTCCCAGTCGTAGTCCCACTCGAGCTCGGCACCGATCTTGGTGAGCCGGCCGTCGAGCAGCACGCCGTTCTCGGTGAACCCGGTGCCGGCGGTCCACTTGGCGCCGAACTGCACCCCCACCGTCGTGGTGCCGTCGGTGGCCACGCCGGCGCCGCCGCCCCAGTTCCAGTTCGTCTCGTAGGGCCAGCGGCCGCGGCCGACGTCGAGCACGCCCCAGGCCTCGTCGCCGTCGCCCCCGAACGGCCGGGCGACACCGTCGAGGGTGAGGGTGCCGCGGGCCGGCCGGGCCTGGTGCTTGGACGTGTACTGGAACCGGGTGTCGGACCACGGGATGACGACGTTGAGGGACTCGTGACCCTCAGGCAGGTCGATCCGCACGTCGAGCGAGGAGGTGGTGCCGTCGCGCTCGGTCCAGCGCGCGGTGATCGTGGTGCCGCCCCCATCGTCGACGAGGTCGAGGTCGATGGCCTTCGAGCGGTACCGCAGCGGCTCGGTGCCGAACCGGTCCGGCAGGCTGAAGCCCCGGGCGCCGGGGATGGTGGCGTCGTGCCCGCCGGTGCGCCCGGTGCGCAGGTCGGCCCACCAGGTGGTGGCGAGACCGAGGTAGTCGACGTCGGCGTAGGTGGCGGACAGGACGAGGTCGCCGGCGAGCACCGCCCAGTAGTCCCACTTCTTGGTGCGGCCCCACCCGCCGCGCAGGTTGCCGGCGTGGACGGGCAGGCGCGACCAGCCCCGGGCTGCCGGGTTCAGGTGCTTGCCGTCGGGCAGGCACAGGTCGACCGGGGCGGTGAGCTCGGGCTCGTGGGTGGCCATCGGCGCAGTCAAGCACGGCAGGCCCGGGCCGAGCACCGCTACCGTGGGTCCACCGACGGCGACAGGGGTGCAGACATGGATGTGGGGAAGCGTTCCATCGAAGGACGTCGGGGTGCCGCCGCTGCGGCGGTCCTCGTGCTGGCCGCCGGGGCGGCGATCAGCGGCGGCGCACCGGCAGGAGGTCGCCCCACCGGCACGGCCCGACCTGCTGCGCGCGCCATCACCGCGCCGGCGCCGCGGGTGCTGGTCGAGCCCCGTCTCTTCGATCCCCGCGGGGTCGCCGTCGGCGCGGACGGCACCGTGTACGCGACCGATCCGTCCGGCCGCATCGGCGTGGGCAGGCCCGACGGCACGCACTCGTTCCTGCGCGTCGCCGAGGTCCCGGCCCCCGTGGGGATCGCGGTCGCCGACGACGGCACGCTCTTCGTCGGCGGCGGCTCGCACCTCGCCGTGATCTCACCCGACGGCACCGAGGACCCGATCGAGATCCCCGGGCTCCAGGACCCGGAGTTCCTCGACGTCGACACCGCCGGCAACCTGTACGTCACCGACCCCCTCGCCGACCAGGTGCACCGCATCGCACCGGATCGCACCGTCGACGACATCACGCCCACCGGCGTCACGGCCATCAGTGGCATCGACGTCGCCGAGGACGGGACGGTCTCGGTGCTCGACGTGCCCGCGGGGGATGTCGTCCGGCGGGCCCCCGACGGCACCCAGACCACCCTCGACGTCACCGGCCTCGCCGCCCCGATCGACCTCGACGTCGAGGGTGACCGGATCGCGGTGACCCAGAGCGAGCTCGGCGGGGCCCCGTCCGTCCTGGTACGGGATGCCGACGGCTCGGTCGCCCCCGCCGACCTGCAGGTGTTCCACCCGAGGGGTGTCGTCCTCAGCGCCGACGGCACCATCACCGTCGCCGACGCGTCGGACACGGATTGCCGCTGCCCGGCCAGCCCTGGTTCGGTCCAACAGCTGCCCGCCGGCGGCTCGGCCAAGGCCGTGGACCTCGGCGACATCGGCGGCTTCGGCAGCGTCGCCGCCACCGCACCTCGCACCGTGCTGTTCACGTCGTGGAACGGGGCCCCGGCCTACAGCGATCCGAACCCGCTGCGCCGGGTCGTCGGTGATGCGGCACCCGTCGACGAGCCCACCGGTGGCGCCGACGGCGTGGCCATGGACGCGGCGCCGGACGGCACGATCTACCGGAGCGACGACCGCCACACGATCACGCGCATCGCGCCGGACGGCCGCACGTCCGCGATCGACCTGCCGACGAAGCCGGGCGTCGACGCGATCGTCGATTTCAGCGTCGACGAGCAAGGTCGCCTCTTCGTGGCACTCGGAACCGGCTACGGCTACGGGGCCTACGAGGTGATCGAGCCGCTGGCGGCGGGTGGACCCAAGACCTGGTACACGGGCGACGGCGGCGGCGACGGCGCCGGCGAGGACTTCTCGGCCCTGGCGGCCGGGGGCGGGCACGTCGTAGTCGTCACGGCCGACAGGACCGGCGGCACCGTCCACGCCTGGGATCTCGACGGCAGTGGCCAGCGCTCGGAACGGGCTCTGCCGGACCTGATCAACGCCGGCCCCGCTGAGGTCGACCAGGCCGGGACGCTCTGGCTCATCTCCTCACCGGCCAGCGGCACTCGGATCGACGAGGTGACGAGCGACGGCCAGGCCTCGAGCTTCGCCTACGAGGGGTTGGCCAACCCCAGCGCCCTCTCCATGGGCACCGACGGCACGCTCTACGTCGTCGACGGCGATCTGCTCGCGTTCGACGGCGTGGGCCCCACCGCGGTGCCCGACGACGCCGTCCCGCCGCCGGCCACGCCGGTCGACGGCCACGCCTCGTTCACCGGCTGACCAGCGGCCGCCAGACGACGACGCCGTCAGCCTTCGAGCTCCGCGCCGAGGGCGAGCCAGCGCTCCTCGACCTCGGTGACCGCGGCCTCGGCGGCGGC
>CAZUYW010000283.1:0-4123 GCA_964624775.1 uncultured Iamiaceae bacterium
CTCGTGCTCGCCGGCTGCGGCTCGGGCACCGACCATGCCACCACCCGGGCGTCGGGCTCATCGGGTGATCCCGGCCCGTCGACCACGGTCGGTGGTGCCGTCGAGGGCTGGGCGCCGGCGGACGTGCGGGCCGCCGTCACCGCGCCGGCGCCGCCCACGGGCCGCCGATCGGCGGGCCCCACCGCCGAGCAGGTCACCCTCCCGGGTGGTCGGGTCGCCTGGCGGATCCGCATCCCGGGACGTCGCCCCGTGCGCTCGGCTCGGGGGATCGTGTCGGTCGGTGGGACCGTGGTCGGCCCGGCCATCGCGACCCCTGCCGTCGACGCGCTCGTGGTGGTCGTCGTCGACCCTGCCGTCCTCATCGCCGGGCGACCGGTGACGATCGCCTACGGCCGCGCCCCGGCCGAGCCGCTCGGCCCCCTCGCGGTGGTCCGATGACGGGCCGTCGGACGCTGATCGCCGCGCTCGCCGGTCTCGCCCTGGTGGTGGGGCTGCCCCTCGCCACCCCAGCCACGGCTGCCCCGGCCACGCCGGCGGCGATCGCCCGGCTCGGTGACCCCGACCCCGGGGTGCTCGGCCCCGAGCCGGTCGACGAGCTCGCCTACGACCTGGGCGCCACGGCGTTCACGCCCGAGGGGTTCGACGCCCCCGTCGAGCTCCGGGCTCAGGTGTTCGCGCCGCACGAGATCACCGGCTCGGCCCCGCTGGTGATCCTCTTGCACGGGCGTCACATCACCTGCATCGGCACCGAGGACGAGTGGCGCCTGGAGTGGCCGTGCTCGCCCGGGTTCAACGAGATCCCCAGCTACAAGGGCTACGGCACCCTGGGCCACCTCCTCGCCAGCCGGGGGATGATCGTGGCCTCGATCGGGGCCAACGGCGTCAACGCGGCCGACGACTTCGTCGACGACGGCGGCGCGTCGGCGCGAGCCCAGCTGGTGCTGGAGCACCTGCGGCGCTGGCGGGCCTGGAACGCCTCGCCGTCGGGCTCGCCCTTCGGCACCCGCTTCGTCGGGCACGTCGATCTGGACCGGGTCGGCCTCATGGGCCACTCGCGCGGCGGCGAGGGCGTGGTGGCCGCGGCCCAGCTCAACGCAGGCACCGGCCACCCGTTCGGGATCCGCGCCGTGTTCGCGCTGGCCCCGGTGGACTTCGCCCGACGGGTGCTGGGCGGCGTGCCGCTCGGCGTGCTCCTCCCCATGTGCGACGGCGACGTGTCGGACCTGCAGGGCGCCTCGTACTACGACGACAGCCGGTACGCCTATCCCGGTGACCCGGCCGCCAAGGACACGTACCTGCTCCACGGTGCGAACCACAACTTCTTCAACTCGGTCTGGACGTCGGGCCCCGGCTCGTCGGACGACGCGGGCTTCGGTCCGATCATCACCGACGGCCGCGAGGACCCGGCGCCGTGCCAGCCGGGTGGCAGCGCCCGCATCACCGCCGCCGTCCAGGACCAGACGGGTGCCACGATCATGGCGGCGTTCCTGCGCCGCCACCTCGACGACGACCCGAGCCTCGACCCGATCGTGACGGGGGTGGGATCCCGTCCGGCGTCGACGGCCCCGGCATCGTGGACCACGGCCCACCACGCGCCCGACCGCCTCGACGTCGCGCGCTGGGACGACCCCGCCACGTTCGGCCGCAACCGGTTCGGCCTCCTCGCCACCCAGGTCGGCGTGACCCTGCCGCGCCTGTGCACCGGCAACAGCGATCACGGCGATGTCCGCCCCGTCGGGCAGAAGGTGCGCCTCGGCTGCGCCACCGACCGGGGCCTCGCGGTCGCCAACGACACCGGCGCGCTCGACGTCGGCTGGCTGCGACCAGGGGCGGTGGTGCGCGAGCCCGTCTCGGCGACCGGCCGGGACGTGACCGGCTACGACGGGCTGCGCCTGCGGGTCGCCGTGCCCCAGGACGTCCGCAACGACATCCGCGTCCTGCAGGACCTGTCGGTCGTGATCGAGGACGCCGACGGCCATCGGGCCTCGGTCCCCCTCACGGGCTCGGCCGCGCTGCGTCGCCTCGACGGCGGCCTGGCCCACGCGGTGCTGAACGGTGTGCGGGTGCCGCTCACCGCCTTCACGGGCATCGACCTCAGCCGGGTGCGCGCCGTCGAGCTGCGCTTCGATCGGACCCCGCGGGGACGGCTCCTCGTCAACGACCTCGCGTTCACCGTCGAGGGCACCGGCCCCGCCACCACCCCGCCCGCGACCCAGCCGACCCGCGTCCCTGAGGATCGCACGTGCCGGGCCACCTACGCGGCCCGGTGGGCCTGCGCGGTCGCCCAGGCGGTGTGGGGCCGCGAACCGGACTTCGAGCAGCTCCCGTACCTGACGGCGTCGTACCGCAGCGCGGCGGCGCGCCGGGCCGCGGTGCGCCAGATCGTCGACACCGACGCAGCCCGGTTCGCCCAGGGGCAGACGTTCGTGGAGCGCTACGCCCAGGTCGACGTCGGGATGGACTGGTACGGCGAGGTCGTGGCCGACGCCCACGCCTCCTCCTGGGAGGCCCTCCAGGCGCGCCTCGTCGGCGGCTTCGGGTACCGGTCGCCGGCCACGAGCTCCTCGGGGGCCATGGTCGACTCCGCCTACCGCACGATCACGGGGCGCCTGCCGTCGGCCGCCGACCGGGCGCACTGGGTGGGCGTCCTCGATGCGACGGGCACCGATTCGCTCATCGCCTCGCTCATCGCCTCCACCCCGGCACGGCGCCTCGTGCTCGAGGACCGCTACCAGCAGCTCACCGGGCACGGCCCCGACGCCGGAGGGCGTGCCTACTGGATGGCCCGGCTCGGGCGTCCTGGCGGCGAGGCGGCCCTGGTCGCCGCCCTGCTCGGCACCGAATCGTTCCGCGCCGCCGCGATCGCCTGACCGTTTGCGTCGAATCGACGTCGAATCGACGCCGAGGAGGGCGCGGTAGGTTCGGGCGGTGACCCTCTTCGACCCCGAACCGGCCCTGGCCGGCCCTGCCGGGCCGACGATCCGGCTGCGCCTCGTGGTCGCCTACGACGGCACCGACTTCCATGGCTTCGCCGTGAACGACGGCGTCCGCACGGTCGGCGGGACCCTCACCGAGGCCCTGGAGACCGTGCTCGGCCACCCGGTCACCATCACCTGCGCGGGGCGGACCGACAAGGGCGTGCACGCCCGCGGCCAGGTCGTCCACGCCGACGTGGTCGACCGGGCGATCGACCTCGACGGCCTGCGCCGGTCGCTGAACAAGCTGTGCGCCACCGCGGTGTCCGTGCGGTCCATCGAGGTGGTGCCCGCCGACTTCGACGCCCGGTTCTCCGCCACGGCCCGCCGCTACCGCTACCTCGTCCACCAGGCGCCGACGCCCGATCCCTTCCTCGCCCGCTACGCCTGGCACGTCGACGAGCCCCTGTCGCTCCCCGCGATGGTCCTGGCGTGCGACCCGTTGATCGGCGAGCACGACTTCGCCGCCTTCTGCCGCCGGCCCAAGCGGCGAGACGGCGAGGAGGCATCCCTCGTGCGACGGGTGACCGAGGCGGTGTGGCACGACGACGGCGACGGATTGTTGCGCTTCGAGATCGAGGCGAGCGCGTTCTGCCACCAGATGGTGCGCTCGATCGTGGGGACCCTCGTCGCGGTCGGGCGGGGCCGGCGCACGCCCGGCGAGCTGCTCGGCATCATGCGCTCGGGCGACCGGGCGCGGGCCGCGGACCTCGCGCCGCCGCGGGGCCTCACGCTGTGGACGGTCCGCTACCCGGGCTGGGACTCCGTGCCCGACGAGGTGACCCGGCGGCGTTGACGCCAGCCGTCGGCCCATCCCATACTCGGCCCTCGTCCGCTGGCCCGGTCGTCCACCCCAACCCGCCCGCTCCGGAGGGCCCGATGTCCCTGGTGTTCCACTGGTTCATGCCGACCAACGGCGATGGTCGACGCCTGGTCGAGCCCGCCCAGCCGGTGCCGGGGGTGGCCGGCGGCCAGCGCCCCGCGTCGTTCGGCTACCTCACCCAGGTCGCGCTCGCGGCCGAGTCGCTCGGGTTCGAGGCGGCCCTCACCCCCACGGGGCCGTGGTGCGACGACGCATGGATCACCACCGCGGCGCTCGCCCAGCGCACCGAGCGCCTCAAGTTCATCGTCGCCTTCCGGCCCGGGGC
>CAZUYW010000284.1:0-4105 GCA_964624775.1 uncultured Iamiaceae bacterium
GACCGAGGGCGTGGGCGGCCGGGCCGACGAGGGCCCGGACCCACGCGGCGCGGGCGGGGCGCGCCGCCGCGCCGCCGTGGCGGGGCAGGTTGGCGAGGACCCCGATCATGCGCTGCCACACCGACAGGTCGTCCTCGGCGGCGAGGGATCGCAGCAGGCCGAGGAGGCGACCCAGCGAGCCGCGGCCGGCGAGGACGAGCGCCCACTCGTCCTCGACGAGGCCGTAGCGCTCGAGAGGGCTGAGCTTGGCCAGGGCGCGCGAGCCCGCCGCGGCGAGGTCGGCGTCGGCCAGCTCGACCCGGTAGAAGCCGTCGCCGTGGTGGTTGCCGATCACCCACGATCCCGGACCGGGATCGGCGCCCAGGTCGACGGTGGCCTCCGGCCCGTTGAGGAGCACCCGGTGCAGGGCGGTCGCCCCGCCGCTCCCGACGCGCACGACCACGGGCACGACGCGGGGCTCCTCGGTGGGCACCTCGACGCCGGCCTCGGCGTCGGGGCGGAACGCGAAGCGCGCCTGGGTGAGGTGCAGGGTCGGGCCGTCGCGGGTGATCGAGACGACCGGGTGGCCGGGCCGGTAGATCCAGGAGTCCATGAGCTGGCGGACCGGCTCGCCGCTCGCCGCCTCGAGGGCGTCCCACAGGTCGGTGGTCTCGGTGTTGGCGTGGGCGTGGGTGCGCAGGTAGTGCCGGATGCCGGCCTGGAAGTCGTCCTCGCCGAGGTACTGCTGGAGCATCCGGACGACCGACGCCCCCTTCTCGTAGGTGAGGATGTCGAACATGCCCTCGGCGTCGGCCGCGGTGACCACCTCGAACTCGATGGGCCGGGTGGTCGACAGCGAGTCCGTGTCGAAGGCGGCGGTGCGCGAGAGGCCGAAGTCGACCCAGCGCTGCCACTCGGGCCGGAAGGCGTCGGTGGTGAGCATCTCCATGAACGTGGCGAACGCCTCGTTCAGCCAGATGCCGTTCCACCAGCCCATGGTCACGAGGTCGCCGAACCACATGTGGGCGATCTCGTGGGCGATCACGTCGGTGACCCGCTGGAGCTCGGGCTGGGTGGCCCGCTCGGGGTCGACCAGCAGGAGCGTCTCGCGGAAGGTGACGCAGCCGAGGTTCTCCATGGCGCCGAAGCTGAAGTCGGGTACCGCCACCAGGTCGAGCTTGTCGCCGGGGTAGGGGATGTCGTACCAGTCGGCGAGGAACCGCAGGGAGAACGCGCCGGCCTCGAGGGCGAAGGCCATCTGGTCGGTCCGGCCGGGCGGGGCGATCACGCGGAGCGGCACGCCGTCGACGTCGACGGGGTCGGTGGCCTCGAGCGGCCCGACCACGATCGCGACCAGGTAGGTGGACATGACCATGGTGGGCGCGAACGCGACCCGTCGGTGCCCGTCACCGAGCGGGGTTGCTGAGACCTCCGCTGCGTTGGACACCGCCATCAGGTCGTCGGGCACGTCGAGGGTGACGGTGAACGACGCCTTGAACGCGGGCTCGTCCCAGCACGGGAAGGCCCGGCGGGCGTGGGTGGACTCGAACTGGGTGCACGCGATGGTGCGGGTCGCGCCGTGCTGGTCGGTGAAGGTCGACCGGTAGAAGCCGACGAGCTTGTCGTTGAGCTCGCCGCGGAACCGGGCGTGCAGCTCCCACGGACCGGCGTCGATGGTCGACGCGAGCGCCAGGGTCGCGGTCTCGGTGTCGGCGTGGAGGGTGACGGTGGCGTCGACCCGCTCGTCGGCCCGGGCGACCCAGGCCTCGTCGATCTCGAGGTCGAGGGCGTGCAGCACCAGCTCCGCCACCGGTTCGTGGACGGTCAGGGCCACGACCACGGTGCCGTCGAACGACGCCGCCTCCAGGTCGGGCGCGAGGTGGAGGTCGTAGTGCGATGGCTCGACGGTGCGGGGCAGGCGTCGATGGTCGCGCTCGGGCACGGTGTGCTCCTCGGGAGGGGGCGGGCCTGCCAGGGTAGGCCGGGTGCCGCCGATCAGGGCAGGAAGACGCCCTCGACCGAGGTGATCGTGGTGATCCCGCGCACGTTCTGGACGAGGATCTTGTACAGCCCGCCGGACGCGGCGGCCTCCGAGATGCTGGAGGGCTGCGGGGTCGACGAGCCACCGGACACCGTGCTGACCTGGGCGTCGGGGACCACGGCGAGCTTCCGCAGCATCGGGTTGTCGTTCACGATGAAGTAGTCGTTCTCGACGTAGTCCTGCTCGGGCGGGATGGCCCCGGCCTTGTGGGCTGCGTCGACGGCGGCCTGGCCGGTGAGGAACTCGACCTTGTCGAACTCGACGATCGACACGGCCTGCCCCTCGACGTAGCCGGACATGATCCCCTTGAGGTAGCCGTAGTGGGTGCCGCTGGGCAGCGTGTCGAGCTGACTCGTCTCGAGGTCGCCCTCGGGGTTCTGGTCGTCGGGGATCGAGGGGTCGGTCTCGTCGTTGCCGCCGTCCTTGCCGTCGACGGTGGTCGAGCTGGCGACGGTGGTCGAGGTCGCGGTGGTGCTCGTGGCCGGGGTGGTGGAGGAGGTCGACGTGCTCGTCGTGGTGGTCGTCGCCTTCTTCTTGGTCGGGGTGGCGTCCTTGTCGCCGTCCTTGCCGCACCCGGCCAGCACCAGGGCCGCGGCGACGGCGACGGCTGCCGCCGCCGTGATCATCCGCCTGGTGGTCGTCTCCTGCGCCGGTGTGGCCACGTTGCCCGCTCCTCGTCGTTCGTCTGCCAGGCCACGCTAGATCGCTCGTCGCGCCCACCGGCAGTCGGGCCCACCTCGGCGGCGCCGGGGCGCGCCCTCTAAGTTGGCCGACCGTGACCACGACCAGCTCCGCCTCCGATCCCCGCTTCGACGTCCTCGGGATCGGCAACGCCCTCGTCGACATCTTGAGCACCGAGCCCGATGACTTCATCGACCGGTTCGGCCTGGTGAAGGGCTCGATGGACCTCATCGAGACAGACCGGGCCGAGGAGCTGTACGCCGCGCTGTCGGATCGCACCGAGATGTCGGGCGGGTCGGCGGCGAACACCTTGTCGGGCGTGGCTTCGTTCGGCGGTCGCGCGGCCTACATCGGTCGCGTCCGCGACGACGCCCTCGGCACCTCGTTCGCGCACGACTTGAACTCGCTCGGCGTGCACTTCTCGGCCACCAAGGCCCCGGCGGGCGATCCCACCGGCCGCTGCATGATCGTGGTCACCCCCGACGCCCAGCGCACGATGAGCACCTACCTGGGCGCCTCGGCCACGCTCGGCCCCGACGACCTCGACCTCGACCTCGTGCGCGATGCCAAGGTCGTGTTCCTCGAGGGCTACCTGTTCGACCGCGACCCGGCGAAGGCTGCGTTCCGCCTGGCTGCCGACACCGCCCACGAGGCTGGCCGCAAGGTGGCGCTCACGCTCTCGGACAGCTTCTGCGTCGAGCGCCACCGAGACGACTTCCTCGCCCTCGTCGAGCACGGGGTCGACATCCTCTTCGCCAACGAGGCCGAGATCCTCCACCTCTACGGAGCGGGCACGTTCGAGGAGGCGATCGCGGCCGTGCGCGGTGCCTGTGAGATCGCGGCGGTCACCCGCGGCGAGCACGGCTCGGTGGTCGTCACGGCCGACGAGGTGATCGAGGTCGCCGCCCACCCGGTCCCGCACCTGGTCGACACCACCGGTGCCGGTGACCTGTACGCCTCGGGCTTCCTGTTCGGCTGGTCCCAGGGCTTCCCGCTCGACCAGTGCGGCCGCCTGGGCTCGGTGGCCGCCGCCGCCGTGATCGGTCACCTCGGCCCGCGCCCGGGCATGTCGCTCGCCCAGATGATCGAGCTCACCTGACCCACCGGGCCACCGGCCGGGGAGGCACCCGTGAACCGACCCGCTGACGCCCCCTTCGACGCCGCCGACGCCTCGGCGGCGGCCCTCGCCCACGCCACCGGCACGGACCGCCACGACATCGCGGTCGTGCTCGGCTCGGGCTGGCGGGGCGCGCTCGACGCGCTCGGCGAGGAGGTCGCCCGCGTGCCGTTCGAGCGCCTCGGCGGGTTCCCGGCGACCACAGTCGAGGGGCACGGCGCCGATGCGTGCTCGCTGCGGCGCGGCGATCGGCGGATCCTCGTGCTCACCGGGCGCGTCCACCTCTA
>CAZUYW010000285.1:0-4088 GCA_964624775.1 uncultured Iamiaceae bacterium
CCGATCGACAAGGACCCCGCTGACCGCCCCGCTCACCTGGCGGTCTGAGCCGAGCTGCCCTACTCGCAGCCGACCCCGTCGTCGCCGCCGCCGAGGCCGCGGCGGTGCCGGGCCGTCAGCACGATCCCGCTGCGAGCAGCGAGCCGAGCGCCACCTGACGATCCGGCAGGAACAGTGCTCGACATTCGTCAGCGAAGTCGACCTGCATCTTCACCACCATCCCGCTCTCGGGAAGTTCCTCCTGGGTGTCGCCCCACTCGTCGACCTCGTCGGCCAGATCCTCTTCCACGATGTAGCGCACCGAGCCGCTCCCATCGACGTTGCGGCAGGTCAGAGCGCCACCCTGCTCGTACTCGTCCGGTCCTCCACCCAGCGGGAGATCCTTGAACGCGTCAAGGAACGGGTCGAGCGCTCCAGACACGAACCGGCATGCCGGGTCCTGGACCGTGAGGTCCACGGGAACCCCGACTTCAGGGGTCGTTGCCTCGTTCTGCACCTCGACAAGCTGGCTCAGGAGGTCGTCGGGAACGGGGACGTAGACCTGGGCCGCCAGATTGGTGATCGCTGGGGCGTCGCGGCCCTCATCGACTCCCACGAAGTTGGTGGTCTCGTAGCTTCCCTCGACCTCGATCTCCAGGACCGTCTTGCCGGGCGGCGCCTCGGTGGGGTCCAACGAGACCATCACCAGACCGCCGTGCCACCCGGGAGCGATCCGATAGCTCCACCCGGATTCGAGGGTGAACGCGGGGGAGATCCCGTAGGAGTCACTGACCTCGTCCTCTGCCAACCCGAGGTCGGCAGCCTCAACCGAATCCGCGCCACGCTTCGCGCCTGCAGTCGAAGTCGACCGCTCCACCGTCGTGGCGCTGCTCGCGGCTTCCTTGGATCCCTCGTCGGCCGCTGCAGGCACAGGTTGGCCCCACAGCAAGCACCAGTCCAATGGCAACACCAAGTGCCCGCCATGTCCGCATGTCACCCTCCCGTACGGATGTTGGGGGATCGTATCTCGCTCGGCGAGGATCAGCCCTTGACGGACTCGCTGACGACCTTCGACGAACCGCCGGGTTGCATGGTGACGCCGTAGAGGCAGTCGGCGGCCTCCATGGTGCGCTTCTGGTGGCTGACGATGATCAGCTGGGCGTCGTCACGGAACTCGTGGACCAGGCCGAGGAAGCGGGAGAGGTTCACGTCGTCGAGCGCGGCCTCGACCTCGTCCATCACGTAGAAGGGGCTGGGGCGAGCTCGGAAGACGGCGAAGAGGTAGGCCAGCGCGGTGAGGGAGCGCTCGCCGCCCGAGAGCAGCGAGAGCTTGCGGACGTTCTTGCCCGACGGCCGGGCCTCCACCTCGATGCCGGTGCCGAGGAGGTTGTCCGGCTCGGTGAGCTTGAGGCGGCCGCGGCCGCCCGGGAACAGCATCTCGAACAGCTCGGTGAAGTTCTGGGAGACGTCGGCGAAGGCGGCGGCGAACACGCTCACGATCTCGGCGTCGATAGCCTTGATCACCTTGGCCAGGTCGCGGCGGCTGGTCTTCACGTCCTCCAGCTGGCCCTGCAGGAACTCGTGGCGCTCCTGGAGGGCCTGGAACTCCTCGAGGGCCAGCGGGTTGATCGGCCCCATGATCCGCAGCTCGCGTTCGAGCTCGCGGGCCCGGGCCGGGCCGGTGACGCCCTCGGGCAGCTCGGGGGCCGGCGCGGCCATAGCGGTCTCAGGCTCGACGTCGAGGTCCCGGCGCAGGGTCTCGACGGCGTTCTCCAGGCGGAGGCGCACCTCCGCGTCGTCGAGCTCGGCGCGCTGGACGCGCTCGCGCAGCTCGCCCAGCTCGCGCTCGGCAGCGGCCCGCTCCTTGCGCAGCGCTTCGAGCTTGGTGGTGACGGCACGGGTGGCCTCGGACTGGCGGCGACGACGCTCGCGCAGGTCCTCGAGCTCGGCGGTGACCACCTCGAGGCGAGCCCGGACATAGGCGTCGAGCGCGTCGGTGGCGGCGGCCCGGCGGTCGAGCTCGACCCGGCGGGCCTCGGCCTCGGCGCGCTCACCGGCGTGGCGGGCGAGGCGGGCCTCCACCTCGGTGCGGCGCTGGGCCAGGAACTGGGCCCGCTCCTCGAGGCCGGCGGCACGGACGTCGAGGTCGGCACGCTGGGCGGCGACGGCGCGCATGCGGGCCTCGAGTCGCTCACGGGCCTCGGCCATGGCCCGGCCCGCCTCGGCGGCCTCGGCCTCCTCGGCCTCGAGCGCCGGGAGGCGCGCCTCGAGCTCGGCGAGGCGGTCGAGGTCGCGGCGGGCGCGGGACTCGAGCTCGTCGACGTGGACGCGGAGGGTCTCGATCTCGGCGGTGGCATCGTCGTGATCGGCCTTGGCCCGGGCGAGGGCGGCGCCGGACGACGCGAGGCGGGAGCGGGTGCGGTCGAGCTCCTTGGCGAGGTCGACCTCCGCCCGGCGGGCCTCCTCGAGCGTGCGACGGGCGAGCGCGGCCCGCTCCCCCACCTCGCGGGCAGCGTCAGCGGCCGCCTCGGCCTTGGCTCGCGCCTCGTCGAGGGCGGCGCCGGTGGCGCCCGAGCCCGCGGCACCGACCCGCCACCCCGTGGGCCCGAAGCGGTCACCGGTGCGGGTGACCACGACCTGATCGGGATGGGCGAGCGCGAGGTCGACGGCGTCCGCCCAGCCGTCCACGACGGCAGCGGAGCCGACGAGCACGTCGAGCAGCGCGTCGACGCCGGGGCGGGTGCCCCGCACGTGATCGCGGATCCGGGCACCACCCGTCGCCCCGCCCGCCGTGGTCCGGCCCGCACCGAGCGCCAGGACGGCACCGGCCATCTCGCCCGCCCGCAGCTCGGCGAGCGCTCGGCGGCCGGCGTCGACCGAGTCGACCACGACGGCCGCGATGGCCTCGCCGGCGGCCGCCTCGAACGCGGCCTCCCAACCGGGATCGACCTCGACGACGTCGAGCAGCGTGCCGACGACACCGTCGATCTGGGCGAGGCGCTCGGCGCCGGCGCGGGCACGGGCCTCGTCGAGCGCGAGGGCCAGGGCATCAGCGCGGGCGGCCCACGAGTGGCGCTCGGCCTCGGCCTGGCGACGGGCCTCGTCGGCGTCCTCGAGCGCGGCCTCCGCCGCGACCCGAGCCCCCTCGGAGGCGGCGACCTGCTCGACCAGCGGCTGCTCCCGCTCGCCAGCGGTGGACACCTCGACCTCGAGGCGATCGATCTCCTCGGCGAGGCGCACGAGCTTCTGGTCGAGCGCGGTGAGGCGCCCCTGGCCGCGGGTGACCTCGCTGCCGGAGCGCTCGACGGCGGCACGGACCGCGGCGAGCTCGCCGCGCACCTCGGCGGCGGCACCCGACGACGTCGGTGCGCCCTCGGCCCACTCGTCGGCGAAGGCGGCCTGGGCGGCGGCAAGATCCGCCTCGGCCCGGGCGACCTCGAGGGTGGCGGGCGCGAGCTCGGCCCGGCCGGCCTCGACCTCGGCGAGCTCCTGGGCGAGGCGGGCGCCGTCGGCCTCGAGCGAGGCCACGACCGCCTGGTCCATGGAAGCGCCGCGGTCACGGGCGATGCCGCGCCGCCGCTCCTCGAGCAGCGCGGCCAGGCCACGGCCCTTCTCCCGCAGCGACTCGAACCGCACGAGCGCGTCGCCCAGGTCGTCGCCGCCGAGCGCGGTCAGGCGGGCCTCGGTGGCGAGCACGTCGGCGTCGAGGGTGCGGAGGCGCTGGCGCAGCTCCCGATCGGTCACCTCGAGGTCGCGCTTCGTGCGCACGCCCTGCTCGAGGCGGTTCTGGAGGCGGGTGATGTCCTGGCCGGCGAGGTAGATCCGCAGGGCTGTGAGCTCGCCGATCACCGCGCCGTGCCGACGGGCGGCGTCGGCCTGCTTCTCGAGCGGCCGCAGCTGGCGGCGCACCTCGCGCAGCAGGTCCTGCAGCCGGGTCAGGTTGCCCTCGGTGGAGGCCAGGCGGCGCTCGGCCTTCTCCTTGCGGCGCCGGAACTTCAGCACGCCAGCCGCCTCCTCGATGATGAGGCGGCGGTCTTCGGCGCGTGCGTTGAGGACGGCGTCGATCTGGCCCTGGCTGATGATCACGTGCTGCTGGCGGCCGACGCCCG
>CAZUYW010000286.1:0-4070 GCA_964624775.1 uncultured Iamiaceae bacterium
CGGGTCACGACCCGGCGGGCGAGCAGGCCGACGATCTGGCGGTACACGATCCGGCGCGGCCCGCCGGCGACCTCGCGCTCGACGGTGATCTCGCTGCGCTCGTTCTCGAGCGCGCTCTCGGCGCGGAAGGCGGCGAGGAAACGGCCGGGCCGGTAGGTCACCGAGGTCACCCGCCCGCCGTAGGGCGACCGGTTGATGTGCACGTCGGCCAGCGAGAGGAAGATCGCCACCTGCTGCCACGTGCCGTCGGGGGCCACGCCCTCCTGGGGCTCGCCGACGTGCATCACCTTGCCGTCGGCCGGCGAGAGCACGAGGTCGTCGCCGACGGGTCCCTCGCGATCGGGGGTGCGGTCCGGGTCGCGGAAGAAGGCGGCGATCGCCACCGGGAGCACGGCGAGGGCGAGGGCGAGCCGGGGACGGCGGGCGGCGAGCGCGACCCCGCCGGGGATGGCGGCGAGCCCGACGAAGGGCAGGCCGTCGCGGTCGATCAGCACGGGAGGGAGCCTCGGATCAGGGGGAGGGGATGCGGGCGCAGCCAGTCTTGCCGGTCGACCCACAACCGGGGCACCGGGGTCCGCTACAGGACGAGGAGGCTGCGCCAGTCGGCGCGGTGGGCGGCCTCGAGGTCGGCCGGCAGGCGGCGCAGCGTGGCCTCGGGCACGGTGTCCACGACGGCCCGCAGCGCCGGGTAGTGGTGGGCGGTGTGGTGCACGCCCTCGAAGCGGGCCCGACGCTCGGCGACGAGGTCGGCCGGCGCCGAGGCGTCGAGGAAGCCCCAGACCAGGTAGGCGACCCGCAGGTCGTGGACGACCGGGGCGCGCCCGAAGATCGACGCCCGCTTGAGCGCGATCGCCACGCAGCCGGCCTCGGCGTCGGCGCGGTGCTCGCCGTCGGCCAGGTGCAGCTCGTCGCGCAGGAGCGGCACGAGCGTGAGCAGGTAGCCCTGGTCGGGGCCGGGCGCGCCCATGCGCCCCGCGTCGAGATCGGGCTGGCCGCCCGAGGTGACCAGCTCACCCGGGCGAGCGGGCTCCCACGCATCGTCGCGGCGCGGCGGCGACGTGTACCTGCGGGCCTTGTGGGTGGGGTCGGCCGGGACGAACTCGGGTGCTGCCATCGGTGCGGACGCTAGTCGTCGGTGTGGAGCAGGCCGTAGACGAGCGAGTCCTCGAGCGCCTGCCAGGCGGCCTGGATGATGTTCTCGCTCACCCCGATCGTGGACCAGGTGCGCGAGCCGTTGGTGGAGTCGATCAGCACCCGGGTGACCGCGCCGGTGCCCTTGGCGGTGTCGAGGACGCGGACCTTGAAGTCGGTGAGGTGGACCTTGGCGAGCTGCGGGAACTTGGAGCCGATCGCGGCCCGCACCGCGGCGTCGAGCGCGTTGACCGGGCCGTTCCCCTCGCCGATGCGCATCACGCGCTCGCCGTCGACCACGAGCTTCACGATCGCCTCGGTGTCGTGGCGGACGTCGTCGGCCTCGCTCACGATGACGCGGTAAGACTCGAGCTCGAAGAACGGCTGGGTCCAGCCGGTGGCCTTCCGCATGAGCAGCTCGAGGGAGCCGTCGGCCGCCTCGAAGTGGTAGCCCTCGTGCTCGAGCCGCTTGAGCTCGTCGATGAGGTGGACCGACTCGGGGCCGCCGAGGTCGATGTCGAGCTCCTTGGCCTTGAGGTCGAGCGTGGCCCGACCGGCCATCTCCGACACCACGAAGCGGGTGCCGTTGCCGACCGCGTCGGGGTCGATGTGCTCGTAGGCGTCCTTGCGCCGGGTGATGGCCGAGACGTGCAGCCCGGCCTTGTGGGCGAACGCCGAGGACCCCACGTAGGGCGCCTGCGGGTTGGGGGCGAAGTTGACGATCTCGGCGATGCGGTGCGAGGCGGAGGTCAGCCGGGACAGCCGCCCCTCGGGCAGGGTGCGCACGCCCATCTTCAGGGTGAGGTTCGGGATGATGGTGGTGAGGTTGCAGTTGCCGGTGCGCTCGCCGTAGCCGTTGATCGTGCCCTGCACCTGCACGGCACCGCCCCGCACGCCGGCGAGGGCGTTGGCCACGCCGCAGCCGGTGTCGTCGTGGAGGTGGACGGCGACCTTGACGTCGTCGCGGAAGTGCCGCGTGATCTCGCGGACGATCGCCTCGACCTCGTGGGGCAGCGAGCCGCCGTTGGTGTCGCAGAGCACGAGCGTCTCCGCACCCTGCTCGGCCGCGGCCTCGAGGACCCGGAGGGAGAACTCGGGGTTGTGCTTCCAGCCGTCGAAGAAGTGCTCGGCGTCGAAGAGCACCCGCACACCCGCGTCGGCGAGGAACCCGACCGAGTCGGCGACCATGGCCTCGCCCTCGTCGAGGGTGGTCCGGAGCGCCTCGGTGACGTGGTAGTCCCACGACTTGCCCACGATGCACACCGCGGAGGTGCCGGCGGCGAGGAGGTCGCGCAGGGTGGGGTCGTCGTCGACCTTGCCGCGCGGGCGGCGGGTCGACCCGAAGGCGACGAGGTTCGACCGCTCGAAGCGCAGCTCCCGCCCGGCCCGCTCGAAGAACTCGATGTCCTTCGGGTTGGCGCCGGGCCAACCGCCCTCGATGAAGTGCACGCCGAGCTCGTCGAGCTCGTCGGCGATGCGCAGCTTGTCGTCGACGGTGAGCGAGATGCCTTCGAGCTGGGCGCCGTCGCGCAGCGTCGTGTCGTAGATCTCGACCGCCTCGGGGAGCCCCGGATCGCGGGGTGCCATCACGGACTCCTCGACGGGGGCGTCGGCGGGTGCAGCGTCAGGAGACATGTTCGACCCAGTCCTTGTAGCGGTCGCTCTGGCCGCGGATCGCCTTGTGGTACTCCTCGGCGATCGCCATGGTCATAGGGCCGGGGCAGGGGATGGCGCGATCGTCGACCGAGTGCACCGAGGACACCTCGGCGGCGGTGCCGCACAGGAACATCTCGTCGGCGAGGTAGACGTCGGCGCGCACGATGTTCGACAGCTCGATGTCGATGCCGAGGTCGGCGGCGATGGTCATGACCGAGTGCTGGGTGATGCCCTCGAGGGCGCCAGCCGACACCGGCGGGGTGAGGAACCGACCGTGGCGGGCCACGAACACGTTCTCACCGGTGCACTCGCTCACGAAGCCCTGCGGGTTGAGCATGATCGCCTCGTCGTAGCCGGCCTTCAGGGCCTCGACCTTGGCCAGGCTCGAGTTCACGTAGTTGCCGGTGGTCTTGGACGAGGGGGGCATCGTGTTGTGGTCGTGACGGGTCCACGAGGAGGTCTTCAGCTTCACGCCCTTGGTGAGCGCGTCGTCGCCGAGGTAGGCGCCCCACGGCCAGCACGCGATGGCGACGTCGACGGTGCAGGGCAGCGTGTTGAGCCCCATCTCGCCGTAGCCGTAGTACGCGATCGGCCGGATGTAGCAGGAGGGCAGGCCGCTCTCGCGCACGACGAGCTTGGTGGCCTCGACCAGCTCCTCCACCGAGTACGGCAGGTCCATCATCAAGATGCGGGCGGACTGGTGCAGCCGGACCATGTGGTCGGTGAGGCGGAACACGGCCGGCCCGCGGTCGGTCTCGTAGGCCCGCACCCCCTCGAAGACGCCCATGCCGTAGTGGAGCGAGTGCGTGAGCACGTGGATCTTGGCGTCGTCCCAGGCGATGAGCTCGCCGTTCATCCAGATCTTCTCGGTGGGCGTGATGGGCATGACGGGTTCCCCTCTCGGGTCTCAGCCGACGTGCGGCCGAGCGGTGTCGGATGCGGTCAGAGGTTGGCGGCGACGGCGTCGCCGATCTCGGGGGTGGACGCGGTGAGGTCGGTGGTGGCGGCGCAGGCCTTGCGGATGCGCGCCGCGGCGTCGGCCTCGCCGAGCAGGTCGAGCATCATCGCGGCGGACAAGATGGCGGCGATGGGGTTGGCCTTGGCCTGGCCGGCGATGTCGGGGGCGGAGCCGTGGACCGGCTCGAACATCGAGGGGGCCTGGCGGGACGGGTCGAGGTTGCCCGACGAGGCGAAGCCGATCCCGCCCGACACGGCACCGCCGAGGTCGGTGAGGATGTCGCCGAAGAGGTTGTCGGTGACGATGACGTCGTAGCGCTGCGGGT
>CAZUYW010000287.1:0-4066 GCA_964624775.1 uncultured Iamiaceae bacterium
TGGAGCCGGCGGGCCGGCCGATGTAGCCGGGACCCGAGAGGTTCACGAGCACGAACGTCTGCACCACGACGGTCGACTGGACCACCACCGTGACCCGGGTCGGGTCGAAGCTGGGCCAGCGGGTCCCCGTGTAGGTGACCCGTGACGGCACGGCGAGCGGTCGGGTCAGCGGGTTGCCGCAGCCGCACTTCACGCGCGGCACGCCGTAGGCGTCGACCAGCACGGCGGTGCCGGCCTGGAGCACGGCCTGGATGTTGGTCGGCCTGCCGTCGCGGTAGCCGTGGTTCGTCACCCGGGTGTCGACCCGGAGCGTGACCGGCGTCAGCTCGTCGACGTAGTCGCCGATCGTGGCCGGCGTGACCGTGGTGCCGCCGGACCAGCGCAGCGTCGGGTCCGCGTTCAGCGCGTCGGTGAACGCCTTCGCCTTGGCCGGGTTCCGGGCGAGGAACGCCACGAGCTGATCGGGGTCGCAGCGCGCCGCGTCGCGGGTGCCGCCGTAGAGGCCCGGTGTCCCGCCCCGGGTGGAGGCCTGCACGGGCGCGGCGGTGGTGCTGGTCGGCGCAGTGGTCGTGGTGGTCGTCGCGGTGGTGGACGGCGACGCCACGTCGATGTCGGTGGTGAACGGGTCGGGCCCGGGCGCATCGGCGGGCGCGAGGAAGACCTCGCCGGCCGCGGGTTCGGGCCGGGACACGACGACGGCCACGGTGATGCCGATCAGCGCGATCACCATCACCACCGCGGCCGCGATCAGTCGGGTCCGCGAGCTGTTCGGCGGGGCGGTGACCGGCACCGGCGCGGAGGGGGCCGGCGTCGGCGTCGTCACCGGCGTCGCCGCGGGCGGGCGCGGCGCGGGCGCGGCAGGCGTCGCATCCGGCGCCTCGGCGGCGAGGTCGTCGGGCCGACGATGACCGCAGGCGGGGCAGAAGTGCTGGTCGCCGTCCAGGTGGGCACCGCAGTTGGGGCAGAAGCTGGCAGCCACGGCCGCCTCCCTTCCTCGTCTCCCCCCACCATCCGCCTGCGGGGGCGGCGTGGGCAGGGCACGAAGTCCCCGGTGGGCGAGCCGCTTGGCTCAGCCCGGGATGGGGGCGAGGCCGAGCATGGCTCGGGCCGCGCCGAGGAGCTCGGTGCGAAGGATCTCAGGTGGGGTCTCGTGGATGAGGTCAGGGCCCCAGTCGTCGAACCCCGTGAGGGCGGAGAGGGCGGCGACCATGCGGATCTGCTCGCGCAGGTCGTCCGACGCGGCGCGGGCTGCCGCCTCCACGCGTGCGTGCATCTCGCGGTGGCGGGGTTCGTCGACCCAGCCGTCGAGGTGACTGATCGCGACCCGGTTGCGCTCCATGAGCTTGAACAGATCGAGGTGGTCGAGGAAGGCGCCGACCATCCACTCGAGCACCTCGCCCCAGTCCGCCACGCTGCGGGTGGCCTCGAGGCGGTCGAGCAGGTGGGCGATGAGCTCGTCGGCCGGGGCCATCAGCGCGGCGAGCAGGTCGTCCTTGTTGCGGAAGTGGTAGTAGAGCGCGGCCTTGGTGAACCCGAGGCGCTCGGCGATCTGGCGGAGGGAGGTGGCGTCGTAGCCCTGTTCGATGAACAGCTCCGAGGTCACCTCGAGGATGCGTTCCCGGGTGGTGGGGGCCATGGCCGGAATTTACTTGACGACCGGTAAGTCGGCCACTTACCGTGCAGCAGGTAAGCCCTGACCGGGCGGCAAGTAAGTCCCACCGAGCGGAAGGCCCCGGCGATGTCGCCACCCATGATCGAGGCCAACGGCCTCACCAAGCGCTACGGCGACACCCAGGCCCTCGACGGCGTCAGCTTCGCGGTGCCCCAGGGCTCGATCCTCGGCGTCCTCGGCCCTAACGGCGCCGGCAAGAGCACCGCGGTGAAGATCCTCACCACCTTCGCGGTGGCCGACGGCGGCACGGCCCGGGTCGCCGGCATCGATGTCGGCGCCGATCCCGAGGCCGTGCGCCGGGTCATCGGCGTGACCGCCCAGGACGCCACGCTCGACGCCCTGTTGTCGGGGCGCCAGAACCTCGAGATGATCGGTGAGCTCAGCGGCATGAGCCGCCGCGCCGTGCGGCCACGTGCCGCGGAGCTCCTCGAGCGGTTCGAGATGACCGAGGCGGCCGACAGGATGGTGAAGGGGTACTCGGGCGGCATGCGACGCCGGCTCGACCTGGCCGCCAGCATCATGGCGAGCCCGCCGGTGCTGTTCCTCGACGAGCCGACGACGGGTCTCGACCCGACGAGCCGGGCCCGCATGTGGGACCTGCTGCGCGAGCTCGTGGCCGACGGCCTGACCCTGCTGCTCACCACCCAGTACCTGGACGAGGCCGATCAGCTCGCCGACGACATCGTGGTCATCGACCACGGGCGCGTCATCGCCCAGGGCACGCCCGCCCAGCTCAAGGTCGCCACCGGCGGCCTCTCGCTGCAGCTGCACGTCTCCGAGGGCGTGGAGCGGGCTGCTGGCGCGCTGGCGCCGTTCGCCACCAGCGAGGTCAGCGTCTCGCACGACGGCACGTCGGTGCGCGCCCAGGTGGCCAGCCGGCCGGGCCTGGCGATCGAGCTGCTGCGCGCGCTCGACGCGGCCGAGGTCGTGGTCGACGACCTCGAGCTCCACCGGCCCTCGCTCGACGACGTCTTCTTCGGCCTGACCGGCGAGCGCGACCCATCGACCGAACCCACCGCCCCTGCCGAACCGATCGGAGCCCAGCCGTGACCGCCACCCTCACCACCCCGGCGTCGTCCGACGGCGCGAGCCACCCGGCCCCGCGCCGGAGCCGCCGCGCGGATGTCGGCGTCATGGCCCGCCGGAACCTCGTGCACATCTCGCGGGAGCCGATGCAGCTCTCCGACGCCACGATCCAGCCGGTGCTCTTCACCCTCTTGTTCGTGTACGTCTTCGGCGGCTCGATGGTCCTGCCGGGTGGTGGCGCCTACAAGCAGTTCGCGATCGGCGGGCTGCTCGCCATGAACCTCACCACCGCGTCGGTGGGCACCGCGGTCGGGCTCACTACGGACCTCGCCACCGGCGTGCTCGACCGGTTCCGCACGCTGCCGATGTGGCGGGCGTCCGTGCTGGTGGGCCGCACCGTCGCCGACCTGCTCGCGGCCACCTTGTGCTCGACGTTCGTGGTCCTCACCGGCCTGGCCATCGGCTGGCGGCCCGACGGCCCCCTCCAGGTCCTGGCGGGCATGGCCCTCGCCATCGGCTTCTCGTTCGGCCTCAGCTGGGCGTGCGCGTGCCTCGGCCTGGTGAGCGAGGGCCCGGAGGCCGCGCAGGCGGTGAGCTTCCTCGTCATCTTCCCCATGGCCTTCCTGTCGAACGCCTTCTCGCCGACGCAGGGGATGCCCGGTTGGATGCAGCCGATCGCCGAGTGGAACCCGGTGAGCGCGCTCGCCACCGCGTGCCGGTCGCTGTTCGGCGACCCGAACCCGGGCGCGCTGAGCGATGCGTGGCCCATGCAGCACCCGGTGGCCGCGTCGCTGCTGTGGACCGTGGCGCTGGTCGCGATCTTCGCCCCGCTCGCCGTCCACCTCTTCCGTCGGCGCATGACCGAGTAGGCCCTCGATCGGGCATGATCGGCCCCGGTGTCGGGGACGGTCCCCGCGCCACGCGCACGGGGAGCAGCCATGACCGTCGACATCGGGCCGATCGGCATCTGGAGCGGGGTGTTCGACGCCCATCCCACCCGGGACGTGCAGGCGGCCTGCGCCCGCATCGAGGAGCTCGGCTACTCCACCGTGTGGCTGCCCGAGGCGGTCGGCCGGGACCCGTTCGTGGCCGCCGCCACCTGCCTGGCCGCCACCGACGAGCTGCGCCTGGCCACGGGCATCGCCAACATCTACGCCCGCGACCCGATGACGATGGTCGCCTGCCAGCGGACCCTCGCCGAGGCGTTCCCGGGACGCTTCCTCCTCGGGATGGGCGTGAGCCACCACCACCTGGTCGAGCGGCTCCGCAAGCACGACTACGCCAAGCCCCTCAGCTACATGCGCCGCTACCTCGAGGACATGGACGCGGCGATGTTCGCCGCCATCGGGCCCGACGAGGACCCGGGCC
>CAZUYW010000288.1:0-4057 GCA_964624775.1 uncultured Iamiaceae bacterium
CGCCTCGACTGTGGCCCGCGCCGGTGCCGCGAGCCGGCCGCGGCGGGGGGTGGCCAGGCCGACGCCGCGCGGACTGGTGCCGTGCAGCGGGACCGTGCACCAGGTGCCGTCGGTCCAGTCGACGATGGCGCTCGCCGGCAGGATCGCGGCGCCGAAGCCCTGGTAGGCGAGCGAGGCCAGCAGGCGCATGCCGTCGACCTCGGCCTGGGCGAGGAGGGTGACCCCGGCCCGCTCGGCGTCGAGGTCGAGGTCGTCGCGGAAGCCGGTGCCCGGCGGTTCGAGCAGGAGGGGGATCCCGGCCAGATCGGCGAGCTCGAGCTCGCCGCGGCCGGCGAGGGTGTGCCCGGCGGGCACGAGCACCACGTGCTCCTCCTCGAAGAGCGGCTCGATGTCGAGGTCGGGGTCCGCGACGGGCAGGTTCACGACCGCGAGGTCGAGGCGGCCGCCCGTGAGCTGCGGGATGAGCGACGTGGTGGTGGCGTCGACCGTGACGAGGCGGACCTTCGGGTGGGCCGCGCTCAGCTCGGCGAGCAGGGGCGGCACGAGCCAGCGGCCGGTGGTGCCGATCGTGCCCAGGCGCACCTGCCCGGAGAGCTCGCCGAGGGACGCGGCGACGTCGGCGGCCAGGGCGTCGAGCTCGGCCTGGATGCGCCGCGCCCGGCCCACGACCAGCTCACCGGCCTCGGTGAGCTCCCCGTTGCCCCGATCGACGAGGGGGGTGCCGAGCTCGCGCTCGAGCCGGGCGACGTGGGTCGACACGTTCGACTGCACGGTGTGCAGGGCCCGGGCCGCGGCCGAGAAGCTGCGGTGGTCGGCCACGGCGGTGAGGGCGGCGAGCTGGCGGAGGTCCATCGCTGTCCATGATGGCATGTATCACCGACAACTGTTGGACAGATCGGCGGGGGCCTCGGCATACTGTCCTCACAACACAGACCGCCGAGGCCAACGGTCCCCCTCCGGGCCTCGAGCGACGGGTCGAGCAGTTCCCCTGCTGCTCAGACCGTACGAAGGGATCGGCTTCCCCGGCCGATCCCTTCGCCGTTTTCGTGCCGGATGCGGCCGCTACGGGGCGACCGACCCGAAGTCGGCGAAGCCGCTCGGGTCGTGGCGCCCGAAGGTGCCGTGCTCGAACAGGCCCCAGCCCTCGGCGTCGCCGATCCGGGCGTGGCCCACGTGGTCGAGCAGGCCGAAGGGGATCATGCCCGCCACCGCCGGGTCGGCCAGGTCGATGTCGACGCCCTCGACCCAGTTCGGGCCGCGCCAGCAGCCGTGGGTCCAGGTGGGGTCACCGCCGTAGCCGGTGCCGGCGTTCAGGGCGACGAACCCGAGCGAGCTCACCTCGATGACGAGCGGGGTGCCGTCGGGCTCGGTGCAGTGGACCGTGGCGCCCGTGGGCTCGCGGGTGCCGCTCTTGTAGTGGATCTCGGCGCGGGGCCAGCCGAGCTGCTCGGGGCGGCGGCCGGCGGCGGCGGGCCACACCCGCACCGCGTCGTTGAGCACCCGGTGGCCATCCGGGTCCTCTTGGATGATCACGATCACCGCGAAGTCGTCGAAGCGCAGCGGCAGGTAGAGCCACCAGAACCCCTCGATCGGCTCGTCGCCGGCGCGCCCGGGGGGTTCGGCCTCGCCGCTCGGGCGGATGCCCCACGAGCGGTCGCGGCTGCCCAGCCACACGTCGGGCGTGACCGCGTGGGTGGTGCCGTCGACCCGCAGCTCACCCTCCCACGAGCCCAGCTGGGCGAACCGCTGGGCCTCGAGCAGCACCTTGCGGCCCGAGCGCCACACGTGGGGCTCCTCGTCGACCGCGGGGAATGAGCCCTGCCAGGTCAGGTCGAAGCCGACCCCGTGGTCATCGCCGTCGCACACGAAGCGGAGCCGCTCGAGCGGCTCGATCACCTCGATGCGGAACGGACCCACCGACGGGTTGAGGCGGTCGTGGCCCTCGATCGTGTCCGATGCCCGCACCGAGATCTGCCGGTTCCCCACGCGCACGGTGGCGTAGCCGTCGACGATGCCGAGGTTCGGGTAGAAGCCGAGGCCGGTCACGAGGAACGGGTCCCCGGTGCGCCCGTGGGCGTTGAAGTAGCAGCGGTCGTAGGCGTTGCGGTCCGACGTCGCCATGTGGGCCATCGACAGCGGGGCCTGGTGGATCGGGAACTCGTCGAGGGGGTGGGGCACGGGTCCTCCTGGTGGTGGGGCCGCAGCGTCGCAGCCGCGGGTCGGCTCGTCAACGACCTCCGGCCCCCGCCGTCGGCGCCGGTCCTAGGCTGCCGACGTGGACGACGCCGCCTTCTTCGACCTGGACCGCACGCTGCTCGCCGGGGCGAGCGGACCCGTGTTCTCCGCCATGCTCAAGCAGGTCGGCGTGCTGCCGGACCGCAGCATCCCCGGTGAGGCCGCGCTCTTCCGGTTCTTCGACGTCGTCGGCGAGACCATCCCTGCGATGGTCGCCACCCGCCAGATGGCGCGCGCCGCCGCCGGGTGGGACCGACGCCTGGTGCAAGACGCCGGCCGCATGGCCGCCGAGCGCCTCGTCGAGGAGGTGCCCGGGTTCGCCAAGGCGCTGATCGCGCGCCATCAGGAGGAGGGCCGGCGGGTCGTGCTCGCCACCACCTCCCCCTACGACCTCGTGGCCCCGCTGGCCGAGGCGCTCGGCCTCGACGACGTGATCGCCACCCGCTACGGCGAGCACGGCGGCCGCTACGACGGCACCATCGACGGCCTCTTCGTGTGGGGCCCGGGCAAGCTCGCCGCGGTCCGCGAGTGGGCGGCGGCCCACGGCGTCGACGTGGCCCGCAGCTACGCCTACTCGGACTCGGTGTACGACCTCCCGCTGCTGAACGCCGTGCGCTTCCCGACCGTGGTGAACCCCGACCCCCGGCTGCGCCTCGTGGCGGTCGCCCGGCGCTGGCCGTCGCAGTTCTTCGACGTGCCGGCCGGGGTGCCCAAGCTCGCCGGCATCGAGCCCCAGCGGGCCCTGCAGGTGCTGGCCCGGCCCGAGCTGTTCCCGTGGGTGCGCTTCGACATCGCCGGCACCGAGCGCATCCCGGCGAGCGGCCCGGCGATCGTCGTCGGCAACCACCGGTCCTACTTCGACCCGCTCGCCATCGGCATGACCTTCGCCAAGGTCGGGCGTCCGGTCCGGTTCCTCGGCAAGAAGGAGGTGTTCGACGCCCCGGTCGTCGGGCAGCTCACCGCCGCCCTCGGCGGCATCCGGGTCGACCGCGGCTCGGGGTCGGACGAACCGCTCGCTGCCGCCGCCGAGGCGCTCGATGCCGGGGAGGTCGTGGCGCTCATGCCCCAGGGCACGATCCCGCGGGGCTACGCCTTCTTCGAGCCCGAGCTGCGCGGCCGCTGGGGCGCGGCCAAGCTCGCCGCCCTCACCAAGGCGCCGGTGATCCCGATCGGGCTGTGGGGCACCGAGCGGGTGTGGCCCCGCAACGCCCGCACCCCCAACGTGCTCGCCATCGGGCACCCGCCCACGGTGCGGGTCCGGGTGGGAGACCCCGTCGACCTGAAGTACCGCAGTGCCGACGCCGACACCACGCGCATCATGACCGCGCTCGTCGACCTGCTCCCCGCCGAGGCCCGCCACCGTCACGAGCCCACGCCGGAGGAGCTGGCCCGCACCATGCCGTCGTCCTGGGACGGCAACCTCGCCGACCTCTGGGCCACCCGCGACGCCGACCGTCGCCCCGGCTCCGACTGATCTCCACCGCTTTCTGGAGCCTGGCGGTCGCTCAGCGACTGCCAGGCTCCACAAAGCGATCAGGCGTCGGGTTCGTCGGATTCGGACGGGGCGTCCGAAAACCACTCGGCGGCGCCGGCGGCCCCGGGCTCGGGCTCGGCGGCGCCGTCGGGCTCGCCCCCGCCCTCGGGCTCGGCGTCGGGCTCGGGGGTGGGCGGGGCCCAGGTGGGGGCCTCGCCGGTCTCGGCGGCGACGACGGCGGCGAGCGCGGCCTTGTAGGCGGCCTCGGCCTCGGCCGGCTGCTCGGCGGTGGCGCGCTCGGCGGCGCGGCCCCGCGTCAGGTGCGCGGCGGCGTCGTCCGTTGCCCGC
>CAZUYW010000289.1:0-4050 GCA_964624775.1 uncultured Iamiaceae bacterium
CCTGAGCCTCCGGTACCGTCCGGGCGTGTCCGACCGCCTGCCACCCGTCGTCACCCGCCTCCCCGAGATCGGGATCACCGTGATCTCGCGGTGGCTCTTCACCTGCTACCTCGTGCACGACGGCGGGGCCGGGCAGCCGTTCCTGGTCGATGTCGGCCTCCCGTCGCACGTCGACACCGCGAGCGAGGAGCTGCACCACATCGGGTCGGACCTCGCCGAGCTGGGGTCGGCGATCGCCACCCACGGCCACGGGGACCACGTCGGCGGCCTCCCGGCGCTGCGCGAGCACAGCCACGCCGAGGTGTGCTTCCCGGCCGAGCTGCGCCCGATCATCGAGACCGGCGAGTTCCGCAGCCCCGGGCCGCGGGAGGTCGCCCGCATCCTGCCGGTGATGGCCGACCAGCCCTTCGACCTCGGGGCGCTGAAGGAGGTCAACGAGGCGAGCGGCGCCATCGGGTACGGGCAGTCCGGGCCGACGTTCCCGTTCGCGCCGGCGCACTGGCTCGCCGACGGTGACACCCTGCCCGGCCACCCGGACTGGCAGGTGCTGGCCACACCCGGCCACGTCGACGACTCGACGTGCCTCTACAACGCCCGGACCCGCACCCTGCTGTCCGGCGACACGATCCTGTCCGTCGGCGGCAAGGCCTGGTTCAACCCCGAGTACGTCGACGAGGCCCGCAGCGCGGCGACCGAGGCGCGGCTGCGCCCGCTCGACGTCGAGCACCTGCTGCCCGGCCACGGACGGATCGTGACCGGGCCGCGCGTGCTCGACGAGGCGCTGTCGTTCCGGGAGCGGCCGCCCCGCTCGGGGGCGCTGCGGTCGCTGCGCGCCATCCTGCGCAGCCACCGCAGCCACCGCCACGCCTAGGTACGCCTACGGCGTGACGATCGGGAACATCAGGACGAACGTGTCCAACACGTCGACCAGGCCGGTGAGGACCGACGCGTCGCCGTCGACGGCGATCGCTCCCGCCTCGGCCAGCGCGTCGATCGTGGTGGCGCCCATCACGAGGGCGGCGAGCGAGGCGTGGTCGAGGGTGAACGTGACGTCGACGGCGTCGATCGGATCGGACCCGCCGCCGAGGGCGGTGGCGTGCAGCGCACCCCGCTCGATGCCCACCCGCCAGCGCTCGTCCCGGTCGGTGACCACCACGCCGATCGACCACGGCCCGGCGGCCGCGGCGGCCAGCCCGTCGATGCGCACGCCGAGGTAGTCGAACAGCATCGACACCGTCATGGCCGCGACGGTGTCACGGCCGACGGTGTTCGAGCCCACGCCGACGGGCGGGCCGTGGCGCAGCTCTTGGGCGCCGGTCAGGTAGAAGTCGCGCCACGGCCCGGACTCGGCCTGGTAGCCGAGCTGCTCGAGGGCGTCGGCCTGCAGTGCGCGGGCGGCCATGTTGTCGGGGTCGGCGAACACGAGGTGGTTCACCACCTCGGCCACCCAGCGGTAGTCGCCCTCGTCGAAGCACGCCTGGGCCTTGGCGAGCAGGGCGTCGGCGCCGCCCATGAACTCGACGTAGCGCTTCCCGGCGTCGACCGGCGGGTGCGGGTGCAGGTTCGCCGGGTTGCCGTCGAACCAGCCCAGGTAGCGCTGGTAGATGGCCTTGGCGTTGTGGTTGATCGTGCCGTAGTAGCCCCGGCTGGACGGCTCGGCCTCGAGCTCGGGCGGGAGGCGCAGGGCCTCGGCGATCTCCTTGGAGGTCTGCCCGTGGTTGGCGAGGCGCAGGGTCTGGTCGTGCAGGAAGCGGTAGGTGTCGCGCTGGCGGCCGAGGTGGGTGAGGATGTCGTCGCGGCCCCAGCGGGGCCAGTGGTGGCTGGCGAAGCACACGTCGGTGACGTCGCCGTACAGGTCGATCGCCTCCTGGATGTACTTGGACCAGGCCAGCGAGTCGCGCACCTGGGCGCCGCGGGGCGTGTAGAGGTTGTGCATCGTGCAGGTGCAGTTCTCGGCCATGCACAGCACCCGGTGGTCCGGGAAGTGGAAGTTCATCTCGGCCGGCGCCTCGGTGTCGGGCGTGACCTGGAAGTGGATGCGCACGCCGTCGACCACGAGCTCGGCACCCGTGGCGCTGACCTCCTCGGTGGGCGCGATCAGGCCCTGGGCGGCCAGGAGGGGGATGCCCTTGCCGAGGCCGGCGTCGACGTGGCCCTGCGGGCCCTTCGGCAGCAGCATCCCGTACATGTAGGAGGCGCGGCGGCTCATCACGTTGCCGGCCACGACGTTCTCGCTGACGGCGGCCTCGAGGAACCCGGCCGGGGCGATGATGCGGACCTTGCCGGCCCGCACGTCGGCCTCGTCGACCACGCCGCGCACGCCGGCGAAGTGGTCGACGTGGCTGTGCGTGTAGATGACGGCGGTGACGGGGCGCTCGCCGAGCTCCTCGTTCACGAGGGCCATGGCGGCCTGCGCGGTCTCCACCGAGGTGAGCGGGTCGATCACGATCCAGCCCTCGTCGCCCTCGATGACGGTGAGGTTGGCGAGGTCGAAGCCGCGCACCTGGTGGAAGCCGGGGGCCACCTCGAAGAGGCCGGCCTCGCGGTTGAGGCGGGCCTGGCGCCACAGGCTCGGGTGCACCTCGGGCGGCACGTCCTCGTCGAGGAAGTGGTACTCGCCCAGGTCCCACACGTTCCAGCCCCCGGGCGAGGGCAGCTGCGTCGGGCCGGTGGTGACGCGGCCCCGCACGGCGCGCTCGTGGTCGGCCGGGTCCCCGAGGAACGGGAGGTCGGCGGCGGCGGCGTTGGCGGCGGCGGTGGCGGCGGACGCGGCCTTCGGGCTGAGATCGGGGGCGCCGGCGGGGGTGGTGGCATCGGTCATGGCCGCAGTCTGGCCCACCGCCTCCCGATCCGCCCGGATCTGCCGATGGAACGGGGTGACTCCCCGCGTCCCCTCCCGACGGGTCCGTTTCACCTGGTCAGAGGACCTCGATCCGGTGTGGACGCCGCGCGTCCCCGAGCTGGCCGTCGCGGCCAACGCCGTGTCGCTGCTCATGCCCCACGCCGAGCCCTACGTGGTGGCGTCGGTGCGGGCGGCGGCCGACGAGCTCGACGCCACCGATCCCGAGCTGGCCGCCGACGCCCGGGCCTACGCGGCCCAGGAGGCCCAGCACCACGGCCAGCACCGCCGCTTCAACGACCACCTCCTCGCCGCCTACCCCGGGCTGGCCCGCATCGATCGGTGGGAGGCGGCGATCTTCGCCCGGCTGCGCCGCCGGGGCACCCGCTTCGGGCTGGCGTTCGCCGCCGGGTTCGAGACGATCGCGTTCGTGGCGGCCCGCTGGGTGGACAAGCACCTGCGCCTGCTCGCCGACGCCGAACCCACCGCCACCACCATGTTCCTGTGGCACCTCGCCGAGGAGGTGGAGCACAAGGAGGTGGCCTTCGACGTGTACGAGGGTCGGGGCGGTGGTCGCCTCCGCTACGCCGGCGCCACGGCCGTCGCCGCCATCGTGCTGGCCACCGCATCCTTCGTCGCCGCCCTCGTCATGCTCGCCGGCGAGGGCCGCCTGTGGTCGCCCGTCGCCCACTGGCGCCTGGCCCGCTGGTCGCTCAGCTTCGTGCTCGCCGCGCTGCCGGTGATGGTCGTGTCCGCCCTGCCGGGCCACCACCCCCGCTCGCTCGCGGACCCCGCCGGCCTCGACCACTGGCTCGATCACCTCGACCCCGCGACGTCGACCGTGCCCGCCTGGGCGCTGCCCTGACGGACACGGTCGGGTCGTCACCGAGCTCAGGCGATCACGAGGCGGTGAGGTCGTAGAGCGTCACGCCGTCGACCGTGGTGGCCGTGAAGGTGGATGACACCCAGCTGGCGATGGCCGAGGCGTTCTGCGAGCCGCCCATGCCGCCCCCGCCACCGCCGCCCATGCCACCCCCGCTGGCGATGTAGTAGTGGACCCGCCCGGCGGCGACCCACGCCTTGAACTGGGCGAGCGTGGGGCTGGCGTCGGAGCCGTTGAACCCACCGATCGGCATGACCGCCTCGTCGGCGGCGAGCTGGTAGCCGGCGGCGGACTGGGCGCCGGTGGTGGCCGCCACCCAGTCGTACTG